>JAOADD010000057.1 GCA_026417495.1 Ignavibacteria bacterium
TTTTTAAATTTCTTTTTGAAAATTTTGGCTTTAATTTTGATTATGGAAAATGATGTTTTAACTAAAGCATACGAATATTGTAAAAATATATCAAAAAAGTATGCAAAGACTTTTTATTTTGCATCATTTTTTTTACCTAAAGAAAAAAGATACGCTTGCTATGCTATTTATGCTTTTTGTAGATATGCAGATGAATTGGTTGATAGAAAAGTCGCATTAGATACGAACATAAAAGAAAAAGAAACAAATATTAGAACAGATAGAATAATTTCTTTATTGAACGATTTAAAAAACCAGCTTCAAGATGCATATAATAATAAAATAAATATTGAGAATAATATTATGATTGCTCTAAGTAATGTATTTAAAAAATACAATATACCCATAGAACAAGCTTTTGAATTAATAAGTGGTGTTGAAATGGACACTTTTAAATCAAGATATGAGAATTTTGAAGAGTTGAAAATTTATTGTAAAAAAGTTGCATCCTCTGTTGGTTTAATGGTTTTGAATATATTCGGGTATTCAAATGAAAAAGCAATTGAATATGCTATTGATATGGGAATAGCTTTACAACTTACAAATATTTTAAGAGATATAAAGGAAGATGCATTAAGAAATCGAATTTACTTACCACTTGAAGATTTAGAAAGATTTAATTATTCTGAAAAAGATTTATTGGAAAATATATACAATGAAAACTTTATTAACTTGATGAAATATCAAATAGATAGAGCAAATGAATATTATAATAATGGAAACAAAGGACTGAAGTATATAGATAGAAAATGTTTACTTGGAGTATTATTAATGACACACAATTATAGAATGATACATCGTGAAATTGAAAGATTAGGATATAATGTCTTCTCCCACAGAGCATACCTCCCATTTCACAAAAAGGTTTTGAATCTTTTTATAATTTATTTAAAGTATTTGTTTAAACATTTCAATTATTGATATTAATTATTTACATTTTTATTTTGACAATAAATTAATAACTTAAAAGATTATATAATTTATAACCCTATATGGGAAGTAAAAATATATTTAGAAAAATTGACAAATTTTTACTGATAATATTTTTGTTTACCATTTTCTACTTGAATAGTTTCTCACAAATAAATGTATATGAAAAACCTATAGAAAAAGACATCCCTTACCGAGGACTAATAAGTAAAACAAAAACCAGATACATACTTGACCTGAATGGACAATGGAGCTTATCAATAAATGATGGAAAAAATTTTACACCAATTAATGTACCATCTACAATTGACTACAAAGGTAAATTACTTCTTAAAAGATATTTCAATTTAAATGATGCAGCTTTAAAAAATTTCTTCTTTATACTTGTTGCAGAAGGGATAAGTTATGAATCAGAAATACATATTAACAGAACTTTTGTATCAAAAAATTTATACGGTTTTGCATCAATTATAACACCACTCGATGAAAATATTTTGAACAATTCAAATGAAATCGTTATAACCCTTTCAAGTGACTTAAGTTATATAAATTCAATACCATTAAAAGATCAAATCAATTACGGAAAAATTAATGCGGGTATAACACAGGATATTTATATAGTAGCAGTACCAAAATTATTCATATTAGAAACAAAACCAGATATAAAATTAGAATCTGAAAATTATGCAAGAATTACAAACAAGATATCGTTACTTGCAGGTAATATTGCAAAATACAAGGAAGGAGGTAATCTATATTTAAAAACATCTATATTCAAACCAGAAGATATAGAAAACCCTATATCTGAAAGTAATATGTTGAGAGTAAATATTTCGGACTACCAGCATTTGAATAATTTGATCAATGAATTATCTATAAGAAATCCAAATATATGGAAACCATCCAATCCAAAACTATATATAATTAAAACAACTTTATATCAAGAAAACGAAGTAATAGATGAGTTCATAGATGAATTTGGTATTAACGATATTAAATTCTCAGCTTCTAAAAAATCATTTGTGAACCTTGCAGGTGAACCAATAAAAATAATCGGAATTAATTACTTTGCGGAATCATCTCATTATAATAATGTAATAACTTATAAAAATATAGAGAAAGATATTTTACTAATAAAAGATTTAGGATTTAATTGTATCAGAGTTCCAGGTAAACCCGCACATCCATACATCATTGATGCATGTAAAAGGAATGGGTTATATATATTTAATGAAATACCATTTAATGAAGTCCCATCAAAAATACTAAGCAAAACTGAGTATATAAAAAATGCTACTGAATACATAGAATCAATTATTAAAAGAGATAAATCTGCACCATGTATAATTGCATGGGGAGTGGGTAATGATTTTGATGTAACAGAAGAAATTTCACAAACTTATTTAATAAAAGCAAGGGAAGCAATTTCAAAATACGATTCAAGACCAGTCTATTACACAACAAGCAATATTGAAGATGATATTTGCTTAGAGCTATCAGATTTACGAGGTATTAATATAAGGACTTATAACATTAGCAAACTAGAAGAGATAAGCGAAAAGTTCAAAAAAATAAACACACCTAATAATCCACCATTATTTGTTTCTCACATAGGAGTACCAATCGAAAATAATAACAAAAATGGTTATAATGATAAACATTCCGTAGAATATCAAACTAAGTTTCTTGTTGAATCTTACAACCTTTTCGTTAAAAACTATCCTTGTATATTCATTTCTTCATTTTCCGACTGGTTTTCTCAAAGACCATTAAACTACCCACTATCGGAAAATTACTATTTAAATACAAATGGAATTTTAGATTTAGAAAGAAATCAGAAACTCTCTGCTGTATTTTTGAAAAGATTAAACTACGACCAAAGTTTATCTAAGATTTCTGAAGGTAGTTCAGAAAATATCCTAAAGGATAAATCATTTATAATTATAATATTCGGAGTTCTTGTTGCTATATTCTTTTCTTTCCTATATACAAGACTCCCACGCTTTAAAGAATCTGTAAGCAGAAGTTTTAGTTCACTTACCCGCTCAGTAAACTTTTTCCAATATGCAAAAGAGCAAAATATACTCTCTGTAAATTACGATATAATATTTGCACTAATATTATCTTCATCTGTTAGTGTATATCTAACTTCTATTTTATATTTTTATAAGGAAAATCCTTATCTTGATATGTTAATTTCTAATCTTGTATCTTCAGATAACTTGAAAATTCTACTATCATACTACTTTACAAATCCATTACTTTCTATAATTTTTTTAATAATAATATTTCTAATTTTAATTGTACTTGTAACATTTATTCTAACTGTAATAACGGTTATTATGAAACATAGATATAATTTTAAAAATATATTCGCTGTTACAGTTTGGTCTCTGTATCCATATTTAATTTTTCTTCCTATAGGTATAATAATCTATAAACTTGGAACCTTAAGCACAGTTTATATAACTTTAAGTTTGGTTCTATTCTTAGTTTGTTACATACTTTCTATTCTAAGGTTGATTAGCGGTTTTAAGTTTATGTTTGAACATCATTTTGGAAGAGCGTTCTTATATGGTTTAATATTTTATTTTATAACTGCTGGAGGACTACTTGTATATTTATATTTTTACAAAAATACATTAAGTATTTTAAATCTAATCTTAAGTTATAATATATAAAAATTGTATTTATCAAAAGTTGAAATATTCGGATTTAAATCATTTCCTGATAAAGTAAAGATTGAATTTGCAGAAGGTGTATCTGCTATTGTAGGTCCTAATGGTTGTGGTAAATCAAATATTGTAGATGCTATCAGATGGGCTCTTGGTGAACAAGGGGATAAAATACTTAGAAGTGAAAAACGGGATGACATTGTATTCAATGGTTCTAAGACACGAAAACCACTTAGTATTGCAGAAGTTTCACTAACTTTTGATAACAGTAAAAAAATACTACCTACAGAATATACTGAAGTTAAAATAGCTAGAAGATACTTCAGGAATGGTGAGACGGAATACTTCCTAAATGGGGTTAAAGTAAGATTGAAAGACATTAGAAATTTATTCCTTGACACAGGTATTGGGCCTGATGCATATTCCGTAATAGAATTAAAAATGGTTGAGACGATACTATCACCAATAAAGAATGAACGAAGAAAACTTTTTGAAGAAGCAGCGGGAATAATCTCATACAAACAAAACCGAGATTTAACATATAAACGACTTGAGTCAGTGAGAGAATCACTTGTAAGGATTAATGATATAATAAGAGAGAAACAACGAAATATTAATATGCTTGAAAGGCAGGTAAAGAAAAATGAGGAAGCAAGGGCTGTTTTTGAGGATTTGAAAAAGCTTGAGATAATAACAGCAATTGCAGAAACAAACTATTTACAAAATGAAATAAATTCAATAAAAGAAAACGAATCTACAAATATATCATTAAAAGAAACACTCTCAAAGAAAATACAAGCCAATGATATTGAAATTGATAAATATACCGAAAAGATTAAAGAGATAGAAGAAAAGCTTAATGAATCAGAATCAAATTTAAACAAGAAAAAAGATAGTTTAAATAAACTTGAAAAAGAAATTCTTGTTTTAGAACAGAAAATTTCTCATCTTGAAAATGATTTAGAAAGACTGCATAATGAAAATATTAATTTAGAAGAAAATATTAAAAATAATCAAGCAAGGAAAGAAGCATTATTACATAGAATTAATATCTTAAAAAGCACAATAAACATATCCGAAAAATCACTAGCTGAAAAGAAAACAAAACTTGAGGATGCGATAGAACTTATATCAAACAAAAAGAATGAATTAACATCATTAGGAACAAAAGTCAAAGAAAAAAATAAACTGCTAAATGAAAAAAGAAGGGAATATGAACAATGCAAAGTTAAATATGATACAAATTTAGATCGTATGAAGACAATTTCTTTAATGATAGAAAATAATATTAACAGGCAAAATGCTTATAACAATGAAAAACAAAAATTAGAATCAGAATTACAGATACTTGAAACAGAGATTAGAAAGATAAATAGTAATTTATCAAACTTACAAGAACAACAAAGCACAATAAAAAATCAAATTGAGAAAGCAGAATCAGAATACAATTTAAAATACTTAGAGCTACAAAAACAAAGAACTAAAATATCACATCTTGAAAATATGTATAATAATCTAGAAGATTATGCTGAAGGTGTTAAATATTTAGTAAATGAAAAAAAATATAAAGGATTAGTAACAGTTATTGACATAATTGATGTTGACCCAAAATTTAAAACTGCGATTGAAACAGCTTTGGGCGAAGTAGCCAACTATTTAATTTTAGAATATTCGGACAAAGTATTTGATCTAATAGAACTGTTAGAAAATAACAATAAAGGTAAAGTTACATTTATCTTATATGATAAACTCTTCGGAGAGAGAATAAATTTTGTTACTTTTTCTGATGAAAGTTTGGACTTTCTTAATTATGAAGGTGTTTATGGTTTTGCGGATACATTGGTACAATGTAAACAAAAAAAGTTTGAAAAACTTATTAAATACTTATTAGATGAATATGTGGTAGTTGATAACTTAAATATTGCTTACAAACTTTCTAAGGATAATTATTATAAATTCATTACCCTTGATGGTGATATAGTAACAGAAGGTGTTGTTAGAGCAGGTGGCAAAACCAATGAAGAAAGTATCAGATTAGGTAGAGATGAATATATTAAAAGGCTTAAAACAATAGAGAAAGAGTTAGAAATTAATTTAAAAATAATACAGGATACAATTGAAGAATATAAAAATAAAATAAGAGATTTAAAAGTATCAGAAACCATAAGTATATTGAATGAATATGAGAAAAGAAAAAGCGTCCTAAATAACGAGATATCCATTATTAATTTTAAAATCGATTCTCTAAATAAAAATATAGATGAGAATAATTTAGTTTATAAGAAATTACAAGAAGAAAATAATCAACTTAAAGATACCTTAAATACGAAAACAGAAGAAATTAGAATTGCAGAGAATGAAAATTCGAATCTCGATAAAGAGTTCACATTTTTAACAGATGAATTTAACGAGATAGAAAAATCATATACTGAATATCAAAATGATTATAATAGTTTCAACCTTGAACTTATTAAATTAAAAAATGAACTAAAAACTGAGGAATCAACACTTGATAGAATAACAAATTCAGTGGAATTGCAGACAAAACAGCTTGAGAAAAATAAATCTGCAATAGAGAACAGTAATCAAGATTTAAAAGAGAAGCGGGAAAAGATTAAAAGAGATAGAGAGTTATTCGATGAATTAAAGCGAGAACAAGAAAAAATATTAGAAGAGTATGATAGCATTAAATTAGAATTAGATAATTTGAGAGAAATTCAAAATAAACTCAATACAGAACAGAGGAACCTCAGGAATCAATATGACAGAGTATCTCAAAAATTAATTGACTCACAAATTTTAATTAGAGAATACACTATTAAATCTGAACAGGTAATTGATTATATATTAAGAAAATATGATTATAAGATTTCAGATACAGATAAAGTTGATATTGATGATAAATTTATAGAAGAATTTATTAATGAAAATTCTGAATATGATATCATACGGGCAAAGAAAAGGATAGAAGAATTAAATGAAAAGTTGAAAAAACTCGGTGGAGGATATCAACAACTTGTATGGGATAGTTTTCAAGAAGAAAAAGATGAATTAGAAAATATAATTAAGCAAAGGGATGATTTAGTTGAATCTGAAAAACAAATAAGAAAAACTATAGAACGAATAAACACAGAAGCCCGAACAAAATTCCTTAAAGTATTTGAACAGATAAGGGAGAATTTTATAAAAATTTTCAAGGAACTTTTCCATGAAGGGGATGAAGCAGATTTAAAATTGGTATATGATACCGATGAAGAAGGTAATATAATAGAAGATCCACTTGAAGCAAAAATAGAAATATCAGCTAAACCAAGAGGAAAAAGACCTACATCAATTGAGTTGTTATCACAAGGGGAAAAAACTTTAACAGCTATTGCATTGCTTTTCGGAATCTATTTAATAAAACCATCTCCATTCTGTGTTCTTGATGAGGTAGATGCATTACTTGACCCAGCTAATTTAATCAGATTTAATAAAATGATAAGAAAGTTTTCAGCTAATACTCAATTCATTCTAATTACGCACAATGAAAGAACAATGGAAATGGTTGATAGATTATATGGTATCACAATGCAGGAACCTGGTGTTAGTACAATAGTAGAGACAAGATTCAAACCAGTTAGTCAATGAAAAATCATAAACTGAAAATTTTCTGCGACTTTGATGGGACAATTACTTTAAATGACGTATGGGTAAATTCTCTTGGGAAATTTATAAAAAATAAATCTAAATTTCAGGAACTATGCAATTTATTTGATACAAATATTATTTCCGCAAGGGAGTGTATTAAAAGAGAATTGGAATTAGTTGAAGATTTTTCATTTGAAAAATTTAATGAATATTTAGACGAGGAAAAAATTGACCCATATTTTAAAAAATTTATTGATTACTGCAATCAGAACAATTACGACATTTTTATAATAAGTGAAGGATTGGATTACTATATTGAACGAATATTGAAAAGAGAAAACATCAGTCTTCCATATTTTTGCAATAAAATGTTTACTTATATAGACGAAAATTCCAGGTTAAAACTTACCTGTGAATTCCCATATTCTGATGAAAACTGCACATTCTGTGGTATGAGCAAGAGAAATATCATACTAACCTACACAAACGAATTTGAGAATGAAATTTCTGTTTTAATTGGAGATGGGACATCAGACTTTTGTGCAGCAAATTATGCTGATATTGTATTTGCTAAAAAAAAATTGGTATCTTATTGCTGGAAAAATAATATAACTTATTTCCCTTATAATAATTTTCTTGATGTTATAAATAAAATAAACAAATTGAAAGAAAAAAATAAAATTAAAGTACGTCAGACAGCACAAATGCTGCGAAGAGATGTTTATATGGGAGGGTAAAATATTATGCTAAAAAAAATTGGAAAATTCTTATTTACAAATAGAAGTTATACACCTATACCGTTTTTTTTCATTAGCATATTCTTTATAAATCCCACATATAAATCAATTATAATTGGTTTAATACTTGTTGTGCTAGGTGAAATTATTAGAATATGGGCTGTAAGTTATGCGGGAAGTGAAACAAGAGCAACAGCAGAAGTAACGGGTAGTGTTCTTGTAACACAAGGACCATTTGCAATAATAAGAAATCCTTTATATCAAGCTAATATTATTATTTATACTGGAATTGGATTAATGACAAATTCTCTTTTCCCTTACTTACAAATTATTGGGATTGTATACTTTTTATTCCAATACTACTGCATAATATTGGTAGAAGAAGATTATCTAGAAAAACAATTTGGCGAAAGTTACTTAGAATATAAAAAAAATGTAGGAAGATTTATTTTTCTTTTCAAAAAAGTACCACTCAAGATAAAATCAAATATAAAATTCGATTTAAAAAAAGGGTTACAATCAGAATCTAAAACCCTATTAGCTATTGCTTTTATCACATTTATTATTCTCATAATTTTTATTTTAGAAATAAGAATTTTTAAGGTTTGATAAACAATTCAAAAAATAAATCAATCTTCATCATAGCAGGAGAACAATCAGGAGACGCTAATGCTTCTACAATTATTGATGAGCTTTTGAAAACTAATTCTGAAGTTACAATCACAGGTATCGGAGGATTTGAGTTAGAAAAAGCAGGAATGAAATTATTATACCACTATAGAGAGGTGAATTACATTGGATTATATTCTGTACTTTCTAATATCAATAAAATCAAAAATGTATTGAAAAAATGTGTAGAATATATAAAAAATAATCCACCTGATATTGTAATTTTAGTAGATTTTCCTTCATTTAATTTAAAATTTGCAGAAAAGATAAAGGAATTTTATAAAGGAAAAATTATATATTACATATCACCACAAGTTTGGGTCTGGAATACTAGAAGAGTAAAAAAAATAAAAAGGTTAATTGACAAAATGATGGTAATATATCCCTTCGAAATCGAATTTTATAATAAGTTTGGCGTTGATGCAATTTATGTTGGTAACCCATTGTTAAAAAGAGTTGAGGAATTTTTAAATACTCACAGAAAAATACCAAATAACAAAAAAGTAATAACAATCCTACCAGGCAGCAGAGATGAAGAATTCAGAAGAAATTTACAAGCATTAGAAAATCCGATAAAACAAATTAAGAAGCAATTGGATTGTAATATTCATCTTTTATTATCAAAAAATATTAATTTAGATAAATATAAAAAGTGTATTGATAACCTTGGTATAGAAATTATAGAAAACACAGGTAAAAATAATTATAACACTATTCTCAACAGTGATTTGGTTATAACAAAATTTGGCACATCAGCAACTGAATGTGCATTTTTAGAGACTCCATTTATTACAATTTATAAAGCAAATCCAATTAACTATTTAATTGCAAAAGCTGTTGTAAAAGTGAAATATGTTACTTTAATTAACATTATTTCTGATAGTTTAATCGTTAAAGAATTTATACAAAAAGATATGACTGCGGAAAATATTTGCAATGAAGCATTAAAAATATTAAATAATGACACCTATAGAGAACAAATGATAAACAAATTTAAGCAAGTGAAAAAAATCTTACTTGAGTATCCCGTAAAAAAATCAGCAACAGAAATTATTAATGAATATTTACTCAGGAATTAGTTTTTTAAGACTTATTTTCTTTCCAATATCAATTCTCTATGGAATTTTTATTTTGATTCGTAATTTTTTATATGATAATGACATATTGCTAAAATATAACTCTCAATGTAAAATAATATCCATTGGAAATATTAATGTTGGAGGGTCTGGAAAAACACCACTTGTAATTAAAATATCAGAACTACTTCTTGAAAAGGGATATAAAGTTGCAATAATTTCAAGGGGTTACAAGAGAAAAACTAAAGGGATGCAAATTGTTTATGACTCAAAAAATGTTATTCTAACAGTTGATGATAGTGGTGATGAACCTTATATGATTGTCGAAACACTGAAAAGAAAATTTAATAATTTTTACTTTATTGTTTCAGAGGATAGAATCGAAGCAATCCGATATCTTGAAAGAAATTTCAAACCAAATTTTATCTTGCTTGATGATGCATTCCAACAAAGAAGGATAAAAAAGGATTTTGATTTTTTAGTAATTGACATAAATAATTTTCAGAAACACAAATTTATAAACAAAATTTTATTACCTGTAGGGAATCTGAGAGAACCAATTGGAAATATCAGGAGGAGCACAGCTATTTTCGAAAACCACAAATTCTTTAGAAATGAATCTCCACGGTTTCTAAAGAAATTCAATAAACCCATATATAAGATTCATTACACAATTGAAGGGATTTATAATAAAGATTATAACAAGATTGATGGTAAATTTAACAGTTTGATTGCTTTTTGTGGGATAGCAGATCCAAATTCATTCAAAAATGCATTGCAAAATTATAATATAAAAGAATTTATTACTTTTGAAGACCATAAATATTACTCTGAAAATGATATAAAATATCTAAAAACAAAATATTCTACATCAGATATATTCATTACAACAGAAAAGGACTTTGTAAAAATTAGAATTTTTAATAATTTTATAGAAAAATATCCTGTGTATTTTATTAAACTTGATTTGAAAATCGAAAATGAATGCGATTTGTTTGATTCAATTATAAGCAAATAATAATTGTGAGATCATATTGTTCAAAAATTATTCTAATTATAATAGCTTTATTCGTTTCAGAGTTTACTTTCAGTAAAACTCTTGATAATGATTCTCTTAAAGTATTGAATATTATAAAGAAGATTAATCAAAATTCTTCTCGGATAATGAAAGTTGAACTTGAAGGGAATATTGAATATGAAAGCAATCAGAGTGGTAATTCTGGTAGCTTGTTTGCGGTTATTTTTAAACCCGATAGTTGCTATGCAAGGATAAGAGGAACTTTCGGAATAACTGGTGCTATAATGATGTTAACAAGAAAAGAATTTACTTATTATAATGCAATAGAGAACTTTGTAATAAAAGGACCTCCTACAGAAAAAAATCTTGGAATAATTTTAAGAATTTGCATATCATTTGATAATCTAATAAATATAATTACAGGTTCATTTATATTACCCGATTCATTAACAAAAGACTGTAAATACATATTTACAAATGCAGGACTTATATTCAGCAAAATAGACTCTACAAACACAAAAAAAGAATACTGGATTGATACGACAAATTCTACAATTTTTAGAATAAAGAGTTATAACGACTCAAGCAAAGTTGATTATGAAATTAATTTTTCAGAATATAAAGTTATTAATGGTATCAAGTTCCCTTTTTCAATAGATTTTAAAAGAGAATTAAAAAAAGAATACTTATGGTTAAAATATACAGAAGTTAATTTTAGCGTCTATGAATTCAATTATAAAATAAACATTCCCAAAAGTGCAAAAATATATATCTGGAATTGAATAAGACATTAACTAATTTAATAATATTATCAGTTTTATTGTTTGTAAAATATAGTTTTTCAGATGAGTTCAATCTATTATCTGATTTAGAACTACAAATAAGAACATATAAAGAAGAAATAAAGTATATTGAAAGTGTTATCAACAACAACAATAATCTTCTAATAAATTATAAAAAAGATTTAAAAGAATACATATCACAGTTAAATCAATTAGCAAAACTCCTTGAGGGATCAGAAGTAACAGATCTAAAAGATGAAAGTAAATTAATTGTACAGGAATTAGAATTAGCAGAACAAAGAGAAAAGCTTGAGAGGATAAAAAATTCTTATAAACAAAAAATTATTACACTCTATAAACAAGGAGCTGATTATCCAATACAAATACTTTTTTCATCTGAATCAATTCCACAACTTTATACAAGACTTGAATATTTACAAAGACTTTCCCAACTTAGATTAAGTGAATTCGAGAAAATTAAAACAGAATCTTTTATATTACAAGAGAAGAAAAAGTTATATAAGTTAAGTAGCAAAGATAGAGAAAAATATTTATCGGAAAAAAAGAATTACCAAAAATTAATTCTAGCAAGTAAAATACAAACAGAATCAATAATAGACTCTTTGAATTATTTAAATGAAGTTCTCTTTAGAAGAATAGAAAATATTAATAATCACATAAAACAGATTGAAACCAAGAAGCAAAATATTACACAGGAACTGAGATTCATTGTAAATCATATTCCTAATTACTCAGGGCAACCTTTTAGTTCATTAAAAGGAAAATTAATTTCTCCTGTTACAAGTGTATACATAACACAAGATTTCGGTAAAACATATAATGAACAGACGAGAGCGATTTCCTACAATAATGGTATAGATTTTTCAATTGCAAAAGGTTCTGAAGTATACTGTGTAGCAGATGGCATTGTATTTAAAATTTTTTTCATACCAGAATTTGGTAATGTTATAATAATAAAACACGATTATCAATATTTCACAGTATATGCTGTTGTTGAAAAAATTTCGGTTGCAGAAAACGAAAAAGTAGAAGCAGGAAAAGTTATTGCAAAAACTTCTCAAAACAATATTGGACAAATATTTCATTTTGAAATATGGGAAAATAAACAACCTGTTGACCCAACTGAATGGATAGAATGGTAATACCCAAATCATCAAAAGAATTTTTAGTATCAGTAATTATTTCAGTTTATAATAGAAAAAGAAAATTACTTAAAGCTTTAGAGTCAGTAATAAATCAGACTTACCAAAATATAGAAATCATTATTGCTGACGATGGTAGTACTGATGAAGTTGAAAAATCTATCTCCAAATACATATATAAACTTGATAATATTATCTATTTTAAGCATAAAAACAGAGGTCCAGCTCTTACACTAAATAGAGGTATAAAAATTTCAAATGGAGATTATATCACATTTCTTGACTCAGACGACGAATATCTACCCGAACACATTGAAAGGAGAGTTAATATATTTTATAATAACAGCAGTTTAGATATTATTCATACTACTGCAAAGATAATTGGGAAAGAGGAATATATGCTTGTTCCTGATGCAAATAATCCTGAAAAATTAATACACCTTAATCAATGTGTGATTGGTGCAACTATTTTTGGTAAGAGAAAGGTTTTCTTAAAATTAAATGGTTTTAAAAATATATACGCTTATGATTACGATTTAATAAAGAGAGCCTCTAAAAAATTTACAGTAAAAAAATTTGATATACCAACATATATTTACAACAGAAATTCAAGGGATAGTATTTTAACCAAGTATAAAAGGAAAAGTGAACTTTAACATAAAATTGTTGTTTAATAAAATGTAATGAATTCTGTATTTTTTAAAAAAAATTTTTCTTAATTTGATAAATTATTTTAAATTAAATATCTATACATATGCAAAAATTACTCTTAATGCTATTCTTTTCATTTACATTAGTAATTACATTAAATCTTTTTGCACAAACAGAAGAGGATCACATCATTTACGGTAATGAAAAATTCGATGCTGAAGATTATAAAGGTGCAATAATTGATTATACAAAAGCATTAGAAATTAATCCTAATAGTACTTCCGCTTATGTAATGCGCGGAAATTGCTATTATAACCTTGGAGAATATGAAAATGCTATCGCTGACTTTACAAAGGCACTTGAGATAAATCCAAGCCATTTAAAATCACTTTTTGCAAGAGCAAATTGCTATAGAATTATCAAGAAATTTGAAAATGCGATACAAGATTATACAGCCATTATTGAAATGGATCCAGAGAATTCAGATGCATTGGGTTTTAGAGGCATATCATATTATTCAATTCAAAAATATCAAGATGCACTCTCTGATTTATCCAATTCTATAAATTACAATAAAGACAATTCCCGATTTGTTTGGTATAGAGGTAAAACATATCTAAAACTTGGTGATACAGTAAAAGCACTTGATGATATAAATAAATCAATCGAATTGAATCCCAAAAATTCATATGCATACTATGACAGAGCTGGTATTCACATAGATAAAGGTGAGTGGGATAAAGCACTATCAGACTTAAATACAGCAATTAGTCTAAATTCTAAAGATGCATCTTTCTATTATAATCGCGGTTATACTTATGAGAATTTAGGTAAATTAGCTGAAGCACTAAGTGATTACGAAACAGCATTAAATATGAATTCTAATTATGAAAGTAAACTTAAAGATAAGATAGAAGAATTAAAGACAAAGCTAACTGAGAAAAAAGAAGATAACAATAAGAACTAAATAATCTAGTTCTTTTGTCAAATAATGAAAAATATATTCTAAAGTGTATAAATTTAGCCACTAATGGATTAGGTAGAACATCACCTAATCCATTAGTAGGTTGTATTATAGTAAAAAATAATAGAATAATAGGAAGAGGATATCACAAGTATTATGGTGGAGCTCATGCGGAAATAAATGCAATCAATGATGCTTTAAAAAGAAAAGAAAATTTAGAAGGTTCAACATTATATGTAAATCTTGAACCATGCTGTCATTACGGTAAAACCCCTCCTTGTACCAATGAAATAATCAAGAATAAGATTAAAAATGTTGTTATTGGTATGGAAGACCCCAATCCACTGGTAAGTGGAAAAGGAATAAAACAATTAAGAAATGCAGGTATAAAAGTTGAATATGGAATAAAAAAGGACGAATGCATAGAATTAAACAAAACCTATATTAAAAATATATGCGATAAACTTCCCTATGTATCTTTAAAAATTGCACAAAGTATTGATGGAAAAATATCTTTAACAAATAATGAATCAAAATGGATTACTAACCCTGACTCAAGAAAATATGTAAAAAAATTAAGAAATCAATATGATGCAATATTAATTGGCCATAACACAGCATTGTTAGATAATCCATCCTTGTTACCTGAAGATTTATCAAAAATTCCATATAGAATTGTTCTTTCAGATACCCCTGAAAAACTTCCTGCTACTCATAAACTTTTTTCTGATAAATATAGTAGTAAAACTCTTATTTTATTTTCAGAAATCAGTAAAAAAGGTTATAGGAAAATTTTGAAAACCCTATATCGAATGAATATATACAATATTCTGGTTGAAGGCGGAGCTTTCATTTTTTCTAAATTTATTGAGTATAAACTCTTCGATGACATATTTTTATTTGTTGCAAATAAGATAATAGGTAAAGGGATTTCCCCATTTGAAATGTATTCAATTACTAATTTGAAAAAGACCCAAACACTAAAATTAAATTATTCTAAAAGAATTCAAGATGATTTATTAATTTATTATAAGAAAGGATAGAAGAATGTTTACTGGAATAGTAACAGATATGGGAAAAATTTTAAAGATGCAAAATATTGGTGATAGTATAAAATTTACAGTTAGACCAACAATTAAGGGTTATCTAAAAAATGTTAAAAAAGGTTCTAGCATTGCAATCAATGGTGCGTGTATGACCATTACTGAAAAGAAAGGAGATACATTTGCGTTCACCACAGTTCACGAATCATTAAGTAAAACAAATCTTGGTGATTTAAAAATAGGCAGTTATGTTAACCTTGAAAAACCTATGCAAATTAATTCCACAATAGATGGTCATATAGTTCAAGGACATGTTGATACCACAGGATATGTTCATAAAATTATTAAACTTAAAGATAGCTGGGAATACTATTTTACTTTTCCTGCTACCTTTAGAGATAACATTATTTATGTTGGTTCTATAGCAATTAATGGAGTTAGCCTAACAATTGCTCAAATTATTAAAGAAACGAAAAAGGAAATTTTAATTAAAATTGCTATAATCCCTCACACATGGAAGGTAACAAATTTCAGATATATGAAACCTGGAGATAGAGTTAATATTGAATTTGATATGTTAGGAAAGTTTGTTAAGCGAATTCTTGAGAATATAAAAATCAAATAGAGTTAATAATTTCATTGTATATTTTTTCTTCTTCTATTCTTTCAAAACATTCGAAAGTTTTTATAGGGCACTTTTTTCCACCATGTATAGAACAAGGTCTACATTTTAAACCCTTTGTTTCAAATATTACATCATTCTTCCCGTAAGGATAAAATCCAAACTCAGGTACTGTTGCACCGAAGACAGCAATTACTTTAGTCCCAACAGCATTTGCTAAATGCAATGGTGCTGAGTCATTAGTTAAAATAAGCTTTGAGCGCCTAATTAATTCAGCTGATTGGAGAATATTTAGTTTTCCTGCTGCTATGTTTATATTTTTATTTTCTGTTTTATCCAAAATATATTTCGAAATTTCAATATCCCCTTTCCCTCCAACGAAAATTACTTTAATATCCTGTTTTGCTAATAAATCAAGAACTTTTATGAGCTTATGAGGAGGGAACTGCTTGGTGTACCATATAGTTCCAGGTGCAACAGTAATAAAATTATCATTTTCTGCAATGTTAAACCTTTTCAAAAGAAGTTCTACTATTTTTTTGTCTTCTTCCGAAATATTAAGTTCAGGTTTTACTATTTCAGTTTCTTTGATTCCTAAAGGCTCCAACAGCATTAGATTTCTCTGTATTTCATGAACATTTTTCTTATAAGGTATTCTTCTGTCATACAAGAAACTCATTGTGGAGTTATCAAAGGAAATAGTCAACTCCGATTTAGAAAAATATGATAGTAAAGTACTTCTCAGCGAACGATGTGGAGAGATTATTGCATCGTAGCGCCTAAACTTAATACGATTAGCGAGCATTTTGAATGAACTGTAACCTTTATCCTTACCATGCTTATCATAAACAATAGTATTATCTACATATTTGCTACTTTTGACTATGATACTCGTTTTAGGAATACATAAGAAATCTACTTCAGCATCTAACTTATTTTTTAATACTTGTGCAACTGGTAATGTTAAAACCACATCACCTATATATGCTGTCTGAATAATCAAATACCTCGGTTGCATTTGCATTTATAGATTTAATATTTTTAAATCTTCTATGAAACCAAAGCCATTGGCTTGGCTCTTCCCTGATACATTCTTCTAAAGAATTCTGTAATCTTTGTGTCAATTCATCTATATTCTCTTTATTATACTCTTTTAAATCAGAGAAATCAATTTTTTTAGAATATAAATTATATTTTAAATTTTTATCTCGTCTAAAGTAGGCAAAAATTAATTCAGTTTTATACTTGAGTGCAAACTTTGCTGCTCCACTAAATGAAGATACATTAACATTAAAAAAATTTACATAACTTGAATAATCAGGATGTGCAGATTGATCAATTAACATCATAATAACTTCATTTTTTTTTAACCTTTCATATACTTCTCTCAAAGAAACTCCAACCTCAATAGCTTGATATTTGAATTTATTTCTTAAATAATTTATCCTTTCATTTACAAATAAATTTGATTGTGTTTTCACTATGCAACTTGCCCTAACAGGAATCTGAGTTGCAATATATCCTCCAAAATATTCCCAATTCGAATAATGCCCACTGGCAATAATTAATCCTTTCTCTTTATTTATGCAATCTTGAATCAATGATAAATCACCATTAATTACAGAAGAGTAGAGTTTTTTGCTTGAAAGGAAAAACATATATAATATTTCCAGAATCACTATGCAAATATTAACGTAAGCTAATCTAGCAATATTAGATTTCCACTTTTTATCTTTTTCAGGATAACACAAATCTAAATTTGTTTTTAAGATCTTCTTTCTAATTGGTAATAAAAGATATATCAAATTCCCAAGTATGACTGCAAATCTTCTAACAACATCTAAAGGGAAAAAACTTATTATTACAGATAATTGTATGAAAAGGAAATAAATAATCTTATGTGAAATTTTCATATAACTGTACCAAATAGTGTAGCAGAGTTAACTTTGTTAATTTTTACAAATGCAAAATCTCCAATATTTAGATTACCCTTTGGTACTATTACTGTTTTATTACAATCAGTTCTACCTAATAAATATTCTTTCGATTTTTTACTAAACGATTCAATTAATATTTCTTTTTCTTCACCTATTAATTTCTTATGAATGTTAAGTGATATTTTTCTTTGTAAGTTTATAATTTCTCCAAGTCGTCTCTTCTTAACTTCTGCGGGTACATCATCTGTTAATTTATAAGCTTTGGTGCCTTCACGTGGTGAATAAATAAATGTAAAAGCACTATCAAATTGCACCTCCTCTAACAATTTCAATGTTAATTTATGATCTTCTTCAGTTTCACTTGGAAATCCTGCTATTATGTCTGTCGATATTCCAACTGAAGGAATTATTTCTCTAGCACTTTTAATAATTTCTTTATACTGCTCTATTGTATAAAATCTATTCATCAATCTAAGAATTCTATTAGAACCAGACTGAACAGGCAGATGAATATAATTACATATATTTTCTCTTGATGCAATTGCTTCTAAAAGTTTTATAGATAAATCATAAGGATGAGAAGTAGTAAATCTAATTCTAACTTTACCTACAGCATCAGCTACAGCTAGTAAAAGGTCAGCAAAATCATTACCTGCATATTTATATGAATTAACATTTTGACCTAACAAAGTTATTTCTTTAACCCCTTCATCACTCAAGCATTTTGCTTCCTTAATAATGCTGTTATAACTTCGACTTCTCTCTCTTCCCCTTGTAAATGGGACAATACAAAAGCTACAAAATTTATCACACCCTCTCATTATACTTATCCATGCACTAATACCTTTTTTTCTTAAAGGAATAATATCATCATAAGTTTCCTTTTTTGACAGTTTAGTTGCAACTCCTTTTTTCCCTTTTCTGACATTCTTAATTAAATCAGGTAATTTCCTATATTCATCTGGACCCGTTATTAAATCTAAAAATTCAAAATCATCAAATAATTTACTCTTCATCCTTTCTGCCATGCAACCAAGTATCCCAATTACTATGTTTGGATTTTTTTTCTTTAATTTCTTAAAGGAATGTAGTCGACTGTAAATTTTTTCCTCCGCATGCTTCCGCACGCTACAAGTGTTAAGCAATATTATATTTGCTTTAGATAAATCTGAAGTTTCAAAGAAATTGTTTTCAGCTAAAATTCTCAATAAAATTTCAGTATCAGAAAAATTCATCTGACACCCGAAAGTTTCTATATAGACATTTCCCCCACTGACTTGAATATTATTGGAAGCATTTTCCACTTTTTGCAATTCATTAAAATCATTATTTCTGAAAAACATTAAAGATTTCCTTTATTATACAATTCTTTTTTATCCTGTTGTAAAAACATCTCCGTAACCTCAGCAATACCTTTATCATCAAGTTTTAGTAAAGCATACAATTCATCAAGAGAACCATGCTCAATGAATTTATCAGGTAAACCATGCATAAGAATATCATTTTTAAAACCATATTGTTCAGCAAACTCAGAAATTGCAGAACCAAAACCACCTATTATAGAATTATCCTCTACAGTAACAATTTTGCTGAAGTTGTCAAATATATTTTTTAATATCATAGCATCAAGTGGCTTTACAAATCTCATATTAACAATTTCTGCATCAATACCTTTCTCCTTTAAAATCTCTGCCGCTTTTAAACTATGGTTAACCATATTTCCAATAGCCAAAATAGCAACATCAGTTCCTTTTCTAAGAACCTCAGCTTTTCCGATAATTAGTTCTTTAAAATTACCCAATTTAGCCCCAATACCCTCAGCTCTTGGATACCTAATAGCAACAGGTCCTTTTTCATAAACAGTAGCAGTATAAAGCATATTTCTCAATTCATTCTCATCTTTTGGAGCCATTATAACCATATTAGGAATCATTCTTAAATAAGTCAAATCAAAGCTTCCATGGTGAGTAGGACCATCAGCTCCCACAAGTCCTCCTCTATCAATTGCAAAAACAACATTCAAATTTTGAAGTGCAATGTCGTGAATTATCTGATCAAACGCTCTCTGGAGAAAAGTAGAATAAATAGCAACTATCGGTTTATAACCCTCAGTTGCAAGCCCTGCTGCAAATGTTACTGCATGTTGTTCTGCAATTCCAACGTCATAATATCTTTCAGGTATCTCTCTCTGTAAATGATTCAAACCTGTTCCGTCAGGCATCGCAGCACATATACCAATTAATTTATGATTCTTTTTAGCAAGCTCCACCAAAGATTTACCAAAGATTTCTGTATATGAAGGATTATTAGACTTCTTTATTTCTATGCCCGTTGTTTTGTCAAACGGATTTAATGCATGCAATTTTTGAGAATGCTTATCTGCATACTGTGGTCCTTTGCCTTTTTCTGTAATTATGTGTAAAAGTATTGGTCCCTTTAATTTCTTAATATCATTAAGAATTTTTACAAGTTTTGCAATATTATGACCATTAATTGGCCCGAAGTATCTAAAACCTAATGCTTCAAATAACATTCCAGGAGTAATAATACCTTTTAATCCACCTTCTATTCTAGATAATAGTAATTGTAACCTATCACTCTTACCATCAATTCTTGTAGTTATGTCCCAAATTTTATTTCTTAATCTGTTGAAATTTTCACTTGTAATAAGTTCATTAAAATATTTTTGGAATGCCCAAACATTAGGTGATATAGACATTCTATTATCATTAAGAATAACAATTATATCTTTCTTAAGAATACCAATATTATTCATTGCTTCGTAAGCCATTCCACCTGTCATAGCTCCATCACCGATAACAGCAATAACTTTATAATTTTCATTCTTATAATCCCTACCCGTTGCAATTCCTAACGCAGCAGAAAGAGAAGTACTTGCATGACCTGCTCCAAAGCAATCATATTCACTCTCAGTTCTTTTTAAAAAACCACTAATACCACCGAATTGCCTGATAGTTTTTAAAGCTAATTTTCTTCCTGTTAATATTTTGTGAATATATCCCTGATGTCCTACATCCCAAACAATCTTGTCCTTTGGTGTGTTAAAAACATAATGAAGTGCAACTGTTAACTCACATACACCTAATGATGCACCTAAGTGACCACCTATCTTTGAAATAACTTCTAGTAAATAATCTCTTATCTCTTCGCATAAAATGGGAAGATCAGAAACTGTCAATTTTTTTAAATCATCAGGATAATCAATATCTTTTAAAAATCTTGTTTTTGAAAAGTCATATTCTATGTCAAACATGGTATTAAATATTTAATTACTTTCTGATTTAATTTTTTCAATCTTTAATTCTGCTTCGTTTAACTTATCTCTACATATTTTTAACAATTTCAATGATTCTTGATATAATGATAACATTTTTTCTAATGGAATATTTTCTGCGTTAACTTCTAAATCTTCCATTATCTCCTCAAGCCTTTTATATGCTTGTTCAAAGGTGTTTTTAGTTTGCTTCTTCGTTGTCATATAAATTTGTTTGTTTTACCTCTGGTTTTTCTTTCAATATTTCAGCTCCAATAGTTCCATCATAAAATACTATATCAATATTATCAAAAGGTTTTAATAATGCTTTTCTTGATACAACTTTTCCATCTTTTTTTACATAAGCAAAACCTCTTTTTAATGTATGTTCAGGAGAAGTATTAAGTAACAATCTTTCCATATAATTTAATCTTTCCTTATATTTATTCACAGTATTCTTTAAAACATCAGAAATCATTTTATAATTCTCATCTAATCTAATTTTATATTGGTTTAAAATATCTACTGGTCTATTCATAACATAGCTGTTTTTTATTCTATCCAAATTATCATAATAATATCGGAACCAACTTTTAATAGAATCATTTATATAATAGTCAATTTGTGTTAATCTTTCAAGTAATTGATTCTTATCAGGAAAAATTATCTCAGCAGCAGCTGATGGTGTAGGAGCACGTAAATCCGCTACAAAATCGCAAATAGTAAAATCTGTTTCATGTCCAATAGCACTAACTGTTGGTACTTTAGATTTAAATACTTCTCGTGCTAACCTTTCATCATTAAAACTCCACAAGTCTTCAATTGAACCACCCCCTCTTGCAAGGACAATAATATCTAAACTATACTTTTCCTTATTTGCCTCTTTCAATGCGCAAATTATACTTTCAACAGAACCTGGACCTTGAACAGATACAGGAAATAATAGAATATCTACTAATGGATATCTTTTCAAAGTGACTCTTTTAAAATCCTCAATAACAGCACCAGATTCAGAAGTAATTATTCCAATCCTGTTTGGAAATTCAGGTAATGCTCTTTTTCTCGATTCCTCAAAAAGTCCTTCTTCTTCTAACTTCCTTTTTAACCTCTCAAACGCTAATTGCAATTCCCCGATACCAGCTAACCTGATTTCTATTATATCTATCTGATAATTACCTCTGGGTTCATATACTGTTATTTTACCTCTTACGATAACTTTAAGCCCATCTTCAGGAGTGAAGTTCAATAAATTATATCTATAATTCCATAGAACTGCTTGTAAAGCAGCGTTTTCATCTTTCAAAGTAAAGTAGCAGTGACCTGAGATAGCATGTTTTTTAAAATTCGATATTTCCCCTGTAATATATACATCAGAAAACTCTTCCTGTATCAGAATTTTAAGCTTTCTTGTAAATTCAGTTACCGTTAAGGGTTGTATATCCATAAATAAAATAACCCCATTTTTGGGGTTATTGCTGGCAGAGCGGGACTCGAACCCGCAACCCTTCGGTTAACAGCCGAATGCTCCACCATTGAGCTATCTGCCAATTTTGTACAAATATATTATTATTTGAATGTAAATTCAATGATATCTTAAATAATCTATAATTTTACAAATTGTTCCCTTGATGCTCCAGTTGATATATATGCAACTTTAACGCTTGTATAATTCTCGATAAATTCTATATACTTTATTAAATTTTTCGGTAAATCTTTCTTCCTTTTACATCTTGAAATATCGTGTTTCCAACCTTTAAATTGTTTATATACTGGTTTCGCTAAATTTAATAACTCGCAATCCGTAACAAATCTATCAACTTTCTTCTCTTCTATTTCATATTTTACACACACATTTACTTCATCAAAATTATTTAATACATCTGTCTTGGTCATGATCATTGATGTAACGCCATTGATTCTACAAGAATATTTTAGAGCAACCAAATCCAACCAACCACATCTTCTTGGTCTTCCTGTTGTTGCTCCGTATTCATTACCTAATTTGAGAATTTCATCTCCAATTTCATTTTTTAATTCCGTCACAAAAGGTCCTTCACCTACCCTTGTTGTATATGCTTTAAAAATTCCTATTACTTCTTTGATTAAAGTTGGTGGAATTCCTGTTCCAACACTTGCACCACCAGCTACAGGATGTGATGAAGTAATAAATGGATAAGTACCGAAATCTACATCAAGTAATGTACCTTGTGCACCTTCCATTAAGATTCTTTTCCCTTGAGTATATGATTTGTATAGAAAATATTGAGTATCAATGACAAAATCTTTTATTATCTCGTATTTATGCAATAATTTTTCTAAGATTCCCTCAGAGTCTAAAATTAATATTTCCTTAGAATCGTTATAAACTCTTTTTAAGAAACTAATATTTCTATCGAGTTTTTCTTTAACTTTTGTAGGATGATTTAAATCCTGAATTTTGATTCCTGTCCGAGCATATTTATCAATATAACATGGTCCAATACCTCTTTTTGTCGTTCCAATTTTATCCGTCTTACTTTCGTTGATACTATCAACTAGTTTGTGATATGGTAAAACTAAATGCGCGTCTTTACTTAAAAACAATCTGTTTTTAATAGATATACCTTCACTTTTTAGAAGATTAATTTCCTCAATTAAAGCATCAAGGTCGATAACAGTCCCGTTACCAATCACACATTTGACACCTTTTGTAAAAATTCCTGAAGGTATCAGATGTAAAATGAATTTTTTATTATTGAAAACTATTGTATGTCCTGCATTCGCACCACCCTGATAACGGACTACAATATCATACTCAGGGCTCAATAAATCTATTATTTTTCCCTTTCCTTCATCTCCCCATTGTAGTCCAGTAAGGACCGTAACTTTTACCATAAATTTTTTTTGAATGTTATATTAAATCAAAAACTAAATTCAATTTAGTTAACTCAAATATCTTTCTTACCTTTTCGTTATAATTTGATATTTTGAGAGTTCCGTTATACTCTTTTATCATATTTAAAATACTTATTAAAATACCAATCCCTGAACTATTTATAGTCTCAATTTTTGAAAAATCTATGATAAAATTTTTATTATTGCTTTTTAAGTCTGATTCTATATTCTCTTTTAGAATATCTTTATTATGAAGACCGAGTAACTCTGGAGATAATTTTATTACCAAATATTCTAACTCATTATATGTTACTTTTTCTTTTTCTAACTTCATTATTATTACTTCTTAAATGCTGGTTTCAATGCTTTTTCTCCAGTATGTTTTAACAATTTATGTTTCCAATCAACCACAATTGCACCAGATACAAAAACTGAAGAATAAGTACCTGTAATGATACCAATACCAAAAGTAAATGAAAAACTCCTTAAGACTTCACCTCCAAAGATAAATAACACAAGCACTGTTAAGAATACTATACCACTTGTTATTACAGTTCTACTCAAGGTTGCATTTATACTTCTATTCATTACAACTTCGATGTCTTCATTTTTATATAGTTTAATATTTTCTCTAATTCTATCAAAAACTATAACAGTATCATTAACAGAAAAACCTATAAGTGTGAGAAACGCAGCAAGCATTGTTTGACCAAATTCTAACCCTATTGATGGAATAAAAGCATGAGAAAGAGCAATTGCAGCAATAGTTATAAAAACATCATGGAAAAGACCAATAACAGCAGCAACGGCATAAATAAATTGGAATCTAAATGATAAATAGACTAGAATACCAATCAAAGAAAAAATCACTGCAAAAAAAGCATTTGTTCTAAGTTCAGCTCCAATCTTTGGACCTACTTTATCAACTCTCAGAACTTCATATTTATTATTTGGTAGAGCATTATCAATTGCAGACCTAATTCTATCAGCAATTGTTTGCCCTTCTCCTTGCATTGGTGTTCTCAAAAGGATATCTTTATCAGTACCCATAGTTTTAATTTCCATACCCCAAAATCCAGCATTATCCATTATAGTTCTAATTTCTCCAATATCAACAGGATTTTCAAATTTTACTTGCAGTTCCGTACCACCCTGAAAATCAATACCTACAGGAATTCCTACAAGGAACAATGCAATAAATCCTGCAATTATGAAAGTAATTGAAACAATGTAAAAGATTTTTCTTTTACCTAAAAAGTTTATATTTGTATTTTCAAATAATCTCATAAAATTTATCTATTATATTAACCAAAATTAGGTTGAATTTCTTTTTCAATAAGAATATCAAATATAAAGTGAGTAATAACAATAGCAGTAAATAAGTTAGAAAGTAACCCAAACATCAAAGTTAAAGCAAAACCTTGAATAGGTCCAGAACCAAATTGGTATAAAATTACACCAGTAATTAAACTTGTAATATGCGAGTCAATAATAGCTGAAAATGCTTTTTTATAACCAATATCAATAGATGTTTTTAACGGTTTACCAGTTTTTAGTTCTTCTCTAATTCTTTCATATATAAGAACATTAGTATCAACTGCCATACCAATAGATAAAATCAAACCAGCAATACCTGGTACTGTAAGAGTTGCTTTAAAAGAAGCCATAATACCAAACACAAAAAGCACATTTATCATAAGTGCAACTACTGAAATAGCACCTCCCATTCTGTAATAAATAACCATAAACAATGCAACCAGAATTAAAGCAGCAACTGAAGAATTAATGCCAGCTCTAATAGAATCCTCTCCAAGAGATGGTCCTATAGTTCTTTCCTCAATAATATTGAGCGGTGCAGGTAAAGAACCTGCTCTTAATACAATTTCGATTAACTTTGCTTCTTGAAGATTTGGAATCCCACTTATTTCTGATCTACCACCAGTAATTTTGTTTTGAATTACTGGAGCAGAATAAACAACACCATCAAGAACAATTGCACATCTTTTTCCAACATTTGCACCAGTTATTCTAGCCCATTCGTTAGCACCTTCAGTATTCATTGTCATACTAACTTTTGGTTGATTATCATAAGGGTCAATATCTGCTTTTACTTCCTCAAGAACCTTTCCGTCTAATTCCGCTTGCTTTTTCAATGGATATAATTCATAAACGTCAGGTCTATCATCGCGTGTCGCTGACCATGCAATCAATAAATCTGATGGTATTAATGCTTTTATATCTTCTCTTCTAAGGATTAAGTCAATTTTTTCTTTATTAACTGCATTCGTATATAGTGACCCATACTGCTGTAACGTCTGCAAATCAAATAAAGAAGAAAATGGATAATTCCTTCTAAACTCTTCCTCTGTCATTTGTTTAGTAGTATCTTCTTCTAAAGTCGTGTCCGCACCTTTGGAAGTATCTTTAGTTTTTGTAGTATCCTTTTTAGTTTTTATTGTATCTTTTTTTACTTTGGTTTTCTCTTCCTTAGTTTCTTTTTTCTTTGCAGTATCTTTTACACCAGAAGATGTCTTATCTGGGTTTTCGGAAGTAATTTTAGTTGTATCCTTTGGCTCATTTCCAAATAATGCTGAGTCAAGATTCAAAAGACTATCACTACCAGAAGCAGCAAGTTTCTTATCAATATCTCTCATAACTTTTACAAACTTATTCATATCATAAAGTAAATGAAATTGTAATACTGCAGTTTGTCTCAATAACCTTCGTACTTCTTCAGCATTTGCTACGCCTGGCAGTTCAACAATAATTCTTTTGCCACCCACAGTTTGTATTTGTGGCTCTGCAACACCATATTGGTCAACCCTATTTCTGATTGTTCTAACAGCACCTTCAATTGCTTTATCAATTTTATCTTGTAACTCTGATTCTACTTGTGATTCATCTTGCCTCGTATCTCCATAGTATGATAGTAGAGTTTTACCTCGTTCTTTTAATTTTGCAATAAAAATCTTTAAAAGGGGTTCATCAGTTGTTTTGGCAATCTCCTTCAATTCATTCAGTATAGAAGTTAGCACTTCATCTTTCGTCTTGGGATTTGCAAGATCTTCCAAAAGTTTGACAACATCAACATCCATAACTACATACATACCACCTTTCAAATCCAACCCGAGTTTTAATCTTTTATTCCTTGCTTTCTTAATACTTTCCAATCTTTCGTTTACATAATCGATACTATCTTTTCCTTTTAGTCCAGAAATTTCTTTAGTGTAGACATAATCTTTATAGGTTGGAATAAGTAACCAAACGGAAATGATAATAAGTACAACTGTAATTACGATTCTAGTAAGATTCTTTTTCACTTTTTAACACTAAATTATTAAAAAATAGAAATTTTAAATTATCATTATTTATTTCTAAAATCAATGAATTTTTATGTATCTGAATTAACTTTTGGATTTTATTAAATTTCTTCGGGTGGTTCTATCTAAAAACTCTTTTATTATTGGGTCTTTTGAATTCATTAAATCTTTTGGTTTACCATGAAAATATATTTTACCATCATAAAGCATAGCTACATAATCGGCTATGTGTAGAACTGTAAATATATCGTGAGTAACAACAATAGAAGTTACTTTCAATTTATCCGACAATTCTTTGATAAATTCATCAATATTATTACTCATAATAGGATCCAAACCTGTTGTAGGTTCATCGTAAAGTATTATTTCTGGATTTGTAGCAAGAGAGCGAGCAAGAGCAACTCTTTTTTTCATACCCCCAGATAAATCAGCAGGCATTAAATCCTGTATTCCCGGTAACCCAACTATTTCCAATTTTTCCGCTACTATTTTTTTTATCTCGCTGTAGGATAAATTAGTATTTTCTCTAAGAGCAAGTCCAATATTTTCTTCAACAGTCATCGAATCAAATAATGCAGAACCTTGAAATTGAAACCCAAATTTACTCCTGATTTTATACAATTCCTTCTTATTCATTTTAACAATATCTTGCCCTTCAATATATATTGCACCTTCATCTGGCTCTATCAAACCAATTATTAATTTAAGTAATACTGATTTACCACATCCACTACTGCCAATAATAACCAATGTATCACCCTTATTAACTGAGAGATTTACCCCTTTTAATACCTCTTTCTCGCCAAATCTTTTCTTTAAATTTACAATCTCTATAATTTTTTCCATATTGCAAATTAACTTAATTAATATTCATAATAAATTCTATTTTAAAATTACTTTCTTCGTTTTTAAAGAAAATAAAATAAACTATTTTAGAAAGTTATGGAAAATATAAGTAAAAGAATAAAAAACCTGCCAATTGGTATTTTTGACTCTGGTATAGGTGGTCTAACAGTTGCAAAATCAATATTCAACCTATTACCAAATGAGAAAGTAATTTACCTCGGAGATACAGCAAGATTACCTTATGGTACCAAATCAAAAGAAACCGTTATTCTTTATTCTATTGAATGTTTGAAATTCCTATTGAAAAAAAAGGTTAAATTAATTGTGGTGGCATGCAACACAGCTTCTTCAGTTGCTGTACCTTTTTTAAAAAAAATAACCAAAATCCCAATTCTCGGTGTAATCGCTCCTGGTGCTAAAGCAGCAGTTCAAAAGACAAAAAATAAAAAAATCGGAGTTATTGGAACAGTCAGGACAATTAAAAGTATGTCTTATATTAAAGAAATAAGAAAGATAAGTACTGATGTAAAGATTTACAGTCAACCATGTAGTCTTTTCGTTCAATTAGCAGAAGATGGATGGACAGATAATAAAATCGCAATTCTCACAGCGGAAACATATTTAAATACATTAAAAAAAGAAAAAATAGACACTTTAATACTTGGTTGTACACATTACCCAGTCCTGAAAAAAACAATTGCAAAAGTAATGGGAAAAAATGTTATATTAATAGATTCTGGAGAAGAGACTGCTAAAGAAGTGAAATCATTATTAGAAAAGCAAAATTTATTAACAAATAGAAAAACGAAAGGTACACATAAATTCTATGTAACAGATTTTCCAAGTAATTTTAAAGACATAAGTGAAAGGTTTTTAGGGAAAAAAATAAGAAAGGTTGAAAAAATAAAATTGCAATGACACAGGAAGAAGTAATTAAAATATTTATAGAAACAGGTGGTTTATTAGAGGGTCATTTCATTTTAACATCAGGTTATCACAGTCCACATTATTTCCAATGTGCTAAAGTATTAGAATATCCTCAATACAATACACTATTCGCAAATGAAATTGCGAATCATTTTAGAAATTTTGATATCAATCTTGTTATATCCCCTGCTATTGGTGGTATTGTTTTGGGAACGGAAGTAGGTAGAATTCTAAATGTTAGAACGATATTTGCCGAAAGGGAAAATGATAAGATGACTCTCCGAAGGGGATTTAATATATCTGAAAAGGACAATATTTTAATTGTTGAGGATGTTGTTACAACAGGAAAAAGTGTATTCGAAGTAATTGATATAATAAATGAATACAAAGGAAATCTAAAGGGGGTTGGATATATTATAGACCGAAGTAATGGGAAAGTAAAATTTAATACTGAACAATTTTGTTTAGCAAAGTTAGATGTAGTTAAATATGCACCTGATGAAATCCCCGAATGGCTTAATAAAATTCCTCCTATAAAACCCGGTAGCAGAAAAATATAAAAATTAATAATAGGAATACCAGAAAGATACTCCGCCTGTTGGGCCTATACCAATATTTTTTCCGTAAGGGACAAGCTCTGTAAATATTCCCAAACCAACGTTCTTGCTAACTCTAAAAAGTAATGTTCCCCCAACTTTAAGAACTCTAAAATTTGTGTTTACAGAATGGGCATATTCAGCACCAGCAAAAATTGTAAACTTTTTCGATAAATCAATTCCATCAGCAGTGTAAATCCTATATTGGAATTCAGTAAAAACATTCGCTTTGTAATGTGCTGCTATCCCAAAACTCCAAAACCCGTTTTTGTTAAATGCTCTGTATCCATCACCTATAGCAAATGCTAAATCATATTCAAAAAACTTTGCTCCAAGTTCGGGTAATTGATTTCTTGGTAAATGAATCGGCAAATCTATGCTGAACAATACCCCAGTTACTGGTTTAGGGTATTCAGTTATTTGATACACTACACCCACTTTTGGATTAGTAAAACCAGCACTCTTATTATCAAGGTATTTATCCTTATATTGTAATGCGGCAAAAGAAAATCCAGTAAAAAGTCCCCACTTCTTACCTAACCCGACGGAATACCAAACCCCTAATTCTGCTTTTTGAAATTTTCCATCATTAACAGCACTCCTTAAAATACCATCAGCATCATAATACTGATCACTTTCATAATAACGAAAACTGATTATTGCACCATGTTCACCTTTCCTAAGTGCCCATTGTGAAAACGAATTTGATAATTGTATGAAAACAATTAATAATATAAATAAAAAGACCCTTTTTGCTGCCAATTAAATAAATTTTGAGTATTTAAAATTACATTGAAATTAAATATAATTTTAGTAAAAATAAAGATAAATTAATAAATCAAGTGGCAAAATTTATTAAGTTTATTAGGGAGGCAATACAATCTAATTCTGATATTAAAAATTCATTTAGATTTGTAATTTTAATATCAGCAATTGTCGGACTCATTGCTCAGGTTTTATCTTATACAGATGGGTTAGTACTAGCCTATAATGACGCTGGACTCCATCTTGATGTTGCAAGAAGAATATATGATTCAAGAGATCCAGGTATAATTAATCAGATCGGAATTATTTGGCTGCCAGTACCACATCTAATTTATATACCACTAGTGTATTTTGATTTCCTATGGGTAACAGGTTTAGCAGGATGTATTGTCGGGTTTATCTGCTTTATTATTTCATCAGGGTTTTTGTATAAGGTTATTAGAACTATCACAGGAGAAAACATCTCTGCCCTTTTAGGGACAGCATTTTTCGTTTTCAACCCTAACATACTTTATCTTTATACTACTGCAATGACAGAACCAATATTCCTGATGTTTATAATACTTGCAATTTATCACATATTGAATTGGGAAAAAACTGAATTCTCAGGTGAACTGGTTAGAGCAGGAATAATTTTAGGGTTAGCATCTCTTACCCGATATGAAGCTTGGGGATTTTTCGTTGTATTAACATTTGTTGTATTATTAGTTGCAATAATTGAAAAGAAAAAGCACCCAATTAAATCTATCATATATTTTTCATTTGTACCAATTGCCTGCATTGCCTGGTATTTATGGTTAAATTACTCTTTACATGGTGATATTTTAACTTTTCAAAGAGGACCATATTCAAGCGAGTTTCAAGTGAATCTTCGTTATTCAAGCATTGGTGGACCTCCTTACAAATATAATTTAGATGCATCACTAGATATATTAAATACCACACTCATCTCTAATACTGGTTTTGTAATGGCAGCATTAGCATTTATTGGGATAATATTATTCATCGTTAGGAGAAAATTCTCTGTCTTTTGTCTAATTCCACTTGCTATGCTGGTATTTTACATCTTAAACTTGATATCACTATACTACGGACAAGTATCAATAGAAACACCAAAAACAATACCCAAGGGTTATTTTCAGACAAGATATGTCGTTGGAATCATTCCTGGTTTATGCGTTTTCGTTGGATACTTTTTCACAATAATAAAAGAAATTAATTTCAAGATAGTTGCATTCTGTATATTTATATTTTTAGAATTTATGAGCTGGTATATCGTTTGGCCTATGGGTGTTCCTGCTATTGGAGAAGCAAAGTCTGCTATTATGCTTTCTCAACCTTTTAGAAGAACAGCAAATTATTTAAAATCTTACTATGATGGTGGTAATATTTTATATGATGACTTTTCAATAATCTTCTTTTCAGGCAGTGGAATCCCGATGAAAGATAGAATTCATGAATATACTTGGGATGTAGGAAATCAAGCATTAAGTAAACCATCAACAGTAGTCAGGTGGGTAATGTTTAATAAATTAAACCCCAATGATAAGATTTATATTGCAATGAAAAATAATTTAGACTTTGCGGAAAATTTTAAATTGATGTATCATGATGAAGGTATAGAGGTATATAAACGAAAATTTTAAAATTCAATCACCAATTCTCTTATATATTTCCAGACCTCTATCAACATAGACTATCTTAAAGTTTGCTTTAAAATCAGGTGAACTTTTTAGGTGAAATAATACTTCATCGTTTATTCTACTATCTACCATAATCCAACCAACAACAAGAGATGGGCTTCTTAAAGCAATTTCACCGAACTTAAAAGTATGTTTATTAATTCTTTCCTTCATTGGAATCCTGCAAAAAGGATATAAATTCAGATTTTTGTCATCAAAAAGAATTTTTTTGCCATTGTAATGATTCTTTAAAAATATCGATGCTCTTTTCAATTCTGGTTGGTAAGTATCAAAATAATACGCTTCTTCAATCGAACCAGCAGAATATGGATAATTGATAATCCAACTAAAAGAAAAAATCAGAATAATAAACAATCCAACAATTCTATATAATTTTTTATAAGAAATTCTATCATATAAATAACCAACAAAGTAAATGATAAATGGAAAAGCAAACAAGCCATATCTAGCATTGAAATAACCAGGTGGAGTTGTATTTGGAAGCAAAACTGCAACTTGTCCTAAAAAAAGTGATGCGATTCCCACTATAAAAACAGTAATATTAGCATAAGGTATTAAAGATTTTTCAGAAAATTTAAACCTTTTATAATATATAACAAGACCTATTAGTGATAGAAGAAAAAAGAAAAAATTGATATTAGAGAATATAGCTTTAAAATAAATTTCTATAGCAATAATAATATTTCCTTTTGCTGGTAAATTTCCTGCTTCCTCAAAAGGTTTCATAAGAGCTTGAGAAGAATATTCCCCTCTTTGAAAATCAAGTGGATCATTGAAGAAAATCCAGTTATATAATAACCAAAGGAAAATAAAAAATAAAGGGACCGAATAATATAAAAACAGACCTCTTATCGGGTTTCTTTTCCTTTTAATGTATATAATTGCAATAACTATAGCAACAAAACTTGTATAAAGCCATGCCTCGTACCGAGTGCCCATTGCTAAAGCGGAAAAAAAACCAGCAGCTATTAAGTCAAATTTCTTTCTATAATCTTGCCACTTAATTAAAAAATATAAAGCTGTAATTAAGAACATATAGAATACTGGTTCCGTCATTGCGGTGGTTTGGAAATATAAAATATTGGGATTTAAAGCAAAAAGAGTAAAAGTTACCCATTTAGTCCATCCCTTTTCAGTAATTAATTCCCCAATCCTGAATGAATTATAGCAGGTAATCACATAACAGAATAAACCTAAAATACACCCCGCTAAACCAGTATACCATAGATAATCAATATAAGCTAATGGCATAAGTAAGATATGCGGAATAGGAAGCCAAACGGTTCCCATTTGAGATAGCACACCAGGAGTAATTGAGTCAAAAAACCTTCTTGCACTATCAAGATGAGTAACTGCATCCCGATATGAAAAAATCAAATCATTTATATAAAAATAAACTTGAGCTAATAAACCAGTGATAATAGATATAATTAATGCTGCAATTCTCCCCGACCGATACTCGAAAAAATTTTTTACTCCGCTCTTAAAAGTATTAATTAACCAATGCAAAGTATTTTTATATTTAACATTTATGCAAAAAAAATTATGCTTTCTCAGGAGTAATTTTTCTAGCTTTAACTTGATTTATTATTTCTTCAATTTCTGAAGAACTTGCCTTTGGTTTATATGAAGTTAAACCGTGTTGAGTTTTTTCCCAATAAAATGGTTTGGTTATTAATTGCAATGTACCTTTCCACGCAGCATAACTCATCAATACCCAATAAAAAGGTATTAAAATAGCAAATGGAATAGAAGTATAGTGTTCCTTAATTACAGTGGGACCTATATGCAGAATAATATAAACAAGGTTTCCAAGAATGAGATTAAACTCACAAATAGTTTTAACTTCAGGAGTAAATAAAGTAAGAGTTGATTCTGGAAAAATAAAAGTTAGAATAGTAACTAACCATAATAGAGGGTTAACCAATGGGAATAAAATATTAAACCCAAAAGTAAGAATAAAATAAAAAGTTTGCTTAACACCGAGTTTTCTGAACAATTTAATTGGGTGTCTCATATGTACAAAAAATGTCTGCACATAACCCTTTATCCAACGAGAGCGTTGCCGTATCCAATTACCAACTTTTAAATTTGCTTCCTCAAGTGTATATGAATTTAGCATTGCAGTTTTATACCTCTTCTGAGAAATCCTCACACCTAAATCTGCATCTTCTGTCACATTATATGGATCCCATCCACCAAGTTCTTTTAATGTTTTCGTTTTGAAATGGTTACTTGTTCCACCTAATGGTAAAGGTGCTCCTGATATATCAAGACCTTGCAACCAGTAATCAAACCAGAAAGTATATTCAAGTGCAAACCACCTTGCAAGTAAATTTTCTTTCGGATTATAGAAGTTTAAATGCGCTTGCAAGCAAGCATATTCATCACCTAATTTCTGAAATGCAACAATTGCTTTCTTTAATTGATCAGGCTCTGGTTCATCTTCTGCATCATAAATAACTATATGTTCACCATATGCTCTATAAAGTCCATAGTTACATGCTCTTGGTTTTGTTTTTATTGGAGAATCAGGAATAATAATCGGGTCAAACATTTTCACCATTTCTTTATAATATTCTTTGGACAATCCAAATAACGTAACTTCAGGTTCACCAATTAAACCATATTTTTTACATGCTTCTATTGTTTCTGTATCTTTCTCTTCAATTAAAATTTTTATATCAAGTTTTTCCTTAGGATAATCGAGTTTATTCATATTATTAATAATATTCGGAATAACCTCTGCTTCTTTATATACAGGTATTAAAATTGTATACATGGGTAGTGAACCTTCATCTAATGCTCTGACTTCTGGTTGTGTTATATTAACTTTTCTTCTTATACTTTCAAAACCTTTAAGAGCAATAATAAGTTTAAATGGATTAATTATGAAATAAATTAGATTAATTATTAAAAATAGTAGGAAAAAAACTCTCCCAGGTTCTAAAATAAGAAGTATAAAGAAAATTATTATAGATACAATTAAAAAATTTTTTTGCCAGTTATAAAGAACCTTAGATGCAGAGTATTCAGGAGATTTGAGTCGAAGTTCATTCATTGCTTTAACACTGTGAATCTCTTTATATCCTTCATCTAGCACATACTCAATCGCTTCTGCAGAAGTAATATATATTTCAACTTTTCTTTTAAAAATCTTTTCAAGTTCTCTAAATAGTGGAAAATTAAAAGGATTGGCTATTGCTAAAACAATTTTATCAGTTTTGACCTGCAAAAGAAATATTAGATTTTTATACATTACACTATATGGTAATGTAGTAGCTCTATGTGTAATTTCTTTTAATAAAGCAGTTTCAAAGTATGGTAAATCAAGATACTTTGCCAGTTCCTTATAAAAATCTTCAGGAGGATATATTTTTTTATCACGAAGAGTGTATAATAAAGTTCTTAATTTCATCTCCTTCTTGGAAAATATAGCATCCGGATTATATCCGTATTTCCTTAGAAGGTCAAAAACGAAATTAAGAAGCTTTTTCTCATAACTAGATTTAAAAATCATTTTTCTTATATTTTTGCAGAACTACGCTTCCTAATATACCTGATTATTAAATAGGCAATGATTAATATGACTATTATTCCTCCTATCAAATATCTTAATGGTATATTTTTTAAAGGACCACTTACAGTTTCAACTATAAATCTTTTTTCAGGGGTAGAAAGAGGTATTACTTCAGATTCCTTTGAGATTAAACAAACCTGCCCGTCTATCTTAGAAATCTTTTCAGGAATAGTAAGAGCATCAGCAATATTGCTCACCCCAGCAGCATTATTAGGTAAGATAGCATATACAACACCATTTGCATTCCATGGTGACTCAAAAGCTTCAATAATGTTCATATTTTTTAATGTTTCATTAGATGTTTCAATCTTTGGGTCAATTATAAAATTATTATCATTTGTAGGTTTTACTAACATTTTATCCTTAAAATAACTCCATCTTTGTAAATCATTCGGATAACCAATAACGAATAAAACATTTGCATCTGATTTAAATCTATCGTCTATATCATTAGAAAGTACAACTTTGGGATCTATTCTCTTTTTAAGAGTTTGCCCCGCTCTTGCTGAGATAATTGATGCTATTTTTATTAACTCATCATTAGCATTATCTGGTAACCAGAAATAAATTTTCTTAATACTTTCTTCATCCAAACCAATCATATTTGGAAAATCGACTAAACTCGGTTTTACTTCTGTTCCCCCTGGAGCAAGATAAATTTCAGATTTTCCTTCAATCAATGTCCACACAGAATTATCATAATCATAGGTGCAATTAATCTCCTCAATTGAACCGACATAATGATATACAACAAAACTAATAACCCAGGAAGGTTTATTTAATTCCGACTCTGGTATTTTTACAACTAACTCACCTCCCTTAACATTCTCAGGACCTAAGGATATGCTACCTGCTGGTACTCCATTTATATATATAGAAAGCAGAGATTGTTTTTTATCCAGATTTTCTGAATGATAGAAATATAATTTTATATATGATTCTATCCCCGCTCCGTATCTAACAGGTCTTCTAACAACTACAACTTTGCTTTGTGTGAATACCCCTTCTAAATAAATTTGAGGTAAACCTAAATCTGTTAGTAAAAATAGCCCCTGTTTTGGTAAATTGTAGTCTTCTACATTTTCAGGAAAAGACCTTGTTACAAATTGAAAACTTTCATCATTCTGAGGTAGTATATTTGGAGAAAGCAAAGAATATAATGCTTTGCTGATGCTACTTTTATCAGCACCCGTTATGTAAATTTGTTGATAATTTCCTTCTCTTGTCTGATAAAGATATCCATTACCTTGTGGAATATTTGCTGTTATCTTACCTTTTAATTTACTAAAATCACTAATATAAACTCTATTTTCATTTGGGGATTCATCAATTTTTGAAGAAAAATTAATATTCAACCCTCGGAAAGGAACCCTTGCACCCCAATCACTTACTAATTTCATTAAATATTCAATTTCTTCATTGCTATATGGTTGTGGTACTACAATTTTACAATTTATAGGGTTATCTCTCAAATAATTCAAATAAGGAAAAGGGAATCTATATAAAGCAAGTGGATTACTTAATGTTAACTCAAGGTGTAAGTTTGAAGAATTTTTAATACGCACCCAGTTCGCTTTATTATAAAGGTCTTTGCACGGGTCATCGGTTGTTCTTTGTAGGGTAGTTATTAATATTGTATTGTATCCTGCTATAATGTATTCAGGTGGTATATTCACTCTCCAAACAGCAGTATCAGGTGTTTTTGCATTAATATAAATGCTTGAGAGTGGTTTACCATTAATATGCAAAGTCATGAAACTTGCACTACTTAAAATAACTTCGGAATTCGTGTAAACTATATCGATATGAGTATTACCTGTTGCTTTGCTAAGAGGCATTATTTGAAAATATCCATATAGAGCCCCCAAAGGTCCCATTATTACTTCTGTTTCAGGAAAGATTTTAAAGTCGTATACTCTTGTACCCTCCTCTACTTGTGAATATGATAATCCAAAAGTAAAACAGAAAACAAGTACAATAAGAAGTAGAATATTTATTTTTTTCATTTTAATATAAATTAAATTATTTATTCATCTAATTTATTTAATCTATCTTCAATCCACTGTGAGATTCTATCATCTGTAAGCATTTCATTCTTAGCTTGTTCTTCAAGTTTCTCTTCTAATAACTTTAATAACTCAGCAGGGTTAACTGGTTTCATAATATATGCGTTAGCACCAAGATTTAAAGATTCAACCGCATTATCTATATCAGCAAAACCTGTTATCATAATTTTAATCATACCAGGTCTTATTTTTTTAATTTCTTTAAGAACTTCAGTTCCATCTTTATCGGGTAATTTAATATCCAATAAAGCAGCATTAAAATTTGTTTTTTTAATCAGCTTTATACCATCCTTTGCTGTTGATGCAGTTTCTACTTCATAACCCTGCTTTTTTAAAATAGTTTCAAATGATTTTAAAATTCCTAAATCATCATCAACAACTAATATTTTTTTGGGATTCATATTTTATTCTCCTCTATTAATTCTGGAATTGTTAATTTTACTGTTGTTCCTCTTCCTTCTATACTGTCAACTTCAATTTTACCTTTATGGGCTTCAATAATTCTTTTGCATACACTTAACCCTAAACCTGTACCCTTTGCTTTTGTGGTAAATAATGGTTTGAATAAATTAGGCATAACATCCTCTGGAATTCCTCTGCCATTATCAGAAACCGTAATAATGTAATTTTTCCTTGATTTCACCGCTTTTATTTTAATTATACCTTCATCTTTCATAGCAGCTTGACTATTAGAAAACAAATTTATAAATAACCTTTGCATCAAGTCTTTATCAAAATAAATTTCATTTGCTTTGGGTTCAATTATCACCTGATATTCAATATTATCAAAATTTGCATGTTCTGAAATAATCTTATATAAAAAAGCTTCCAAATCTACCTTCTTAAAATCAGGTTTTAGATTCTTTCCGTAATATTGCAAATCGGAAACAATCTTATTCATATATTCTACCTGCTCCATCATTTCATTAAAAATGGCTGCAACTTCATCTATAGCTTGGTTCCCAACCGATTTTTCATTAATGCTTGATTTTGCAATATATATAGAATTTATTAATACTTGCAAGGGATTTCGTAAATCGTGTCCTACCATTGTTGCTGTCTCTCCAATTGTAGCTAACCTTTCTTTTTCGCGTAACTCTTTTGTTTTTTCTTCTACAAGTTTTTCAAGATGTTCAGAGTATTTTTTTAATACTAATTGCGTTTTCTTTTGTTCCGTTATATCTCTTGCAATACCAACACTAGCTATTATTTCTCCATTTTTCTGTTTTATTGGAGTATATGTTAACGATACAGGAAATACAGTTCCATCACTTTTCACACTGTAATAATCACCAGAAAATTTTTTATCATAAAATTTTTCAAAAACCTTACCACTTTTTTCCCATATAACACCCAAGTTTTTCCCTAAAATTTCTTCTCTATCATATTGATACATTTTACAGAAGGCATCGTTCACATATATAAATCTATTTCTTGTATCTATGAAAAAAACAGCATCTGTGATATCCTGTATTGCTTGAGAATGCATCTGTATCAAGTCATCCATTTTTTTTCTTGTTACTGCATTCTCAATAGTAAATGATAACTTTTTTAAATGGGTCATCTCAGGTGTTTTCACAAGATAATCATATGCACCAGATTTCATAGAATTAATAGCTATCTCTTCATCACCAGCACCAGTTATTATAATCAAGGGAGCACCTCTTAAATATTTTATCAAATTAATTCCCTCACCATCCCCAAGATAATAATCCGCTAAAACAACATCAAATTTATAATTCTTTAACTTCTCAACTGCTTCTTCAAATGAACCAGCTAAAGTTACATTATAAGGATAATTATAAGTTTTAACATAATCATATAATAATTTTTGAGCAATGGTATCATCCTCAGCGTATAAAACCTCATATATAGACTTTTCTGATGTAACTATCATAGCAAAATATTTGTATTTGTTCCCATTGAAATATAATAAAAATTATTAATTTAATTAATACAAATATATAAAATTAAAAAACTTAAATTTTATTTTTTAAAGTATTTTATTAAAAGATATGTTCAACCATAATATTCCTTTACTATTTTATATTTCATTTAATCTAGGGGTAACTGTCTCCTTTAAGCTCTCAACCAGAAAACATTCTTTATTGTAGATGTATTTATATTTCAATAATGCTGTATACCCTATCATTGCTCCATTGTCTGTTATGTAACCTAATGGTGGGATGAATATTTTAAATCCTTTTGATTTTAAACTTTCAAATTTATTCTTCAATTCCGAATTTGCTGCTACACCTCCTGATATTGCTATTGTTTTTATATTATATTCTTTTGCTACTTTAACAGTTTTTCTGAATAAGCTTTCCGTTACTGCTTCCTGAAATGAGGCACATATATCAGAAATTAATTTCTCACTTTTATTTCTCTCAAAATCTATTTCCTTTAAAAAATACAATACCGAAGTTTTAATCCCTGAAAATGAGAAGTTATAAGGAGAATTTTTAACTGTTGCAAGAGGAAATTTATGAAACTTTTTATCTCCTTCCTTAGCTAACTTATCAATAATAGGACCACCAGGATATCCAAGTCCCAATAACTTTGCTACTTTATCAAATGCTTCTCCAGCAGCATCATCAACTGTTGTTCCTAAAATTCTATGTTTAAAATAATCTTCTACGAGAACTAGTAATGTATGACCACCAGAAACAATTAGTGAAATGAACGGGAAATTGGGTTTCTCTTCTTGTAAAAATGATGAATACAAATGTGCTTGGATGTGATTAACTGGGATAAAAGGAACATCAAGAGCAATCGCAAGTGATTTAGCAAAACTAAATCCTATTAGTAAAGCACCCACTAAACCAGGCTGGTTAGTAGCAGCAATAAGTTCAATTTTTTGTATGTCTGTATTTGCACTTTTAAGAGCCTTCTCAGTAATATAAACGATATTTTTTAGATGTTCCCTTGAAGCAAGTTCTGGAACGACACCACCCCATTGGTTATGAGATATTTGTGATAGCACTACATTTGATATAACTTTTTCATCTTCTAATACTGCGGCAGAAGTTTCATCACAAGATGTTTCAAAAGCGAGTATTTTCATTTTTAGTAAAAATTAAACTTTTCAACACAAATATTAGTTCAAAATATAATAATTACAATGCATTTGACTTTTAAATTATTGATTAATAATTTAAACACTATGATACGAGTTATTTTAATATTAATGATTTATATTTCCAACTGTTACGCACAGGTAAAGTTACTAATTCCTATGGAAGAGACACAAACAAATCACTTAAAAGCATACGGTATAGCATATAGACACCTTTTAGCAGGTAAAGAACTTGACTGGTTGTTAAATTATAGAGGTGGTTCATTTATGTTTAATTATTCAAAAAATCTTGAAGAAGAATGTAAAGTTAATAAGGTCTCTTTCGAATTATTAAACGGGACAGAAACAGCACAGGTATATGCATATGTACAGGATGAAAAAAATAATACAGAACTTGTTAGACTTGAAAAAGCTGCAAGAATTGCTGTATATGTTCCCCCAAATGCATTACCATGGGATGATGCAGTACAACTTGCTCTTGATTATGCTGGTATACCTTATGAAAAACTTTGGGATGAAGAAGTACTTGCAGGGAAATTGAAAGGATTTGATTGGATACATTTACATCATGAAGATTTTACTGGCCAATATGGGAAATTTTTTGCTACTTTTTCAACAAGTGATTGGTATTTAATTCAAAAGAAAACCAACGAAGATATGGCAAAGAAACTTGGATATAAAAAAGTTTCTTTGTTAAAAAGAGATGTTGTAAAAAAACTTAATGAATACATCGCAAATGGTGGATTTTTATTTACAATGTGTTCTGCTACGGATACTTATGATATTTCTCTTGCGACAGAACATACGGATATATGCGCTGAAATATACGATGGTGACCCACTTGACCCCAAAGCAAATGAAAAACTTGATTATTCAAATTGCATAGCATTTGAGAATTTTCAAATAATTCTTGACCCACTTATATATGAATATTCAAATATAGATATAACAGATGAACTTCTATACATAGGACAATATTACGATAATTTTAAACTTGTTGATTTTCAAGCAAAGATAGACCCAGTTCCAACAATGCTTACTCAATGTCATACATCATTGATAAAAGGATTTATGGGACAAACATCAGGATTCAAAAAAGAATTTCTTAAAAAAAATGTAACAATACTTGCTATGAATGAAGGAACTAATTGGGTTAGATATATTCATGGAAATTATGGTAAAGGAACATTTACTATGTTGGGTGGTCATGACCCTGAAGATTATCAGCATCTGGTTGGAGCTCCTGCTACAAACCTTGATGAGTATCCAAACTCACCTGGATACCGATTAATATTGAACAATGTTCTTTTTCCTGCTGCTAAAAAGAAAAAAATGAAGACTTAAATAAAACCTAAATTATAATTATGAAAAAAGCTCTTATATTACCATTAACATTTATATTGTTAAAGATATCTTTTTCACAGTACAGTTTCCCATCATTAGATTCAATAAACTCTCGTAATCTACTAAAAACCGTTGAATATCTTTCCTCAAAGGAATTGTATGGTAGATTAAGTGGAAGTGTTGGTTATTATAAGGCAGCTGACTTTTTTGCAAAAGAATTTCTTTCTCTTGGATTGAAACAAATATCTAACAAAAGTTATTTCCAAAAATTTCTAATTGAATATAATGAAATTAAAAAAGCAGAATTCTACTTAATTACTAATAATGTAAAAAAAGAATATAAACTTGCTAAGGATTTTATATGCAGGGGTTTTACAGGTTCTGGAAAAATAATTGCAGATGTTGTATTCTGTGGATATGGTATCTCAGAACCAGCATTGGGTTATGACGATTATTGTAATGTTGATGTGAATGGTAAAGTGGTATTGGTATTTAAACAGCAACCAGACTGGTTATTAGATCCCAATTTCAAATGGAATCCGTCTTTAAGAAATAAAGCCTATACAGCATTTAATAAAGGTGCGGTTGCAATTCTGTTCGTACCAAAACCAAACGCACCTGAAAAACAAAAACCAATTGGAAGTGTTATGGATGGTGAAGGTATACAATTGAACAATTTCCCTATGTTACAAATTGATTACAGTGTAGCAGATGAACTAATGGAAGCTAATAGAGAAAAAACCTTATCTGATTTGCAAAGTGAAATTGATAAATATAGAAAGCCTTTATCTAAAAATTTAAATTCAAAAGTGGAGATAAATGTTGATGCTGAATATTCTTACCATAGAACAACAATGAATGTAATTGGAATGCTTGAAGGAACTGATGAGGATTTAAAAGATGAGTACATTATTATATGTGCACATCTTGACCATGTAGGGGGTCAAGCTGGAAAGATATATTTCCCAGGTGCAAATGATAACGCATCAGGTTCAGCAGCAGTATTAGAACTTGCAAGAATATTCGCTAATTCAGAAGAAAAAATCAAAAGGTCTATCCTTTTTGTTTTGTTTTCTAATGAAGAAACAGGTCTCCAAGGTGCAAGATATTTTGTTGATAACCCAGTAGTACCTTTAAAAAATATAGTTGCAGTTTTAAATATGGATTGTATAGCTAGTGGAGATAGTATAAGAGTAGGAAACGGATTATCATCACCAGAACTTTGGAGAATCGCTAAAACTCTTGATTCGCTATATACAAAATCTATGGTTGAAGATACCTGGTCTGGTGGTGGTGCAGACTTAACTCCGTTTTTTGAAAAAGGTATTAACGGTTTGTATTTTGTTACAACGAATGGATATCAACATTTGCATTTAACAACAGATAAGCCAGAAACATTAAATTCATCTCTTTATGAAAAAGTTGTTAAATTAGTATATCTAATTGCATCATATATCGCGAATAATTAATACTTTTCATTAAAGAATAATACTGTATTGAAAAAAGTAAATAACATTTTTTTATATTTATTATTAGTCTCACTTATAACTTTTTACTGCAAAGAAAATACTGATAAAATAAATAAAAGCTTAACATTTATTGATGATTTAGGCAATGAAATTAAAATTGATACCCCACCGAAAAGAATAATATCTCTTGCACCTAACATAACTGAGACTATATATGCAATTGAAGCAGACACATTCCTCGTAGGTGTAACTGACTATTGCAACTATCCACAAACTTGCAAATCAAAACAAACAGTAGGGGGAATGATTAATCCAAACATTGAAAAAATATCATCACTTAAACCTGATATAATATTTTTAACTGTTGAAGGGAATTCGAAATCAACATACAATTCATTGATAGAAAACAATTTCAATGTTTTTGTTACAAACCCAAGAGACATAAATGGTATAAAAAAGTTGATAAATGATATAGGGATTATAACAAATCGCAGGAATCAATCAAATTATTTATGCGCAAAGATTGACTCAACAATAAAATATTACGATTCAATAAATAGTGTTAAATCTAAAGCAAAAGTACTATTTTTACTTTCAATTAATCCAATAATAACAATAAATAAATCAACATATATTAACAATGTTTTAGAATTAGCAGGATATGAAAACATATATGCAGAAGTAGAATTACCGTACCCTCAAATAAATTATGAAGATATTTTAGTAAGGGATCCTGAATACATAATAATTACAAGCGAGATAGCCACAAATTGGAGTGATTATAGGGAAATTTTACAAAAAAATTTATCTACAACAAAAGCTATTAAAGAAAATAAAATAATAGTTATTGATGCAGATATAATTTCAAGACCTGGTCCAAGAATAATTAATGCTTTACAAGAGCTCGTAAATAATAAAGGTAGATGAATACATCATCTACCTTTTTTCACTCCCACCCACCCTACCAATAAAACCTCTATAATGTATATAGTGTACATTTTTTAATTTTTCTAAAAAATTCATAAAAATTTTTTATTAAAAAATTATTAAGAATAATTAGCATTTTATCATTTTACAAAATTAATTAATTAAGTGCAAAATATAATATATTGAAATCTAATAGTTTATGTATTAATTTATAATGTGAATATAAGAAATAAATTATTAATTTCTATTCTAATTTCAATAATCTTTTTTGATTTATCAATATATACACTTTATTTCTTAATTTCATTAAATTACATTAAAAAAGAGGGGGAACTTAAAGTCTCAAGATTTTCCGTTTTCAATGAAAAAGTGGAACTTATAGTTATTAATAAATCAAATATAAATAATAAAGTTGAATTTACAAGTAATAACGAAATAAACTTCAATGGTATAATGTATGAAGTATCCAGAATAGATGAAGATGAAAGCAATATTTATATTTATTGCATTAAGGATGAAGAAGAAACAAATTTAATTAATTCTTACAAAAAATTAATTTCAAACACGAATAACAATACAAAGAGTAAAAATACACAAAATATTATGTGTTTTTATTTTTTGGGATTATTAAATAATTTGATTACTATCCCAAAGAATAATAATTTTTTAATATTATCATTATTTACCAAAGAGAATATAATTCATAATTTTATCCCACCCTTAAGCCCACCACCAAAAATTTTCATAACTTTAAAAAATATTTAAAGAATATTTTTTCATTAATTAATATCTAAAAGTTATGAAAATATATAAATTCATTTTATTAATAATATTTATTAGTAATACTCTTTTATACTCTCAATACGAGGGGAAAGATACCACAATTTTACAATATATTTATCCCATAGATATCGTAGTATCTGCACAAAGAATTAATGCACCTTTAAAAGACCTACCCTTATCGGTGAGTATAATAAATAAAGATATCTTGAATGCAACTCTTAATAAAAGGGTATGTACAGATGAAGCATTTAAACTTGTACCTGGAGTAAAAGTAGACAATCAAGCAGGAGGAAATAGGATACACCTTTCAATGCGAGGGCAAGGGATATTATCCGAAAGAGGAATAAGAGGAATAAGAACATTACTTGATAACATACCACTAAATGACCCCGCTGGATTTACACCAGATTTATATGATGTTGACTGGGCAACACTAAATAAAATTGAAATTATCAGAGGTCCATCAGCATCACTTTTTGGTGCCAGTGCCTCTGGTGGAATAATCAACATTTCTACAAAAGACGGATATGAAAAACCTTTAGGAGGCGAATTTTTACTTTCTTATGGAAAATTTAATTCATGGAAAGCATTAGGACAATTTGGAGCAACTGTAAATAATATTAACTATAGAGTTTCATTTTCAAGATATATGGGTGATGGATATAGAGTACATACTCATTATTGGGGAAATAATGTCTATGGCAAGTTGAATTATTATCCAACTAAGGATATAAAGTTAACACCCGTTTTATTTTACACAGAGTCTTATAGTGAGAATGCGGAAGGACTTAATTTAACTCAAGTAAATGAAAACCCACAACAAGCGAACCCAGATGCTGTTCCCAAGCACGAATATTTATATACTCAAAGATTTACATCGGGAATATCGGGAGATATTGGATTTGGGAATAATTATGGAATTAATTTCTATGGTTTTATTAAAGGATATAAATTTCAAGAAGCGGTTCCAAGTTCTGTGTTACACAGATACTATTTAATACCAGGAGGTGCTTTACAGTTTAATGTACTTTTGGGAAATAAAAATATTAAACACAACATTAGTGTAGGCACAGAATTTCAAACTCAAAATATAGATGAAAAAAGATATCCAAATTTAGGTGCCGCAAGAGAAGACTTCTCAACATTACTATCAAATGAAACAATATTTCAGAGCGGAGTTGGTACTTACTTGATTTATAGAATTGGATTATTTGACAAATGGAGTATAATGTTAAATGGTAGATATGACTATGTATATTATAAATTAGATGATAAACTTAAAAACCCGAGAGATTTATCTGACACAAGAAATTATGATCGTATAACTGGAAGAGTAGGTATATCATATACTCCCCTTCCGAATTTAAATATATATGCTGATTTCGGTCAAGGTTTTACTCCTCCATCCATAGAAGAATTAGCTAATAATCCAAAATCTTTTGGTGGTTTTAATCCTGACCTAACTTATGCAAAATCTAATGGGTTTGAATTTGGGGTTAGAGGAGATGTATTTAGTAAGAAATTTAATTATGAGGCAACATTCTTTTATTTAAAAACTGATAATGACTTCAACAGGTTTAGAATCCCTGGTAGACCACTAGAAACTTTTTATAGAAATACTGACTCCCTTGGAAACAGTTTAGGTAGTGAAAGATTTGGTTCTGAAATATATTTCAGATTAAGACCAATTGAACAGGTTACATTCCAGGTTGCTTATACCTATTCTAATTTTAAATATAGAGTTAAAGTACCTGAAAGAATAATTATGGATGACACCACGATTTTCAAATATATTGAAGATGGAAAATTCTTACCCAACTCACCTGAACATCAAGCATATATTGATTTACAATATAATATAATTCCTGAGCTATATGTAGGTATTAGTGCTGAAGTTTACAGTCGCTCTTATATTGATGGTGCTAATATATTAGCTGAATCCGTTCCTGGGTTTGTGCTTTATAATGCAAGAGCAGGGTATAATTTTAACATTTATGGTTATGAATTAGAAACCTCAATTTTTGTTAAAAATATTTTCAGTAGAAGATGGATTGCTTTTACAGAACCAGACCCAGGTGGTAATTCATACCAGCCAGGAACACCAATTGAAGTATTTGGAACTTTAATATTTAAATTTAAATAACTAAATTATAAGGCTGTTTTGATGATGAAAATATCATCAAAACAGCCTAAATTTATTTTATTATGACATATTTGAAAGAAATTCTTTCAAAATTTGATGGTATAATTGCTATTTTTTTTCTCGTTGCAATTTTATTACCATACGAAAACCTATACTCACAAGAAGAGGAAGAAGATACTCTGAAATATCAAATCGAAGAACTTGTAATTACGGGGTCAAGATATATGAAAAAAATTATTGATATACCATACTCCGTTTATAGAGTTGATGTAAAAGAATTGAACTTCGGAAGAAAAATTTCTGCTAAAGATGTACTTGCGGATGTTCCTGGATTATTTTTACAATCTCGATTTGGAAATCATGATATTAGAATTTCTTTAAGAGGATATGGTACCAGATCAAGTTCTGGAATAAGAGGTGTTAGAATTTTGCATGATGGTATACCAGTAACTGAAACAGATGGTGAAACCGTTATTGATGTTGTAGATTTTACATCACTGGGAGGGGTGGAGGTTGTAAAAGGGAATATGTCGTTCTTGTATTCTAGTTCTCCTGGTGGAGTTATTAACTTCCTATCGGATTTTTCTTTCAATGAATCTTTTATTACCTCCACAAATCAAGCAGGTAAGTTCGGGTTTCGACAAAACGGTTTCAAAGCTGGTGTTAAAACCGACCACTTCAGAGCTTTTATTTCATATAGTTACAGAAATATTTTTGGGTATCGAAAACACAGTGAAGAATATACTCATTTATTAAATTCTTTATTCCAAGGATATTTAGGTACAAGAACTTCTTTTGATATACTAATTAATTATGTGAATGGATTAAATAGACTTCCTGGTTCTTTAACGGAGACAGAGTTTAATTCCGACCCTTTTAAAGCACAAGATTTAGCAGTTTCACAGGATTATAGAAGAATTACGGCAAAAGGTCAAGGGGGGATAAGGATAAAAACATTTTGGGGAAAAGCAGAAAATAATGAATTAGAATTTACATTATATGGAGGTGTGAAGGATTTGGAAAAAACTGATGATACTTATTATACTATCTCAACAAGATATTCTCTTGGAGGATATCTTAGATTTACAAACAAATCATATTTGGATGTTCATTATAATGAATTCACAATTGGAATTGACGCAGCAAATCAAAATGGACCTCTTACAGAATTCAATAATATAAATGGGAAAAAAGATTTAACAATACAAAATCAGTATCAGAATGTTTCAAATAATGTTGGAGTATATTTTCAAGACCAACTTTCTATTTTCCCTGATAAAATGGATATATACATTGCAGGCAGGTACGATATAATTAAATATTCAAAGACTGCTTTACAGTTTAACGGCATGATAGATACTACAAGATTGTTTGCAAAATTTACTCCGAAAGTTGCATTAAATTATAAACTGCTGCCATCTCTTTCTGTATATACTTCTTATTCACTTGGTTTTGATGCTCCGATATTAAGTGAACTCGAAAATATAACACGAGTAGGTCCACTACTCACACCTAACTTAGAACCTGCTAAATCCTATAACTATGAACTAGGGGTAAAAGGTAACTTTATTAACAAAGAATCAGAAATAATGAGAAAAGTATTTTTTGAGATAACATTATTCAATTATAGAATAATTGATGATATTATCCCTTATACAATTAATAATGCAACCTACTTCAGAACTGCTTCAAAAACTAATCGCTTTGGAATAGAGTTTGGGCTGATGACAGAACCCTTAGATAGAGTCGAATTAACTGTAAATTATGTTTTCACTAATTTCAAATACATAGATTATACAACGAATGTAATTACTCCCTCTGGAACATTTTTCTATAATTTCTCTGATAATTACATGCCCTCTTTTCCTCAGCATATATTAAATATTATTTTCAATTATGAGTGGTATATAACTAAAAACTTGAATGGACTTTTACAATTTGACTGTGACTACATTTCAAAAATGTTCGTTGATGATGCTAACTCAAAATCTACTAATGGCTATTTTTATGCTAATCCTTTATTTGGCATTAACATCTATTATAATAAACTTAATTTTCTTGCATATATTGGGATTAATAATATTTTTGATAAAAGATATGTTGGATACATAAATATAAATGACTATTGGGGTAGATACTACAATGTTGGTGAACCAAGAAATATTTATGGTGGCTTAAACATTAAATATAGTTTATAAAATTGAAACATTTATTTATAACATTATTATTTTTCCTAACCTTTCGAGTAACATTCTCACAGGATATTTTCATAGGCAATAGTTATAGAATTTACCCAAGCTCAGTCACTCAAACTGAACCTGTAATTTGTGTTCATCCCACTAATCCCCTATTCCTTTTTGCAAGTTCAGTTACAATTAATACTGCAAATGGTTTTAGGAGTGAAGGAATTTATTTATCAACAAATGGGGGTCTGAATTGGTTCGGAACTGACACTTGTACAGGTGAAAATATTCTTAATCATGGTGGAGATCCAGGGGTTGTAATAAACAACAATGGAAATTTAATATTAACACATATCGGTTCAATATTTTACGGCGTTTACTCGCATTATTCCACAAATAATGGATTGAATTGGTCATCAGCTTATGTAATCACAACTCAACAAGTAGAAGATAAAGGGACAACAACTTCTGACAAAATCTTAACAAGTTTATATTATGGTAGAGCATATACTGCCTTTGTTCAATTCGTATCTCCATTCCCAGTAATGGTATCTTATACAACAAATGGTGGTTTAAGTTGGACAATTCCACAGGCAATAAATTCACCTCCTCCAAAAAGATGTTCTGGTGGAGAAATAAAAGTAGGTTTGAATGGAAGAGTATATGTTTCTTGGGCTGGAGTAACTTCTACTATTCCATATACAGAAGATTATATTGGTCTTGCATATTCTGATAACGGTGGTGTAAATTGGACAGTTAATCAAAACATCTATGATGTAAATGGTATTAATGGTACTCTTCCATCAAAAAATAACATTAGAGTTAATGGTTTACCCAGAATGGATATAGATTTAACAGGAGGAACCAGGAATGGTTGGATATATATAGTAACAACAGAAAAAAATTTACCACCTGCTGGCTCAGATCCTGATATTATTCTTCACTATTCTTCAAATGGTGGTTCGACATGGTCTCAAGGAATTAGAGTCAATCAGGATTCTTTGAATAATGGTAAAATACAATATTTCCCTGCGATTAAAATAGATAACACAGGTGCGATTAATATTATCTATTATGATGATAGAAATACAACATCAGATTCAGTTGAGGTGTTCTTATCTCGTTCAACCAATGGAGGTGCAACCTGGCAAGAATACCCAATAAGTGGACATAGATTTAAACCAAAACAAATAACAGGTGGACCATCTAGTTATCAAGGAGACTTTATTTCTCTCGAATTCACAAATGGCAAATTAATACCACTTTGGATGGATGATTACTCAGGGATATATCAGATCTGGACTGTTCCGATTGATATTAATTACTTCGCAATCAAAAAAAATCCCGAAATTCATTTACAAGATGATTTTAAATTAACAAAATGTTATCCAAATCCATTTAATTCATCATTAAAAATCGAATTTGAAGTAAGAAAAACTAATAATTACACTTTTGAAATATATAATACTAATGGAGAAATAATATTAAAATTATTTGAAGGAATTCTTACACCTGGTATCAATATAATTAATTGGTATGCCCCAAATATACCCTCAGGTGTATATTTCTTAATTGTCAAATATGAGGGAACTCTAAAAACTGAAAAAGTGGTTTTAATAAAGTAAGTTTAAATAAATTTTATTTAATTGAATAAAAATATTAAACTACAATTAGGAAAGATGCATATAATAGAATAATAGACTTGATAAATCCATATCTAATTATTAACTTAAATTATATAAAACACTAAAAAAGGAGTAAAAGATGAAAAAATTAATTCTCCCACTTTCTGCAATACTCATCGTTGGGATTCTTCTTTTCGGATTTGGATTCCAAAATGAAGACCCAAATGATGTAGTTACCGAATGGGATCTGGCACATCCCACAAATACATTAGATTATGCCAATCAAACTGGGTCAAAGATTCTTTACTCTAATGTTGATATGATGGCATTGCTAGCAGACTCAGGACAACTGATTACTCACCCGAACCAAGGTTTCGGTGGAGCACATGCAAGTGCTATTTTCACTGGTGGAACAATCTATGGTTTCGGTTCAAATTACACTCAAGGTTATGGTGTTGGTGATGACTTCACTGTACCAGCAGGTGTAAAATGGCAAATTGACTCAATTAGATTCTTTTCCTATCAAACAGGTTCTACTACTACTTCAACAATTACAGGTTCAAGACTTGCAATTTACACAAACAATACATTTACGACATTGGTTGCTGGTGATACAACAACTTCAAGGTTGAAATCAACCTATTTTACAGGAATTTATCGTGTAACAGGTACAGACTTGACTAATAGTCAAAGACCTATTATGGCTGTTACTGATACACTTTCTGTAACACTTATGCCCGGTAACTATTGGTTCTATACAGCATTTATCGGTTCATTAACTTCTGGTCCTTGGGCACCCCCGAGATCAATACTTAACCAACAAGTAACTGGAAACGGAAAACAAAAACAACCCACAGGATGGGTTGATTTATTAGATGGAACTTATCCACAAGGAGTTCCATTTGTAGTTTATGGAACTGCAATTCCTTTAACGCCTCCATCATGGACAGAACAAACATCACCTGTTACTACCTCACTGTACTCCGTTTCTGCAGTAAATGATAATGTTGCATGGGCATGTGGAGCAAGTGGAAAGGTATTAAGAACAACTAATTCTGGTTTAAACTGGGTTGACAGAAGCGGAAATATTCCAGCTGCTTATCCACTTTACAACATTTTTGCATGGGATGAAAACATTGCTTTAGTTACTGGTTCTCCAGCTGCAGGTAATTACATTTATAGAACCACTAATGGTGGACTAAACTGGACTGAAGTATTCAATCAACCTGGAGGTTTTGGAAATGCATTATGGATGACTGATGCAAATACAGCTTATCACATGGGTGACCCAGTGGGTGGTAACTGGACACTCAAAAAATCCACAAACGGTGGTGTTAACTGGTTTGATTGGGCTACTGTTCCAACAACCGCAGCTGGTTGGAACAATTCATTTATGATGCTTGGTAACAATGTCTGGTTCGGAACAAATACAAATAATATAATGTATTCATCCAATTTAGGCGTTAACTGGACTACTCAGACCACAACATTTGTAAATCAATATGCAATCTGGTTCAATAGTGCTACTGTTGGATTAGCAGCATACAACGCTCTGAATGTAACAACAAATGGTGGACAAAACTGGTCTGCATTAACATCACCATTAGCAGCATCCTGCGGTGGTATTACGGGCGCTGGTTCAGAATGGTGGGTAGCTCCTCAAGCAACTGCTATTTATTATTCCTCAAATAATGGTGCAAACTGGACTACACAATATACCGCTCCTGATGGTGCCTGGTATCATATAACAAAAGCAAGAAATGGAAGTGTAATCTGGGGTGTAAGAAGTAATGGAAAAATTGCAAGATATGGCCCACCACCTGTAGGAGTAAAACCAATTTCTTCAAATGTTCCTGAAAACTATTCATTATCTCAAAACTATCCGAATCCATTCAATCCATCAACAAAAATTAATTTTGCAATTCCAAAAGCAGGACTTGTAACACTAAAAGTATATGACATTCTTGGAAAAGAAGTTATGACTCTTGTTTATCAAAATATGAACGCTGGAACATACACCGTTGAATTCAACGGAGCAAATCTAACTAGTGGAGTATATTTCTACAAATTAGATGTTAATGGATTCAGCGAAGTTAAGAAAATGATGCTCGTTAAATAATTAATAAGATTTAATAAATAAAAAATGCCTGAGACTGTGAAAAGTCTCAGGCATTTTTATTTTATAATTAAATAACTATCAATGATTAATTGTCTCTATTAATTCGTATGTCTTAGAGCGTTTTTTGTAATCTGAAATAACTTGAATATCTGCTTTAATAATTTTGGGATATTCATCCGCACTTATCCAATATGTATCTATTGTTCCGTTTTCTTCATCAGTAACAAAAACTCTATAGCAATCAATACTTTCATTTCCAAATGGATATAATTCCATAGTTGCAACTTCAACATTAATATTTCTAATATCATCTAATTTAAAATCGTAATAGGAAAGTTTTGTTTTGTATCCCACCGACAGCGGTAATAAAGTAATTGCGAGATCTATTGAAAAACCATCACTAAATACAGGTTGTTGTAATATTCTTGAAAAAGGTGTTACACCACTTGGTAATAATATATTCCCTTCGATACTTGAAGATGAAAATTTAACATTGATAATCTCTTCTATACCCGATGAATATACCCTTGAGTAAGGTAATAATGAAATTGAGTCTATAACAAATCTATCAGTAGTTCGTTCAGTAGAGTTATAAACATCCTCAGTAATTATTATATTCCCAAATTGAAATTTTACCTCACGAAAAATTTTAGTATCAAAAAACCCTTCTTCTTTTTCTACTGATGCTTTATAAACAAATTTTCCGAGTTTAAGAGCACCTATTCTCATACCTTTAACTATTGGTTTCTTCATTTCAGTTTTATCAGGAGTCTGCTTTTTCGGTGGGTCTGTATGTTTTACCTTGAAGATTTGACAAGAAGATATCACAAATGTCGTCGAAATAAGCAGAATATATAATGTAATATAATAAATATTTTTCAATTTCATCTCAAATATATTCAAATAGCATTTTTAATTAAATCTAATTACGACATTTAAATTTAATATATAAAAAAGGTTATAATTATTTTCAAATCATAACCTTAATATTAAATTTGTTTCAAATGTTTAGAAACCTAATCCCCCTTTCAGATTAATATAGAAATAATTCATATTAGGAGAAAAATCAGATACAACAGCAGCTTTCCATTCTGGTTCTAATGGAACAATTCTATACCCAAGTTCTATACCAAGTCCAAATCTAGATTGAAATTCATATCCAACAAAAAATTGAGAATTAAAAGCCCATTGATTCTTTTTGCTTACAACAGTTCCTAATGGAGTTTGAGAATTTTCATCTGCATAAATATAATTATCGTAACTCTCTCCCACAAACATAACTCCAAATCCTGTTCCAAAATATAATCCTGAAACAAACTCATTCACCATAGCTTTTTTTGCAAATGGATATACTTTCCCCCTTGCATTCAATGGAATCGCAACTAGAGTCACATTTTGTGGAATATAGTATTGTTTTATATTAAGGGTTTTACTTGTAAAATAAAAACCATTTTTACTATATGACCTATTAATTAAAATCCCTGGTGCAAACTCAAGTGCAAATGTTCTGTTAAATTTATATCCAAGATAAGGTGTCACTTCAGTTACAAATGAAGTATTTGATACATCAAGGATAGGATAAATATTCCACACATCTTGTTGAGTAAAGAAAACAAGTGATAGACCAACGCCACCATATCCACCACTCCCACTTGACTTGATTTCATCTTGAGAAAACCCACTTAAACTAAACAGAAAAATAAAAATAAATAATAATATCTTTTTCATAATATATATTTTAATTATAGAATATATCTGCTTAAATCTCTGTTCATAACTATTTTACTTAATTTCTCTTCGACAAGTTTCGCATCTATAATAATTTTTTTACTTTTCCTCTTATCAGGTATCTCAAAGAGAATATCTTCAAGTAGAGAAGTTAAAATTGTATGCAATCTTCTTGCTCCAATGTTTTCAACTTGGTCATTTACTTCAGTAGCAATTCTTGCAATTGCTCTTAACGATTCATCTTCAAATTCTATTTGAACACCTTCAGTTTCTAATAATGCTTTATATTGTTTGATAAGTGCATTTTCAGGTTTAGTTAATATTTGAAAAAAATCTTCTTCAGTTAAACTATTCAATTCAACACGAATTGGAAATCTCCCTTGAAGCTCAGGGATTAAATCGCTAGGTTTAGAACTATGAAACGCACCTGAAGCCATAAATAATATATGGTCTGTTTTAACTGGACCATACTTTGTCATTACTGTTGAACCTTCAACAATTGGTAATAAATCTCTCTGAACACCCTCTCTTGATACATCAGGACCTGAAGTACTTTTATGAGTACTTGCAATTTTATCTATCTCATCAATAAAAACGATACCTGAATTTTGTACTCTTTCAATCGCTTCTTTCACAACTGATTCCATATCAATTAATTTCTGGATTTCTTCCTGCTCAAGTATTGTCTTTGCTTCCTTTATTGTCATCTTACGCTTTTTTGTCTTCTTAGGCATAATACTACCGAATAAGTCTTGAATATTTAATCCCATTTCTTCTAACCCTATTGGTCCTAATACTTGCATCATAGGTATATTGCTGGTTGTTAAATCTATTTCTATTACTCTTGAATCAAGTTCTCCATCGATAAGCATTTTTCGGAACTTTTCACGAGTTTGTCTATTTGCTTCCTCTGAGTCTATTTCATCTTGTAAAATATCCGCTGTTGTTGTAGTTGATATTGATGCTGTGCCTTCAGCTGGTCGGGAAGGTAGATTATTTTTCTTTCTTAATGGTGGAATTAAAATGTCAAGTAATCTTTCAATAGTATTTTCTCTTGCTTTTATTTCTACTTCTTTTGTCTTCTCCTGTTTAACCATATTCACTGCAAGATCAGTTAATTCCCTAATCATAGATTCTACATCTCTTCCGACATACCCAACCTCAGTAAATTTTGAAGCTTCTACTTTAACAAATGGAGCATTTGCGAGTTTTGATATTCTTCTTGCAATTTCTGTTTTTCCTACTCCTGTAGGTCCAATTAATATTATATTATTTGGCATTATTTCATCTTTCAAAGGACCTGTTACTTGTTGCCTACGCCAACGATTTCGTAATGCAATTGCAACTGACTTTTTTGCATTATCCTGACCGATTATATATTTGTTTAGCTCTTCAACTATTTGACTTGGAGTAAGTTGTTCAATCTTCTTTACTTTTTTTCCTTTATTACTGTTATTCATTTCATTCCCTGATTTGTTCTTTTGCATAATTTATTTATTTCCTTTCTATTCAAGTTCTTCAATGTTAATATAAGAATTCGTGTAAATGCAGATTTCAGCAGCTTGCCTAAGTGCTTCCTCTGCAATTTCTCTAGCGCTTAGTTTTGTGTACTTTAATAATACTCTCGCTGCACTTAATGCATAAGGTCCGCCCGAACCTATCGCAACAATACCATCATCTGGTTCAATCACATCACCATTACCTGAAATTATCAATGTTTTTTCTTTGTTTACAACAGCAAGCAAAGCTTCTAATCGTCTCAAATATTTGTCCGTCCGCCAATCTTTTGCAAGTTCTGTTGCTGCTCTAAGTAAATTACCTTTATACTGTTCAAGTTTCGATTCAAATCTTTCAAATAGTGTGAATGCATCTGAAGTAGCACCTGCAAAACCAACAAGAACTTTATTGTTATAAATTTTCCTTATCTTACTTGCTTTATGTTTCATTACGGTGTTACCCATTGAAACCTGACCATCACTGGCTATGACTGCTTTACCATCTCTTATTAGGCCGATAACCGTTGTTGAGTGAGACTTCATATTTTTAGATTTTTCTTCTTAATCTTGCTTTTGGAATTTTCATTGCATCCCTATACTTAGCAACTGTTCTTCTCGATAATTTATAACCAAGTTTTTCTAATGCTATTACGAGCTCTTCATCAGTATAGGGAGCGTTTTTATTTTCATTATCTATTAATTCCTTAATTTTGTTCTTTATTTCCCTTGTGGATACATCGTTACCATCTTCTGACTTCAAAGCATTACTAAAGAAATGTTTTAATTCAAAAATACCAAAATCAGTTTGTACATATTTTCCTTTGACTGTTCTACTTACAGTAGAAATATCCATTCCAATATCCTCCGCAATATCTTTTTCAAATAATGGAGCAAGTTGTTCACCTGATGTTTCGAAAAATTTATACTGTCTTTTAAGAATTGCATTCATAACTTTAAGCATGGTTTCCCGTCTGGAATTAATTGCATCTATAAACCACTTGGCTCTTTCATAATTTTCTTTAACATATTTTTTTGTTTCACTTTTTACTTTTGCACCTTTCTTTATATACTTTAAGTAGTCAGAATTAATTCTAATTGATGGTAAATGCCAATCAGTTAATTCAACCTTAAACTGACCATCATCTTCATATACAATAAAATCTGGATAAATAACAACATTTGGTATAGATTCAGAAGTTAAACCTGGTTTGGGATCCAATTTTGCAATAAAGTCAAAGATTTTATTTACTGTATCTGTATCAAGATTTAATTCACGAATTAATTTTTCATATCTTTTCAATCTTAAATCGTCTAAATAATCAGTTAAAACCTTTATACATAATTTTTTAAATTCATCATTTTCATCTGAACGCTTCACTTGAGTAATAAGGCACTCTTGGAGATTTTTTGAAGCTATACCTGGTGGATCAAAAGTTTTTATTATATCCAAAACTTTCTTCACTTCCTCCTCAGTTATCTCCGATGAAATTAATGGATTTTCTTCCCGTAACTTATTAAGTGATTCTGTTAATTCAGGAATTTCTTCTCTTATATAACCTTCTGAGTCGATAAACTCTATTAACTCTTCACCAATGAAAAACTCTCTGTCTGTTAATGATTGTAAATATAATTGTATAAGTAAATTATCTTTTAGTGTTGCTTCTGTCTTATACAAATTTTCAATAGCAAGTCTTTTATTCACTGCATCATCTGTTTGGGTCTTGTATCCCTCATAATCATCATCAATGAAATCTTCTATATCAAATTCCTCTTCCTTATCTGGTTCGGTATTTTCCACTTCAGAAGTATCAGTATCTAAAGCATCAATTTCTTCCTTCCTTGGTTCTTCAGAATGTTCAACTTCCTCAATTTCATCAACCTCTTCTAAAAATGGATTAAGTTCAATTTCTTGTTTAATTCTCTGCTCAAGAGCTAGATTAGGAAGCATTAAGAGATTTTGTTTTTGTACTATAACTGGTACTAATTTTTGTGTCTGTTTTTGTATTTGTGAAGTTTTTAGCATACTATTATAAAATAATAAAATTATTTTTTAATTTGATTAACAAATTCCATACCAAAAACTCTCTCTAATGCTTCACTGACAAAATCAACTAATCTGGTTTTTTCCTTATTCCCCTTTTCTACTGCAGAATTACACGTTTCTATTTTTTCATATCTAAGAGAAGTATTTTCTCCTCTGTAGATTCTTATTGGGAATAAATCGCAGGAAATTGGTTTTTTAAAATCAATTTTCCTCTCAGAAAATGCTTTTTGAAAAATACATTTTGCAATATCAGATTCATAATAAGAAAATATACAATCATCTCCATACAAAGTTTTCAAATACAAATTACCTCCAAAATTATCATAAAATCCATTGGAATATAAATACTCAAGTTTTGGTTTCTCAAAATATTCTAATATAACAGGAATAATTTTCTCTATTAGTTCAACCTCTTCCTGAGATACAGGAGGCCCCAGTGTCCCTTTTATAACACAACAAAATCCTTTGCATCTTGATAAGTCACAACAGAAAAATGTCTTTAATATCTGTTTATCAACATAAACATTATCAATTTTCACATATTCTTTATCATAATTATTTCCCATAACTGTATTTATATTATACTCTTACAAAATTTTTACCGGGTATTTGCCTTATTAATCCTTTAAATTCCAGTGATAATAAATTCACTAAACAATCGGAAATACTTAAAGATGTTAATTCACTTATTTTATCAATATGTATTGGTTCATTGTTTATAACATCGAAAATTCTCTTTTCAAATATATTAAGCTCGATATTTTTACTTAACTCATCTGATGTTAAAATTTTATTTTGATTTTCATTGAGTTTTTTAAAGTATTTGAATTTTGACTCAAGCTCCAATAGTATATCCTCTGCTGATGTAATAAGTTTTGCATATCCTTTTTTTATCAAATCGTTTGTCCCTTCAGATTTCTTTGAATTTATGTGACCAGGTATAGCAAAAATTTCTCTATCCTGATCAGAAGCGCAACTTGCGGTAATAAGAGAACCACCTCTTAAACCTGTTTCTACAATTACCGTTCCAAGACTTATTCCACTAATTAAACGATTCCGCAATGGAAAATTGACCTTATCGGGTTTAGTACCAGGAATAAATTCTGAAATTACAGCACCAGATTCAATAATTCTTTCATAAACCTTTTTATTCTCCATTGGGTAAACCACATCAACTCCAGAACCTAAAATAGCATATGTAATACCGCTTTTTTCAATTGCAGATTTATGAGCAACTGTATCTATCCCCCGAGCCATTCCACTTACAATAGGAATACCTATTTTTGCCAATTCACTAGCAATATTATGACAAATAGTTTTTCCATATTCAGTCGGGAATCTTGTTCCAACAATACTAATAGAAAATTTATCATCTGATGTTAAATTTCCTTTATAAAATAGCAAAACGGGTGGGTCATAAATAAATTTTAAATTTTCTGGATACTCTTTATCCTTAATTGAAATTACCTTTATTTTCTTTTTTATAAGTAATTCATTTAATTCTTCGAAAGTTCTCTCAAGTTCATTAATATTATCAAGAGTCCTTCTTATTGCAGTTGCGATGTTTTTATTAATACCATTGACTTCAAGTAGTTCTCTTAAACTTGCCTGAAAAATGTCGGAGGGTTTTCTAAAATGCTTTAATAAACTATTAATTCTAACATTCCCAAGATTTTCCACCAAAGTTAGAAAGTAAATATATTTAATATCGTCTGAATGCATAATAATTAATATATTGCTTTTTAATCAAAAAAAAAGTCTCGAAACTTTACACTGTTCCGAGACTTTTTTTACTTCAAAATCGGTCCTAATAAAGAACTCTTTTTGCTTTTACAAATGTCCTGGAGTAGTAGTCAGAATTTAAATTTGCTATTGCAACACCAGTTCTTGAACCTGAATGAGCAAAATAACCATCTCCAAGATAAATTCCAACGTGTGAAACACGGTTTTTATTCATTGTATCAAAAAATACCAAATCACCAAACCTTAAATCTTGCGGGTCTACATCCTCTCCAACCATAGATTGTTCCAAAGATGTTCTTGGTAAAACTAATCCGAACGCTTGATACATTACTGTTTGAACGAAAGCTGAGCAATCAATACCCGATTTTGAAGTTCCACCATAAAGATATGGTGTATTGATGTATTCAATGATTGCTTTCATCAATTCATCACTAAGACCATCGTAATTTAATTCTGATGATGCTAATGTTCCAGCTAGTGAACTCGTAAGAGACTCGAGATTACCTTGGATTAGCTCTGTTTCTGTTGGAAAGGTGTTAGTGGCTACTAATTCAGATGAATTTGTGTAGGCATTAACATCTTTTGAGCTAATATTATTCAGGTTTTCTTTGGTCCCTTGTTCGGAGAGTTCATAAGAACTGGAACATCCGGTTATTAATCCTACCGCTAAGATTAAAATCGGTAAGAGAAATAACCGAAGGGATTTTGTTCTTCGCATTATCTCTCCTTTTTTAATTAGACCAATATAAAAGAACAAAATTTATTTTACAAAATACAAATATCAGATATTTATGTCAAGAGAAAAATTAAAAAATAATAAAATCTTAAATTGAATATTTATAGTAATTTAATTATCTAAAAATCTTTAAATATTAAGAATTATCAAACAAATGAACTAATTTAATTTATAATTTGTTTGTAAAAATGAAGAAAGTTTCATTTCCCCCCTCCTACGGAGCTGCTGAAGGGTAACACCAGAGGTAGCTCCGATATTTTTTTTATACCACTTGCGTATGACAAACAAAAAATTATAAACTAATTACCAAACCTTAACTTAAATCAGTATCCTGAATCGTAATTAAGAAAACATTAATATTTAATAATTTCTTTATTTAATCTTATTGTAAAATAACTAAATATCATTGAATTTATATCATTTAAAAATTATTTTTGTATGTCGTTTATAGTTCTTTAAATACACAAATTTCTTTAATAGTATATAAAATCTTTTAAAAAAATTAGCAACATTTTTAGCAACATTTTGGTTACATTTTGGTGAATTTTATCAGATTTTATTATTACGAACTTGAAAAAATACTTAAAAAAATGCACGTTTTTCACAGAGAGATGGCTGAGTGGTTGAAAGCGGCGGTCTTGAAAACCGTTGTACCCATTCGGGTACCGGGGGTTCGAATCCCTCTCTCTCTGCAAGATAAAAAAGGTTTTTTCGTCAAGAAAAGACCTTTTTTATTTTAGAGAATACGTATGTAAATTTTAGATAGAATACATCTAATTTAATTTAAATAGAATTATATTCAGTTTAAATGTTTAAAAAATTTAATTTACTTTTTCTGTAAAGTAGCTCTCCATTTTCCGTTCATATTCATAGAGCCGTTTGTGGCTCTCGAATTCCAGACACCTGAAAGTTTAATACTACCCTCTTCCTCGAAAATATTCGCAGAATAATTATATGCAACCATATTATGGACAAACTCAGCACTAAGTTTCCCTTGACTAAAAGTAAAGGGCATCTTTGGCATAGGGAGACCACCTTTAACCTGCATATCAAACAACAAAGCATTTTCGGAAACATATTTAACCGATATATGTAGAGGAAGTTCTTCACCCGGACCTGCAAGTAAACGTTTTTGAATTTCTTTTTTTGCCATTTCATAAGGAGTTGACCAGCTATCATAAGAGGTTTTACCTTCCCATTCGCCTTCGAGGTCTTTTGCAGTTAATTCTCCACCTACGAGAATTGTTGTACAACTTTTGGTATCTAAACGAGTCACTTTTACAACTACTTTAGTATCGGAATTACTTAAAGTTAAATCCCAACTAACGTTACCAGGGGAAACTAAAGTCTTTACTCTATCACCAGAAAATATATAATTACTTCCAGAAATATCTATTTCGAGAGGTGTTCCTTTTTCACTTGCTAATTTAATTGAGGCAGTGATTGTAAAATCCCTAGGACCTCCAGAAGAATTTACTTCAACATTACCCATTGAAAGCAAATCTTCTTTTTTCAGAGGTGTTTTATTTTCCTTTTTCCGAAGTTGATTGATGACTTCAAGTACTGCATCATCGGCACGTACAAAGCCCCCACCCAAATTAGCAGGAATTTCTTTTCCATTAAATGTCTTTGACGATGTTTTTTTTATAATATCTTTAATTTCTAGAGCAGTTAAATCAGGATTTATACTTTTCATTAGAGTTATTACACCAGAAACCTGAGGAGCAGTAAAACTTGTTCCTACTTCTACAGTACCTTTAGAAATCACAGCATTATCAAAAGCTGAAATCGTAACTTCTCCATCTCCAACAGAATAAACCGAATAATCTGCCCTATCACCATTTGAATTAAGAGCTCCGACTGTAATTAGATTCGGTAGTTTATGACCCCAGTAATCATTTTCTCCATTTGTACCGACATTATCGTTACCTGCAGCACTGACAAAAATTACATCGGGATGTTCCTTATTCATTTTTTCGAGGAATTTTTTCATAGCCTTTGATCTTCGCTTCATTTCAGTATTTACTTCTTTATCATCAGTATTTTGCATTTTAGCCCCGAAAGAACAATTAATAATTTTAGAACCCTTCTCAACCTGCCTTAGCATATTACACATTTCATAGAAAAGATTACTTTTCCCACCTTCATCAACAATTTGGTATTGCGGATCTGCCTTGAACCTTTCCTTATCTTTATCTCCAAGATATGCATAGTCATTGACATTAATATTAAGTTTATCTCCCAAAATTGAAGCAATTCCAGCAACTCCTCCATTTTTTGAATTTGCTGCAATTATATTCGTTACATAGTTACCATGTGAATTAATTTGATTATAAAACTCCACATCTTGATCCGTCATTCCTGTCTCTTTAAATCTTTTCTTCTTAGACCTCATAATTTTCATTTCAGGATTATCTTCATCTTCTTCATCAAGAATATTTATTTTTGCTTCTCCCTGAAGTTCTGTATTGAAAATATTTATTGGCTCATCAATTACTCCCACATCCACTTTATTCAGTTCCACTCCTGAAGCCTTTATTATATCCCAGGCTTCTTTAGTTCCCAACATTCTATTAGAGAAGCCATTAGTACCCCTGTAAGTATCATCATCAAAAGGATTGCAAGAAACATTTATATTACCTCTAGGTTCATTTACCGGGTTTCGAAGAACATAATATGTAGATTTTAAATCTCTTGCATATTTTAATGCTTTCAATAAACCCTCTTCATCAGATGAACTGAGTTCAATCTGATACATATTTATGAATTCGAGTTCACCGACAATTTTTCCATTTACCCCTTCAGCAATTTTTTCCGCTTCTTTCCTGTCATACTCATCATTGAGCAGCACAATAATTTCATTAATAAAATATTTTCCAAACTTTGATGAATTCACTATTTTACTTTCATCAGACTGTCTCGCTTCAATTTTTCCAAATGAATTCTTTTTAAAAAGTGAGCAAGAACACAATACTAAAGAGAAAATAATCATTAACGAAACAATTAGGGAAATAATTCTGAATTTCATAAATCCCTCCAAATCACTTTTTTAATTAATAAAAAATATTGTTTAAATTAAATAATTAAAACTTTTGCACCTCTGATTTTTCCTTGCTTTAATTCCCACAGGGCTTTATTAGCATCTTCAAGTTTGAATTCCTGATATTCGGGTTTGATAGGAATTTTTCCTGCAATTTTCAGAAACTCTTCTATATCAGAAGGAGCAACATTAGCAACTGACTTAATCTCTTTTTCCATCCATAAGTGCTTTGCATAATCAATATTTAATAAAAAATTCTTATCTATATTTTCTTTACGAATAGCATTAATAACTAATCTACCCCCAGGTTTTAAATTTTCCAATGCTTTTACTATTGGTGTCCAAACTGGTGTTGTATCTATTATAGCATTTAACATCTCAGGAGATTTATCAAAAGTATCACCACTCCAAACAGCACCCAATTGCATTGCAAACTCCCTTTCCTTTTCACTTCTGGCAAAAACGAAAATTTTAGTATCTGGATATTTATTTTTTACAAGTTTTAAAACTAGATGTCCTGATGCTCCAAAACCAGTAAGCCCTAAATTATCCCCGTTTTTCAGGTTTGATAATTTTAAAGAACGGTATCCAATAGCACCTGCACAAAGCAATGGAGCTGCTTCTGAGTCTGAAAATACTTCGGGAATTAAAAAAGCAGACGATTCTGGTACAACTATATATTCAGCATAACCTCCATTTACATCTCTTCCTGTTGCTCTGAAATCATTACATAAATTACTATCTCCCCTCATGCAAAATTCACAATTTCCACAAGAAGAATAAAACCATCCAACCCCTACCCTATCATCAATCTTAAATTTTGTAACACATCTCCCTGTTCTAATTACTTTACCTACAATTTGATGTCCCAATATAACAGGAAATTTAGGGGGAGGAGTTCTGCCCTCTATTTCATCTAATTCTGTATGACACACTCCACAGGCAGTGACTTTCACTAGTAACTCATTATCAGCAGGATTTGGTTCAGGAATTTCCCTCAACACCAATGGTGTTTCTGTAGTTTCAAGATTACAGATTCTTTCTAAAAGTAATGCTTTCATAAAAAAGTTTATAGACTTATAAAAAATTTGACAAATAAATAAAACAAAACATTTTATAAAAAGCAACATTAAAATTTAGATTTTTGTATTAAAAATACTCCCTTTTTTATTAAAGAAAAAAAAATAATTTTATATAATGTCTATAAATACTCTTCGTTGAATGAAACAAACAATTGTTTATGGACCTGTATTATCCCGAAGACTGGGAGTTTCCTTAGGTATAAATTTATTACCAAGAGTTAAAAAAATTTGTTCTCTGGACTGTCTATACTGTGAGTGTGGATGGACTCAAATTCTTACAAAAAATCCCAAAAATATAAATACATTCCCAAATAAAAACGAAATTAAAGAGGCTATTGTAGAGAAATTATTAGAAACCAATATCAATATAGAACATATAACATTTGCAGGTAATGGGGAACCAACTCTACATCCTGATTTTCCAACTATAGTTAATGAAATAATTAAAATAAGAGATGAATTATCACCTCAATCAAAAATTGCAATTTTATCAAATTCAACCACATTAAACAATAAGGATATAAGAGATTCAATATCAAAATTGGATGTTAAAATTATGAAACTCGATGTTGGTAATGAAGAAACATTTATTAAATATAATAGACCTGCAAAGGAAATTCATTTTTCTGATGTAATCTCAGGTTTATTACAAATGGATGATATCATAATACAATCACTTTTCGCAAATGGAAAAAGTGGAAATTATAACGAAAAAAATATTTCTGATTGGATAAATTTGATTATAAAAATCAAACCAAAATTAGTTCAAGTTTATTCACTCGATAGATTGTATCCATCAGATGAAATTATCCCTCTTCCAAGAGAAAAATTAATTGAAATACAGACCAAACTTTTAGAAAATAAAATAAAAGCACAAGTATTTTGAACACCAAAATAAAAAGTCCATCAAAAATTTTACTTTATATTCTTTTAATTATAGGGGTAATAATTCTAGGCTTTTCAGCAATATTTGTCAAATGGGCAAACGCTCCTGGAAGTGTAACAGCATTTTACAGGATTCTATTTGCTTTAATCGCAATTGCTTTACCTGTATTTGTGAATTATAAAAAGAAAAAAATTGAATCAAATAAAAAGGGTATAATAGCTGCAATATTAGGAGGGTTCTTTTTTGGAACGGACTTGGTCTTATGGTCAACAGGGGTACAAATTGGGGGTATGACAAACCCTACTTTGATGGCAAACACTGCTCCGATTTGGGTTGGTTTGGGTGCTATAATAATTTTCAGAGAAAGATTAAAATTTTTATTCTGGTTTGGGCTTTTCATCGCACTAATTGGAACTATACTTGTACTAGGACAGGATTTAAACAGAGCAAGTCAATTCGGGACTGGTACTATACTTGGTTTATTAGCTGGCTTTTTCTACGGTGCATATTACCTCGCAACTCAAAAAGGTAGAGAGTATTTGAGCACATTGAGTTTTTTTTGGTATTCTGTTATTGGGTCTTTGATTGCACCTGCTATTGCTGTTATTGTTTTTAAATTCCCAATTTTTGATTATCCACTATTTACCTGGGTTAATTTCTTTGCTTTAGGTATTGTTGTACAGGTGATTGGTTGGTTAATTCTAAATTATGTGCAAGGTCACATACCAGCATCAATTATTGCTCCCACTCTGCTTGG
>JAOADD010000060.1 GCA_026417495.1 Ignavibacteria bacterium
GCAGTACATAAACTTCAGCAATACTATGCATTTCGTAGATTTCAGAATTGAAACCATTCATTTAAGCATAACATCCTGCTGATAAACCTGCAATACCTCCCCCGATAATTATGAACTTTTTCATTCCAAAATTTAATTAATAATTTATCTTTAATAGATAAATTCTCATACTTTTAGCGCCCCGATGAAAAAATATGGTAGAAAATTGTAATTATAAATAAGTATTTAACTTATCAACTATATAATTTTTGGGTACTGCTCCAACGATTTGATCAACTACCTTACCATCTTTGAAAATTAAAAGAGTTGGAATACTCCTAATTCCATATTTAGTAGCAACCTGAACATTGTTATCTACATCAACTTTACCTACCTTGACCTTTCCTTGATATTCAGCAGCGATTTCTTCAACAATTGGAGCAATCATTCTACAGGGCCCACACCAGACAGCCCAAAAGTCAACTAATACTGGAATATCAGAAGATTCTACTTCCTCCGTAAAATTTGAATCAGTAAATTCTAATGGATGCATAGTGTAAAATTTTTAATTTGTTTTTCAAATTTTAAAAATACAAAATTAATTTTAAAGACTAAAAATTATTCAAATGAAAAATTTAACATAAAAATATTAGTTTATTGATATATTTTTTTCTCCAAATAATTTGTTTATTTCGTTTAAAAACTCTTTTGTTGGTTTTACCTTTGCGTTTTTGATTCTAAAAAGTCTTGAAAAAATACCATTTCCATTTTTGCATTCCTGATTATTTTCATTCTGAGGACAAATGTGCAGGTAGAGATTACAAGACCCTGGAAATTTATCTATAAGTTTTGTTAATACTTTTAATTCATTATCATAGTTTTTTTCTAAATATAAATTTATTACTATATTGCTTGCTAATTTTTCCTGAAATTTGTCTATTGAATAAATATTATCTATTATTAATTTAATTTTATCACCATTTTCTTCAGCTTTACCTTCCACAAAGACGAGATTATCGTTTTTAATTAGTTCCCCCTTGTTCTCTATTAAGCTATTAAAACCGACACATTCTGCTGTCCCGTAAAAATCGATTAATTCAAATGTGACAAACTTATTGCCTTTTTTTGAATATTTACCCTGTACATTTGCAATTACTCCTGCTGCTCTGACATTTCCTAGTGATTGTTCTGCTTCAAGGTCTGTAATATCTTCTCCAAAGTTTATATTGACGAAGTTTTTAATTATATTGCTATATTTTGCAAGTGGATGCCCTGTCAAGAAAAACCCAATCGCTTCTTTCTCCTTGTTAAATTTTTCTTTTTCAGAAAATTCTACAAATTCTTCAAAAATGAAATCTGTATGTCTGTATTTTTCAGATTTTGATTCACTTGTTATTCCAAAAAGCAATTCTTGACCCTTTGCTTCAGGTTTTTCTTTATATCTTTGTGCATAAAGCATTGCTCTTTCTAGATTTGAAAAGAGTTTATTTCTGTTTGTTTCAAGAGAGTCAAAAGCACCTGCATAAATTAAATATTCAATTGCCTTTTTATTTACCAATCTTAGGTCAACTCGAATTAAAAAATCTATAAAATCAGTATATTTTCCATTTGTTTCTCGTTCTGTTACTATATTCTCTGCAGCTTTTTCACCTACATTTTTGATTGCACTAAGTCCGTATAGAATACTGTCTTCCTCAATTCCCTTTTCATTATCTTTATATTCAACATCAAAACCTGATAGACTTGAGTTTACATCTGGTTGCTTTAGTTTTATACCCATTCTTCTACATTCTTCAGCCAGTTGTTGTAATTCAGTTTCGTTGTCCTTTCTACAGTCAAGAGAAACAGCAAGAAACTCAACAGGATAATGAGCTTTCAAATATGCAGTATAAAAAGCAAGTATTGAATAAGCAACACCATGAGATTTGTTAAATCCATAATCGGCAAAACTTTGAATCAAATTGAAAATTTCGTTTGCAATTTTTTTATCAACTCCATTTTGTATTGCACCTTTTATAAAATCGTTTTTAAGTTGCTTCATCTTTTCTGGAATTTTCTTGCCCATTGCTTTTCTCATATTATCTGCTTGAGCCATTGTAAAACCAGCAATCTCACGCGCTATCTGCATTGCTTGCTCTTGATATACAATTATACCATAAGTTTCCTTCAAAACTTTTTCTAATTTCGGATGCATATACGAAACAGGCTTCCTTCCAAATCTTTTATCAATAAAATCTGGGATTAGCTTCATCGGTCCAGGTCGGTATAATGCATTCATTGCAGCAAGGTCATTGATATTTTTCGGTTTCAACTTGGAAAGGTATTCACGCATTTTACTTTTTGAAAACTGGAAAACACCTATTGTAGCTCCATTTGAAAATAGTTCGTATGTTTTCTTGTCATCAAGTGGAATTGTTTCTGGTGTGAGGTTTAGATTGTATCTTTTGTTGACTTTATCTAAAGTTCTTTGAATTACTTTTAATTCTTTTAGCCCTAAAAAGTCTATTTTAATCAACCCTGCATCTTCAAGAGAATTCATTTCATATTGAGTGAAAAAACTGTTTTCCTTCGGTACTTTGGAAAGTGGAACATAATCAGTTACATCACTTGGTGTAATGACAATTCCAGATGCGTGTATTGAAGAATTCTTATTAAGATTTTCAAGGATTGAACTATATTCAAATAGCTTTTTCTTATTTTGCTTTTGTTCTTCTGTTCCTGTTTTAAAATAATTTTTAAATTCTGGAACTTCCTTTATACACTCAGATAAAGGTTTTATTTTTCCGAACAGAATTGGAATCGTCTTTGTTAATTCATTTATTTCGTTGAATGGGAAATTCAAAACTCGACCTACATCTTTAAGTACACCTCTTGCTGCAAGTTTATTGAATGTTACTATTTGTGCAACTGCATTTTCTCCATATTTTTCTTTTGCATATTGAATAATCTCATCTCTTCTGTCGTCTTGAAAATCTATATCAATATCTGGCATTGATATTCTTTCTGGATTTAAGAAGCGTTCGAACAGCAGATTATAATCAAGCGGATTTACATTAGTAATTCCAAGACAATAACATACAAGTGAACCAGCAGCACTACCACGCCCAGGACCCACTAAAATTCCTCTTTCTCTGGCAGCTTTAATAAAATCTTGTACAATCAAAAAATAGCCACTAAATTTCATTTTAGAAATTATAGAAAGCTCATATTCTAATCTATCCTCGATTTCTTTTGTAATATTTTTGAATTTTTTCTTTAGCCCTTCCCTTGCAAGCTTTTCAAGATATAAATCAAGATTTGTTTTACCATCTTTTAAGTTTAACTTATCTGCTGAAAACTCTGGTGGAACTGGAAACTTTGGCATGTAATACTCTTTTGTATCAAGGTTAACATTACACTTTTCAGCAATTTCAAGAGTTGATTTAATCGCTTCAGGGAAATCTTCAAATAAATTACACATTTCCTCCGCCGATTTAAAATAAATTTCCTCTGTTCCATATCTTAAATCTGTGGTAATTCTAGTGTAATCAATGTTTTTGCTCTGCTTTGCACTTATATGAAGATATATGTTGTGAGCAATTGCATGATCCTTTTTTAAATAGTGTATATCATTAGTAGCTACAAGTTTAATATTATGTCTTTTAGCTATTCTTGGTAGTTCTTTCAATACAAGCTTCTCACTTTCTAATGTAAGGTGATTTTGTAATTCACAATAAAAATCCTCTCCGAAAATATCCTTATAAATTCCTGCCATTTCATAGGCTTTCTGTACATTATCTCTTACTATATATGCAGAAAGAACCCCACCAGCACAAGCAGATAGAGCAATTATTCCTTCTCTGTATTTATTCAGTACTTCTAAATCAATTCTTGGTTTTTTGTAAAATCCTTCTGTATGACCAATTGAATTCAACTTAATTAAATTCTTATACCCTGTATT
>JAOADD010000064.1 GCA_026417495.1 Ignavibacteria bacterium
GAATTATATATTTCGTTGAATGTTTTTTATTTAATTGTTATTTTAGTTGTTTATTAAAAATATTTCTTTTATGCCACTTAGACATAAATCAGCCCAAAAAAGGGCAAGACAAATAAAAAAGAGAACCGAAAGAAATAAAAAGTACAAAGCAAAAATTCGAGGCGTTGTTAAAAGGGTAATTGCTCAAAAGGATAAATCTGCAGCTGAAAATGAATTTAAGAAAGCTGTCTCTACTCTTGATAGAGCTGCTACTAAAAACATAATACATAAGAATAAAGCGTCCAGAATAAAATCTAAGCTTAGTAAGTATTTAAAAACTCTCTCTAAGTAAAAGGGTTACTTCCCGCAATAAATTATAGCATCTATCTCTATTTTTACACCCTTTGGAAGTTTTGATACCTCCGAAATGCTTCTGGCAGGTAGTGATTTATCCATATAACTACTATATACCTCATTCATAGCAGAAAAATCATTGATATCATCAAGATATACTGTAATTTTCACTACATTATCAAGTGTTAAATTATTATCTACTAAGAACAATTTAAGATTTTCAAGTACTGTTTTTGTCTGTTCTTTAATCCCTCCATTAATAACATTTCCTTGTAAATCAATAGGTATCATTCCTGAGGTAAAGATAAAATCTCCTGCTTTTATTGCCTGCGAATATGGCCCTATTGGTTGCGGTATTTTAGAACTGTGTAATATTTCTTTCATAGTTTTACATGTTTATTTTTCTTCAGGAGTACATCTATCAATAATTCTATCGATATCATCGTCATTATAATACTCAATAACTATTTCGCCAGAACTTTGAGACTTCGGTTTTATTCTCACTCTAGTTCCGAAAAAGTGCATCAATTGTTCTTCTAAATTTTGGAGCTTACTACTTTTTTCTAAAATCTCTAATTCTGCTGATGATGATCTTTTTTGTCTTTTTTTCTTTTTAGGCTGCTTCACAAATTCCTTTGTTTGTTCATACAATTCCTGTACTGTTAAAGATTCAGTAATTGTTTTTTTCCAATATTCTATCTGTCTTTCCAAATCTTCAATCCTAAGGATTAATCTTGCATGCGCTTCTGTTATCTCCCCTTTTCGGAGTGATTCTTGAATTTCAAGGGGAAGCTTTTGTAATCGCAGAAAATTTGCTATTGTACTTCTATCTTTAGAAACCTTTTTCGCTATTTCTTCTTGTGTTAGCCCAAATTCATTTATTAATCTCTGATACGCATCCGACAGTTCCATTGGGTTTAGATTTTCTCTCTGCAAGTTTTCCGTTAAAGCAAGTTCAAGCAATTGCTCAGACTTTTCCTCAATATCTTCTTTAATATAAGCGGGTATTTTTTCCATCCCTAATTTCAGTGCTGCTCTAACTCTTCTTTCACCCGCTATCAGGTAATATCTCGTTTCTCTTTCTTCATAAATTGGTTTTACAAGTATCGGTTGCAATATCCCATTTAATTTTATGGACTCAATAAGTTCCGCTAATTTATCTTCACTAAAATCTTTTCTCGGTTGAGCTTTATTATAAATTAACTTATCCAATTCTATATATATAATTTGCTCCTTACCTCGTTGTTCTAATTGTTTCTCTTCCTTGTCCGATAGTAAATCAGAAGTTTTATCTCCAAAAATTGCAGACAATCCTTTTCCTAAAACATTTTTTTTATCTGCCATTTGTTGTTATTGTTTATGTTTCTACTGCTTTTTAATTTTCTATACAGGATTTCTTGTAAGAAACTCTTTCGCTAATTCAATATAATTCTGAGCTCCAGTTGAAGTTGGGTCATAAATAAGTACTGGCTTTCCAAAACTCGGTGCTTCTCCAATTTTTACATTTCTAGATATTTTTACATCAAAAACTTTATTACCAAAAAATTTCCTTATTTCTGCTTCAACTTGATTTGCAAGTCTCAAACGTGAATCAAACATTGTTAATAAATAACCTTCTATGTTTAATGATGGATTAAAGGTATTTTTCACAAGCTTTAATGTGTTTAATAATTGTGATAACCCCTCCAGTGCATAATATTCACTTTGAACAGGAATTAGTACTGTATCTGCTGCCGTAAGTGCGTTAAGTGTAATTAAACCAAGAGATGGTGGACAATCTATAAATATAAAATCATAGTTTAATAGAGAAAACTTATTTTCAGAAATATATTCTTCTAATTTTTTTTTCAATCTAACTTCTCTATCTTGTAAATCTTTTAATTCAAGCTCAGCAGCAACAAAGTTAATATGCGAAGTTATTATATCAAGATTTTCAACAATTGTTTTCTTTATTGTCTCTGCTAACTTTTTTTCTAAAACTAATATTTCATAAATAGTATTACCATCATTTTTTGCTTCTATTCCCATCCCTGTTGTTGCGTTCGCTTGCGGGTCAGAATCTATTAGCAATACTCTCTTACCTGCAAGTGCAATTGCAGTAGAAAGATTCACTGCTGTGGTAGTTTTTCCAACACCACCTTTTTGGTTTGCAATTGCGATTATCTTTGTCAAAAGAAATTAGTTATTTTTATTATTTATAGTTCGTAATACTCGCCTGGTTTTAATATGGTGCACTTCTTACCAATTGATTCTATTTTCCTGCAAAATTCTTTCTCGTCAGCTTTAATCAAATCAAATGTATTGTAATGAATTGGAATTATCGTCTCTGCTCTGATATATTCTGCCGCCTTAACTGCATCATCTACTCCCATTGTGTAATTATCACCAATTGGCAAAAATGCTAGGTGAATTTTACTAGTTTCACCGATTATTTTCATATCTTCAAACAAGGACGTATCACCCGCATGATAAATTGTCTTACCTTCCGCTGAAAGAAGTACACCTGCTGCATCTCCAGCATATCCTCCTTCGATTGTTGAAGATGAATGATATGCAGGAGTTAATTTAACCCTTCCAAAGGGAAAATTAAATCCACCTCCAATATTTAAATCATGAGTTTTTAATCCTTTCTTAGAAGCAAATACAGCAAGTTCATAAATTGCTAATACTGTTGCATTGAATTTTTTTGCTAGAAAATCTGTATCTCCATAATGGTCACCATGTCCATGAGTTAAAATAATATAGTCACACTTTGAAATATCTTCTTTAGTAATATCGCAAGCGGGATTACCAGAAATAAAGGGATCTATTAAAATTACATAATCCCCTGTAATAATTTCTAAAAATGCATGACCATGATATATTATTTTCATAATTCTTTATTTTTAATTTAATAAGATTTTTTAAATGTATATTTTTTGTAATTATAATTCAATTTATAAAATCCTCACATTATCAACTTTATATGTTTTTCATAACATTAAAATTGTTACTTATGACTTTAATTTAAAATACTAAATATGGAATTTTATCCTGTCAAATTATTTTATGAAAGAAAAACTACTAAACCTTATTGTAAAATTTTACTTAAAATATAAAGAAAAATCCGAAGGAAAGGGAGTCCCCTTAGAAAAGTAAAAAATTATAAGCTCAAAAATAGGAAACTATACGCTAAAAGCTTTTAAATCCTGTATGGGGGAAAAGTATATGAGAATACATCCTGAATATGATAGAAACTTTCCCTTGCTTGCAAAATATGTATGCGAAAAATATCCTGATGGTGTTATTGTAGACATTGGAGCTAACATCGGAGATACAATAGCAATGCTAGCAACTTATGGAGTAAATAATGATATAATTGCTATAGAAGGAGAAATTAATTACTATAGATTACTACTAGAAAATAAAAAACTATTCAAAAATAATATTAGGACATTTAATATATTTTTAGGTGAAAAGTCCGAAGAAATAAATGCTGTACTGGACAAAGAAAAGGGAACTGCAAAAATTATACATGATAAAAAAGAAAAAATAAAATTATCTAGTTTTGATGAGTTTTACAAAAATGAAAGTTTAGAGAATATTGTTCTTTTCAAATCTGATACCGATGGATACGACTTAAAAGTACTAAAGGGGGCACAAGATTTTCTTAACAAAAATAAACCTGTTATATTCTTTGAATATGACGAATATTATTTTTCCTTACATTCAGAAAGTGGAATTTCAATTTTTGATTTTCTGCATAACTGCGGATACAAAAAATCTATATTTTATGACAACTACGGAAGATTTATCATCTCTCTTGATGTCAACTCTAAAAATCAAATTGAGCAATTAACCCGTTATATAAAAAGCAGAAAAGGGAAAATTGATTATTATGATATTGCTTTGTTCCCAGAGAAAGATCTAGACATCTATGAAAAATTATTACAGGAATTATTATTACAAAATTAAATTATAATATTTGGGGAGATGGTTTATTGTGAAACTAGTATGTATAACTTCTGTATTAATATATGCTTTATAGTTTGAGTTTCCACGATTTCATTTTCTCATAGGTTTTATAGTCCGTCAAATCATAGTGAATAGGGGTAACTGAAACATAATTTTTCTCTACTGCACTCACATCATATTCCAAGCCCTTATCCGTTTTAACCATATAACCTGTGAGCCAGTAGTATTCTCTATTATTTGGGTCAATTCTCTTTTCATAAACATCATTCCAATATGATTTTCCTTGTTTAGTAATAACTATACCTCGAATTTTACTTTTTGGAACAGGCGGAACATTTACATTCAATAACGTTCCAGTAGGTAAACCATATTTCAAAACTGCCTTCGCAATCTTACTTGCTACCTCTGCTGCTGCATCAAAATTTTTATAAATATAACTCGCAAGAGAAACAGCAATTGAAGGTATACCTAATATCGTTCCTTCTGCTGCTGCTGAAACAGTACCTGAATAAATTATATTTATAGCTGTGTTTGCACCTTGGTTTATTCCTGATATTAGTAAGTCAATTTTTTTTTCTTTCAATAAATTATGTACTGCTAATTTCACAGCATCCGCTGGTGTACCTTCAACAGCATAACCAAAAAACTCTTTATTATAAAATATCTTGCTCATTCTTATGGGGTTAGACATAGTAATAGAATGTCCTACAGCGCTTTGTTGGGTATGGGGAGCAGCTACAATCACGGTTGCAAATTTCTTTATTTCCTTTGCAAGTCTAATTATACCTTGTGATTCTATCCCATCATCATTTGAAATAAGAATTGTGGGTTTCATTCTGAATTAAGTATTTTGTTTTCTTTTTGCTTATTCTCTTTATTTCTTTCCTTAATTAATGTTTCTTGCATCTTATAGATAAGCTTATCTAAATTCTCTCCTTTTACTGCTGATATACATATAACATCGGGATATAAGTTTTGTAATTTCTTTTTTTGTGAAGCACTTAAAGTATCTATTTTCGTAATACAAATTATTTGGGGCTTTCTCAATAATTTCGAAAATGTTTGTTCAGAATATGTTTTAAGTTCATTCTCAAGGATTTTATAGTACTTTTGTAATTGTTTCTTATCTTCAATTAACTCTCCCTTCTCAGACAATAGTAACGCCACATCAAAAAGGAAAACAAGAACTTTTGTTCTCTCTATATGCTTTAGAAATTTTATTCCCAACCCTTTACCTTGAGAAGCTCCTTCAATAATTCCTGGAATATCTGCAACCACAAAACTAAAACCTGAAGATTCATAATCTGATGATTTTACTATTCCAAGAACGGGAGAAAGCGTTGTAAATGGATAGTCTGCTATTTTGGGTTTTGCAGAAGAAATTTTTGATATTAATGTGGATTTTCCTGCATTAGGAAAACCTACTAAACCAATATCAGCTATTAATTTTAATTCAATTTCCACAACCAATGATTTACCCGGCTCACCTTTTTCAGCATACCTTGGAGTTCTATTGGTAGAAGATTTGAAGTGGGTATTTCCTCTACCACCTTTTCCTCCTTTTAACACAACTGATTGTTCTCCATCTTTTAATAATTCAGCAATTACTTCTCCTGTCTCACTATTTTTTATCACAGTTCCACAGGGGACTTTAATAATACAATCTTTACCATTTTTTCCATTTTTGTTACCACCTTGACCATGCATTCCCCTGCCTGCTTTATATTTCTTTCTATAGTTTAAATCTATCAGTGTAGAAAGAGTTGATGTTGCTTGAAAAATAACATCTCCTCCTTTTCCCCCGTCGCCCCCATTAGGACCACCTTTAGGCACATACTTTTCTCGTCTAAAACTAATGCACCCATTTCCTCCGCTTCCCGATTCTATTAATATTTTCGCATAATCTACTATCTTCATCTAATTATTCCTTTTAGTAATTATTCTTTACTAAAACCCTCCTAAAATTTCTATGAAAAATATTCGTTGAGTTTATCAACAAAATTAACTACATCTTCGTCATATATATCAACATTGTATTCTTCAAATATTGATTTCAGGTATTCTGATACCTCAATCCATGAGTTATAGTTTTTCACCTGTTCAATAAATTCAAACAGAAGTGGTTTATTATTTTTAAATACCTTCTTTTTTATTTTTTCTAGTTCTTCTTTCGAAAATAAATCTAAAATTTGTTTTTTATCAACTACACTATTTTTATGCCTATCCATATTTAATGCGTCTCCTTTCCATTTTTCATCGGTTTCTTTTTCCTCAAAAGCATTCTCCATTAAAAATAAATAATCATTGTTTATCTCTGGTGTTAGGTATTTTATCTCTGCTTCTTCTATTTTAACCTGTCCTGTAATAACTTTTATTATATCCTTCAATTTTATTTCCTTTGAATCATATAGGTTTTCACTATCTGATAACTCATCATAAATATCATTATAAAATTGCATGAATCTTTCAAGAACACCATAAAATGCTTTATCTTCTAAAAATATTCTTATAAATCCAAATGGTATAGAATCATCTAGTTTTGGTTGAAAGATGTCTTCATATTTTAGTTTAAAAAGTTGAAGAAAAAAATTTTTTACTTTTACTGATGATGGATTTGTAACAAGTTTTTCGTGAATAATTGTATCTGTTTCGTCTAATAAGGTCTGTATTCTTTTTTTAGTAATTATCAAACTTTGTGCTTCCTGCCTATCATTTATATAATTTATTATAGTATCAAGGTAATACCTATAAAAATTGAAAATAGATAACTTTTTAAGGGCAGTATTAGTAGGAACAGATTCTGTTTTTCCAAATATGAAATTTAATATCGTCCACCTTGGCCTTATGGTATAGTTGAATTTTAATTTTATAGCTTTTTCAACTATTTTGCTCAATCTATCTTTATCAATGATTGAATTCAGATTTAAAGCTAAACCAGAAGTTGTTGTGTCTAAGTTGTTTTGTTGCTTTTCCGTGCCAAAATTTTCTTCTTTGATTATTTCATATCTTATAAATTGTTTAGTAAAATCAGAAGCATTACCTAAAATTACATCGTTAATTGAAAATTGCTTTTTATGCTTTACTTCTGATAAAGCATTAGATAGCTCGGCCTTTATCTTCTTTTCAATAATATTTGTAAACACTTAAACTTTATATTTATGTTATTTTAAAGATAATTTTTTATATAATTACTTTAAATGAAATTTAAAGTATATGAATTTATATAGGGTTCAATCTCATAACTTTTAATTTTATGGGTCTATTATTACTTTAATTAAAACATTTATATTACTAATTTATATGAAAATTATTTGAAAACTTTAAATAAAAACTAATATGAAATATTCAAGAAATTTATTTCTTTTTTGCATTGTTTTATCAATCATTACAACCATTTATCCTATGAATGAGCTATATCCCCAAGAAAAAGTTATACCGGATTATTCTTTAACTGAGCGAAAAGATATTCCTGTAGAATACACATGGAAAATTGAAGATTTATTCGCCTCAATAGAAGACTGGAAAAAAGAAAAAGAAGCTGTATCACAACTCATTTTTAAGATTGATGAAGAAAAAGTTAATTGGACTTCTTCAGCTAAGAAAATGTTATCTTTTCTAAATTTATTAAACGATATTGATTTGCGAGCTTCCATACTTTATGAATATGCTTCACACCAAAGTAATACAGATATTTCAAATACTCTATTCCAATCAATGAAGGGCGAATTACAATCTATGTTCGTTCAATTTAATGCAAAATTATCATTCTTTAATACTGATGTGATTAATCTTGGAATAGAAAATTTCAGAAAATATTTAAAAGAAGAACCTGGATTAGAACCATATCGATTTAGAATTGAGGACATTATTAGAGGTAAGAACCACATTTTACCAGAAGATCAGCAAAGAATTGTTTCTTTAACAGGTCTTTTTTCAGGAGTATCATCAAAAGCCGCCAATATGCTAAACGATTCAGAATTACCCAATATAGAAATCACACTTAGCAATGGTGAAAAGGTAGTTCTAAATTATGCAAATTACATTAAATATAGGTCTTCCAAAAATCCTGAAGATAGAAGTTTAGTTATGCGAGAATTCTGGAAAAACCAAAAAAAATATCAGAATACTTTTGCCATACTTCAAGACGGAGCAATAAAACAACATTTTTTTAATGCTCAGGTACATAACTTCAATAATTGTTTAGAGGCTAAACTCTTTACAGATAATATACCTGTCAGCGTATATGAACAATTAATAGAATCCGTAAACGCTAACTTGAATGTAATGCACAGATATTTATTGCTGAAAAAACAATTACTTAAGCTTGATAAATTTAGATACGAAGATATTTATGCTTCTGCTGTTCCAACTGTTGAAAAATTATACACTTATGAGGAAGCACAGGAAATTATTATTAACTCAATGAAACCCTTAGGAGAAGAATATAACAACATATTAAAACAAGCTTTTACATCAAGATGGATAGATGTATATCCAAACAAAGGAAAGCAATCAGGAGCATATTCAAGTGGTGTTTATGGCGTCCATCCATTTATTAAAATGAACTATAATGGTAAGTATGATGCAGTCTCAACTTTAACTCATGAATTAGGGCATGCATTACATAGCTATCTTTCTGACAAAAATCAACATTATGCAACTTCTCAGTATCCTATTTTCCTTGCTGAGATTGCATCTACCTTTAATGAAAATTTACTTATGGAATATTTACTTAGATATGAAGATGATGACTTATTTAAATTATATGTTTTAGATAGCTATATTGATCAAGTTAGAGGGACTTTATTTAGGCAGACATTATTTGCAGAATTTGAACTTGCAATGCATAAAAGAGTTGAAGAAGGAAAATCACTTACTTCAGATTGGTTAAATCAAAAATATTTAGAATTAACACGAAAGTACTACGGGCATAATGAAGGTGTTTGTTATGTCGATGATTATATTGAAGTCGAGTGGAGTAGAATTCCACATTTCTACTACAATTTTTATGTATACCAATATAGTACCGGCATAATTGCTTCAATGGCTTTAAGTAATTATGTACTAAATCCTCCATCCGACTCTAGAGACTTACCCAGAGAGAAATACCTTTCCTTATTAAAATCAGGTGGTAGTGACTATCCAATTGAATTGTTAAAAAAGGCAGGTGTTGATATGACTAAAAAGTCCAGTTATGATGCTGCTTTTTCTCGTATTAATTATTTATTGGACCAAATGGAAGTTATTGCAAAAAGATTGGGTTTATTAAATTAATTACAATCTTTCATAAACTATTTATAAAAATGTTTCTTAAGAAACATTTTTGACTAACTTTATTTAAAAAATGAATTTCGACATTGTTATAGTTGGAGGTGGACATGCTGGTTTAGAGGCAGCTGTTGCTGCTGCTAAGCTCGGGTGTAGTGTATGTATTATAACTATGGATGAGAAAGCAATCTGCAGAATGAGTTGTAATCCTGCCATCGGTGGTACAGCAAAAGGTCATTTGGTTAAAGAAATTGATGCTCTCGGGGGAGTAATGGGTATATTAGCAGATAAGACAGGTATTCAATTTAAAATGTTGAATAAATCTAAAGGACCTGCTGTTTGGTCTCCGAGATGTCAATCTGATAAAGAACAATATACTTTAGCTGCAATAGACTTTCTTAAAGAATTTGACAATATTAAAATAATAGAGGATACTGTAACAAATATCCTCGTAGAGGATACTTCTAAGAATAACTTTAATGATACTGTTTATTCCTCTCCTTATAAAGAAGAAGATATTTCATTCAAATATAGAGTAACTGGTGTAAATACGCAAAATTCCCAAATTATCAAATGTAAATCAGTAATTATAGCTTCTGGTACTTTTCTTAATGCTGTAATGTATACGGGGAATAAATCTTTTACAGGTGGAAGATATGGGGAGAGAGCTGCGGTTGGGCTGACGGAAAATTTAATTAAACTTGGTTTTTCATCTGGAAGGCTAAAAACCGGGACTCCCCCAAGGCTTGATATTAATACAATAGACTATTCTAAAACAGAAATTCAATTCGGCGATAATCCACCAGTACCGTTTTCTATCCATACAGATAAAACTAAATTTCCGTATTTAAAGCAAGTAAATTGTTACCTAACCTATACTAATGAAAATACACACAATGAATTGAGAAAAGGTTTTAAAGATTCACCACTGTTTACTGGGAGAATAAAAGGGGTTGGACCAAGATATTGCCCATCAATTGAAGATAAAATAGCAAGATTTTCTGATAAACCAAGACATCAAATTTTTCTGGAGCCCGAAACACTTAACGGAAAAACTATTTATATGAATGGTTTTTCTACATCATTGCCAGAGGAAGTTCAATATAATGCAATAAAAACAATACCTGGTTTAGAAAAAGCTGTAATGTTAAGACCAGGATATGCAGTTGAGTATGATTTCTTTCCAACTCATCAAATTTATTTAACTTTAGAAACAAAATTGTGTTCTGGTTTATTTTTCGCTGGACAAATAAATGGAACATCAGGATATGAAGAAGCTGCCGCACAAGGAATTATTGCTGGAATTAATGCAGCTTTAAAAATAAAAAATCGTAAGCAAATAATTATTAGAAGAAATCAAGCATATATTGGTGTCTTAATTGATGACCTTATAAATAAATGTCCTGTTGAACCATACAGAATGTTTACATCGTCTGCAGAATACAGATTACTCTTAAGACAAGATAATGCTGATTTGAGATTACTTCCTTTAGGTTATGAGTTAGGTTTAGTTGATTACAGTTTGTACAAAAGTTTGTTAGACAAAAAATCTTTAATAACAGAATCAATAAATTATTTTAAATCTCATACAATAAAACCATCTATTATTAATAACTTCTTAACTTCAATAAATTCCGCCACAATATCACAAAGTGATTTCTACTCAAACATAATAAAGAGAACAGAAGTTACAACAAAAGAATTGGTAAGTTATATTATATGTAATAAAATAGTAGATAGTGAAGAATATAATTTTTTAACGAAGCTTTATGAAAATGATGAAGCAATGAATCAAATAGATATAGAATTAAAATATGAAGGATACATTATTAGACAACAGGAGCAGGTAGAATCTTTTACAAGAAATGAGAATATTGTAATTCCTGAAAATTTCCCGTATGATAAAGTTAAATCTTTATCAACAGAAGCAAAAGATAAGCTTAAAAAAATAAAACCAAAATCAATTGGGCAAGCTTCTAGAATTGCAGGGGTGAATCCATCCGATATTGCTGCAATATTAATTTATATGAAAAGATAAATTAATTTACTTTCTTTTCTTTAATATTTTTAATCATTTCTTTAGCTGCTTTCAAGGAAGCATCTGAAATTTCCTCGCCACTTAGTAATTTGGCAACTTCTTCAATTTTTTCCTTTTCATTTAATTTCTTAATAAAGGTAACTGTTTCCTTTTTGCCATTAATATTTGCAATAGTTTTTGTAACACACAAGTTAGTATCTCCAAATACCGCAATTTGTGGTAAATGCGTAATAGAAATTACCTGATGTGTGTCTGAAAGTTGTTTTAGTAAATATCCTACTTTTTCAGCTATTCTACCACTTACACCTGCATCTATTTCATCAAATACCAAAATCGGTATCTTATCCCTACTCGCAAGTACTGCTTTTATAGAAAGCATAATTCTAGAAATTTCTCCACCAGAAACTACTTTTTTAAGTGGCAAAAAATTTGAACTATTTATATAATCTAAATTATTGTTTTTATTTGGTTTATCAATAATTATATTCATGTTTACCAAATATTCTATATCATCAATACCATTATCAGAAAGTTTAACTTTCTTTTTTTCTGCATTCTCACCTATTATCTCCACATTAAAATATTCATCTTCACACGGTATATTTAACTCGAAATTAACTCGAAACTCCGCATTTTCGAGACCTATTTCGTTAAAATATTTTTTAATACTTTTTTCTAGTTTAGATGAATAATTTTTTCTTTGTTCCGATATTTTGGTTGCTAAACTCAACAGATGCTTTTTCCTTTCTTCAATCTTTCTTTGTTCATTTTCAATTTCAAAATCAAAGTTAGCTGCAGCATCAAGTTCTTCATTTAGTTTCTTTGTTTTCTCTATTAACTCATCTATTGTCATTCTATATTTTTTCTTTAAAAAAGATAATTGTCCTAACCTTTCTCTAATTTCTTCTATTCTTCTTTCATCAAATTGTACATTTGAAATATAATTTACCAATACACTATTAAATTCTTTAACCTGTATATACACAGCCTCTAACTCTTTAATCATATCTTCAAATTTAACATCATATTTTATAAGTTTTTTTATTTCTTTTATTACTGTATGAATTCCATCTAATATACTTAAATTTTCACCAGATAAAATATTTACACAGTTATTAATAGTAACATTTATTTCTTCAACATTTTCTAATTTGTTTAATTCATTTTCTAAAATTTCATCTTCATTTTTCTGAGGATTTACACTATTTATTTCTTTTAATTGAAATTCTAAAAATTCTTTTCTTTCTATATAATCATTCATTTTCCTTATCAAACTTCTTAATTCATTAACTAAACTTTTGTATGTTTTATATCCATCATTATATTCAGATAGTAATAAACTAAACTCTTTACTTTCTTGTTTTATATATTCATCAAGTTGTTCAATATGAGTATTTTTGTCTAATAATAGCTGGTGTTCATTTTGAGAATGAATGTCAATTATTAGTTTACCAAATTCTTTTAAAATACCAATAGAAACTGGATAATCATTAATAAAGCTTCTACTTATACCTTTTCTTAGTAACTCTCTTCTTACAATAATAACACATTCATTATTATTATACAGTGGAACATTATTTGAAATTAGAAACTTACATATTACATTTTTTATATTTTCTGATTTGCCAGAAAAATTAAAAGTTCCTTCAACTATTAGTTTTTCATCTTCATTTCTTATGATTGAATAATCAGCTCTTTCACCTAATATTAAACTTAAAGCATCTATAATAATCGATTTACCAGCTCCAGTTTCTCCTGTTAAGATATTTAACCCATTAGAAAATTCTATTTCAACTTCTTTAATTATTAGGTAGTTTTTAATAAACAATCTTTCAATCATAATTTAAAATTAAATTTATTAGAAATAATAGTAGTTTGGTTAATAATATTAGTAATAAAATTTCTAAATTGTAAGATATAAATAAATAGTTTAGTTGTATCTTTTATTTAATGTCAATTATGTGTTACTAATATATTGATTTTTTGTTGTGTGCTATGATAAGAACATAAGGAAAAATAAAAAATGTTAATAAATATCATTTATTAACATTTTATTAAAAAATAATTATTATAGAATTAAAGATTATTTAATATTTCACGAATTTCTAAAATTTGATTATTAACATTTGGATCTTTCTTAATTAATTCTTTAATACTATTGTAAGCATATAAAACCGTTGCATGATCCTTACCCCCGAAATTCAATCCAATTGTCTCTAATGTTAAATTTGTTAATTGTTTTGCTAAGTACATTGCAACCTGTCTTGCAAATGCTACTTCTTTAGTTCGTTTTTTGGATAAAATACTATTTTCGGAAATTTTATAATACCGAGCAACGGTGTAGATAATATTTTCTATCGAAATGTTTTTTGTTCTCCTTATGTGTCCAATTACTCTATTTAGTGTTCGTTCGGCGATTTCTAAATTAATTTGGTTATTATATAGAAATCTACTTTCAGTTATTATTCCAGAAATACAACTTTCAATTGTTCTAATACTATCAGTAACATTTGTTGCAATGAAATGAATAATTTCTTCAGAAAAAGTTACTGACAATTCTGAAAGTTTACGCTTAATGATTGCTACTCTCATTTCCCAACTTGGTGGTTGTATATCTGCAATCATCCCACATCTGAATCTGGATACAAGTCTTTCTTCAATATCTTTGATTTGATTTATTGGTTTATCGCACGAAAAAATAATGTGTTTATTATTATTATAAAGAGTATTAAAAATTTGATAAATAAAGTCCTGTGTTCCTTGTTTACAAGCAAGATTTTGAATGTCGTCAAGAATTAATACATCAAGAGACTTATAAAAAGCGTCAAGTTTTTTCGTTCCGAAGGTACCTGATGAAAAGTCACCTCTATCTTTCGCTATGCTGGAAGTAAATTGAGTGGTAAAATCCGGAGTTGTTGTATAATATACTCTTTTATTTGGAAAGCGTTTAACAACTTCATTTCCTATTGCTTGAATTAAATGTGTTTTACCTATTCCAACACCACCATAAACAAAAAATGGATTGTACAAATTACCAGGATTTTGTGCAATTGCATAAGCAACTGCAGCAGCCAGTTCATTACTATCTCCTCTTACAAAATTTTCAAATGTATACCTTGAGTACAGACCATTATTGAAAGAATCTAATTTTGGAATACTATCTACATCAGAACTTATTAGTATAGGATATGTGGATACTTCTTTTTCATCCTTCCTTAAGTCAGGAGGAGAGGGTAATAATGATTTGGATGAAGTGGTAACTTCTTTGTTTAAAACTTCGTATACTAATTTTCCTTTTTCCCCTAATAAACCACTTTCAAGTATCTTTGTTATTTGTTTGTTAAAACGTCGTTCTATAATGGAATAATAATCATCACTTGGTACATATAAAGTCAAAACGTTATTAATAAAACTTTTTGGTACAATAACAGAAAACCATGCTTGTATTTCACTCTCTTTAGTACTGTCAGATAGTAAATCTAAAAACTTTTTCCATACTTTTTCAGCTTCATCTTTGGAGGAATCTTGTTTATCTATATTTAAATTTTCATTTGTAGAGCTAGCTTTTAAGTAATTCGTATCCATTTAAATAATGAGCGGAAAAATTTTATATTATTAAATAAAATAATTATTAACAAAATAATGCAATAAAAGATATATATCTAAAATAAAACTTTAGGAAACAGCAATGATTTTAGGTATAAATTTATTATTTTAAGCTAAAGTTATTAACATAGCAAGAATGAACTAATTTACATATAATCAATTACTTATTATGAATAACGAAATTTTTTAACAAAAACTGTTAATAACTTTAGATTAAATAAAAAATTGAAATTTGCACACAAGGATTTAAAAGAACTATAAAGAAATTATTAACAAGATATTAACAAGAGGATGATGGAAAATTTACACTATTAATATTATAAATATCAATTTTATTGTCAAGTATAATTAAAATTTTTCTTAAAAATTTTTCCATTTTCATATTAAAAAATCTAGTAATTTATAATTACATTGGGTTCAATTAAAAATAAATTTTTAATTTGATTTTATTATTGTATATTAAAAGAGTCTATCAGAAAATATATTAATATAACTTATTGATGAATAAAAATTATCTTTTATATCTATTAGATGAATTGGAGAAAGAGTTATTTATTTATGCTGGCAATTCAAGATTTGGAGAATTAATTAAGTTAATAAATTTACTAAAGAGTATTAGCGAGACAGAAAACAGAAATGACCTTATAAAATATTCATATTTACTTTTAAAAACAAAAAACTTCGAAAAACTTGGTTCTTATTTACTTTTTATTATAAAAAAAACAGAGGAAGATATTATAAATTTTGAGAACTTAAACGACAATTTACTTTTAGACAAAGAGTTTCTTAAGAATTTTCTTTTATCAGTTTTTAAGATTGTTCCTGAAAAATCTAAAACAGAATTAGAAACTGATATTACACAAGAAGATAGTGAGACAATAATGAAGAGTATACAAGAAAGCAAAGAGGTATATGAAACTCTTGAGAGCGAATTTTTACGTTCTACTGTGGGAAACATTACCAGCATTGAACAAAAGGACAAAGAAGGACAGAAACATGATACGACAAGTATTAAAAAAGAAAATGAACACGTTGTTATGGAAGAAGAACATATTGTTGAAGACACAACTCTCGAGAAAGAATCTAATTTAACTCTAATTTCCAACGAATATGATAGTACCACTGAAAAAATATATGATTTACCTGAAGAAGGAGAAATTGCAGATTTACAAAATAAGACAGAGTTTACAAAACAAGGAGCAGAAAAAGAAGAAGAAAGTGGTATGAAAATTAAAAGAACTTTAAAAACAATAGAAGAAGATAGAATACAAATAAATGATACCAAAAAAGAAGGCGAAGAAGAATTATCCAAAAAGGAAATAAAGAAAAAAATTTACATTGACCATTTTGAGGAAGATTTTAGCGAACTTGAGGAAAAAGAAAATATAAAATTGCAAACCGAGAATATAAAAAGAGAAAAGGAATACATCAAAGAAGAAAATACTGCATTTAAAAAGTATGAATCAGAAGTTTATACAAGAAACCTTATAATATCTGAAGCACTTGGGAAAATACGAGATGAAATGGAAACCCTTGGAAGAATGTTAGATGAGAGAGAAAGTGATACAAAAAGTAAACATTCAAAACGACGAACATCTACTAAGACTACAAAAGTACACACCACAGAAAAGATAGATTTTAAAGAAGAAGAAAAAAAAGAGAACATACTTTCAGAAACAATAAAAAATATTTTGCCGTACATTAGAAGTATAGTTTCAGAATGTGAGTTTATGGAAAAACAATCTAAAGAAATTTCCTTTGAAATAATTACTAATATATACCATACAATTTCTGAAACTATGAAGAGATTTTTGGAAGATGTTGAAGTAAATAAAGAGAGAATTGTAAGCTTAACTAAAGAAAGAATAGATCTGTTTTTAAAAAGCATTATTTTAGTGAGAAAGTTAATTACAGGTGAAGATTTTAGTGGATATGAGAATGTTGTTGCGGAAATGGAACAAGTTAGAAATAATTTAATTAGGGAAAAAGAAGAAATAGAAAAAAAGAAAAGATTAGCAATAGAAAAAGAAGAAATTGAAAAAAAACTTACAGAAAAATATTCGGATTTATCTCAACGAAGGAAGCTGTTAATTTTAAAAGAGAGAATCTTAAACGTAGAAAATGTATTCAAATCATTAGAGACAATAGAAGGGGAATATCAAATTTATAATGCCCTTACCACATTATCGAAAACATTCAATTACTTTAGAGATATAGTTAAATTGTCTAAAGAGTTAAAGATTGAGAACATGGCAAAACTTTCTGAAGCTAGTTATATATTTATTAAGTTTATTCAAAACTATAGAATGGATCCATTATCTAAGGATATAAAAGAGATTCTTAATTATATAGTTGTTAATATGAAACTGCTTTTTCTTGATAAGAAAACCAAAGATTTTGAGTTATTCATATCATATTTAAATAATCCAGAAAGAATATTTACATAAAAATATATGAATCCATATAAAGATACTTACTACAACAAAGAGAACAAATACGCAATAATAATGGCAGGTGGCACAGGTACCCGATTTTGGCCAAAGGGAACCTCAAAAACACCAAAACAATTTCTAGACATTGATAACAGTGGAGAAACACTTATACAAAAAACCTTCAGAAGACTTGAAGGTATTTTCGATATAACAAAAATATTTATTGTTACAAATGCTGCATATAAAAACATTGTTAGGAAGCAGCTTCCTCAGGTTCCGGAAGAAAATATTATATTGGAACCCATTGGTAGAAATACAGCTCCATGCATAGGTTTATCTTGTTTATATATTGAAAACTTTAATCCACAAGCACAGGTATTAGCGATACCTGCAGACCAATTAACAAGAAATATTAAAGAATTCCAGGAAGTTGTAAAATCAGGTTTAAATTTTGTTGAAAAGCATGATGGTATAGTAACAATTGGAATAAATCCGACAAAACCGGAAACTGGATATGGATATATTCAATATGTTACAGATGAAAAAATTGAAAGCAAAGAAGTAAAAATACCAGTATACAAAGTAAAAACATTTGCTGAAAAACCTACCTTAGAAATTGCTAAAGCATTTTTAAAAAGTGGTGACTTTTTATGGAACGCTGGAATGTTCATTTTTAGAGTTAGTGTAATGCTACAAGAGATTAAAATGCACCTACCTGAGTTATATGATTCTTTACAGAAAATTAAAAAGAATCTATATTCAAAAGACTTTAATAAAATACTTGAGCAGGTATTTTCACAAGTTAAGAGTATATCTATTGATTATGGAGTAATGGAAAAATCTAACTGTGTGTATACCATTAAGGGTGATTTTGACTGGAGTGATGTAGGTTCTTGGGATGAAATATACAATCTAAGCAAAAAAGACTCTAACAACAATGTTCTACAAGGTATGACTGTGATGATAAACTCTAAAAATTGCTATGTAGTTAATGAACAAAGAGTTACAGCAGTTGTTGGGTGTGAAGATTTGATTATTGTTGATACAGACAATGGTTTACTTGTATGTAAGAGAGGAGAGTCACAAAGCGTAAGAGAAGTTGTTGATTATTTAAGGAGAAAAGGATATGACCAGTTTATATAAATAAAATGTAACAAAAATGAAAATTAACCATATTGGAATAGCAGTAAAATCGCTTAAAGAAGCAGTTCCTATATTTGAGAAAATCTTCAAAGTTAAAGCAACTGAAGAAGAATTTGTAGAGTCTCAAAAAGTGAAAGTAAGAAAACTTCACCTTGAAAATATAGAAATAGAACTCTTAGAAGGAACAGCAGAAGATTCTCCGATAACAAAATTTATAGAAAAAAGAGGGGAAGGAATACACCATTGTTCTTTTGAGGTAGATGATATTGCAGGTAAACTTGATGAATTAAAAGAAGATGGAATAAAATTAATTAATGATAAGCCGCAAGTTGGTTCAGACAATATGTTAATTGCATTTTTGCATCCAAAATCTACTGCGGGTGTCTTAATGGAACTATCTCAAAGACAATGAATTTCTTACAAAAAGCAGGTATAAAATAATATCACATTATTAACATAAAGTCTTAACTTTGGTTTTTATTAAATTATGAATGAAAACCTAATAAAAAAACTTGAGAACCTAACTAATAAACCTGGTGTGTATTTATTTAAGAACCAAGATGGGAAAGTAATCTATGTTGGTAAAGCCAAAGACTTAAGAAAAAGAGTAAGACAATACTTTACTCCATCTCGCATAAAAAATCAACTTTATAATACCGATAAATTAAGTTCTATGATTTCTAAAGTTCAAGATATAGAATTGATAAGTACGGACACAGAAATTGAAGCTTTGTTACTTGAGCAAAACCTTATTAAAAGACATAAACCAAAATATAATGTAAATTTAAAAGATGATAAAAGTTATCCATACATAGTAATAACAAATGAGCCTTTTCCAAGAGTTTTTCCCACACGCAATAAGAAGTCAGATGGCTCGAAATATTTTGGTCCATATACAGATGTAAAAACAATGCGGTATTCCCTTAAAATATTAAGAGATATTTTTATGATTAGAACTTGTAATTTACCCCTTACTGAAGAAGCAATTTCCCAAAAGAAATTCAAAATTTGTCTTGAGTACCATATTAAAAAATGTGGAGGACCATGTGAGGGACTTGTTACGAAAGAAGAGTATAACTCAATGATAAATCAGGTTTCATATTTACTTAACGGAAAAATGACAACAGTACTAAAGGAGTTGGAAAAAGAAATGAAAAAGAAATCTGAAGAACTAAAATTTGAGGAAGCAGCTTTGATTAGGGATAAGATTGCTTCATTAAAAATATATACCGAAAAACAGAAAGTAATATATGAAACCTTAGAAGATATAGATGTTTTTGCTGTTGAAAAAATTGATGATGATGCTTGCGGTATGATATTTAAAATAAGAGATGGAAAAGCAGTTGGAAAATCACATTACTACTTTTCCAATGTGTTAAACTCTTCGGAGAGCGAAATATTAGAGAAGTTTATTATTAAATATTATTCAGAGTCTGATTTTATTCCTGATAAAATTATATTACCTGGTAGTATCTTAAGAAGTGGAGCGAGTAAAACACTTTCCGAAATTAATTTGAAAACGAAAATTGAGTTTCTACCTACATTATATAATTGGATAAATTCTAAAAGAAACATAACAACACAAAAAGAAAGATTAAAAATTATTGCTCCAACCAAGGGAGAAGATGCAAAGCTTGTATCTATGGTTAAAGCTAACGCTAAATTATTATTAGAGGAATTGATTATTATGAAGATGAAAAAATACTTTGTGTCCCCATCTCTTGAGGCATTAAAAAGAGACTTAATGCTTAATGAAATTCCAAGGAGAATTGAGTGTTTTGATATTTCCCACATTCAAGGGAGCGATATGGTAGGGTCTATGATAGTATTCCAAGATGGGAAACCAAGAAAATCTGAATATAGAAAATATAAAATTCAGGATATAAACAAGTGGAGAATATCTAGTGATAAAGAAGAAGATAATAGTACTATTCCAGATGATTATGCAGCAATGCGACAGGTAATATATAGAAGATTCTCAAAACTTCAAGAGGAAGAGCACAAAGACACAATACCAAACCTTATAATAATTGATGGCGGAAAAGGTCAATTAAACGCAGCGCTAAAAGTTCTTCAAGACTTGGGGCTTTATTCTGAAAGTAGAAAAGTAAATATAATATCTTTAGCAAAAAAGTTAGAAGAAGTTTATCTACCTGGACAAGAAGAACCTTTTAATATATCGAAATCATCAAGTGGTTTGAGATTATTACAGAAGATAAGGGATGAAGCCCATAGATTTGCTATAACATTTCACAAAGATTTAAGAAAGAAAAGGACAATTACAACTGAACTTGTAAAAATAAAAGGAATAGGGAAAAAAACTGCTGAAAAATTATTGAAAGAACTTGGTTCTGTAGAAGAACTAAAAAGATTACTAATAGAATCGCCCAATAAGGTTGAGGAATTAGTGGGGCGAAAACGAATGGAGGTTTTAAAAGAATATTTTTCTAATTAAATTATTTCAACGCTTCAAATACCTGAACCTGTAAAGTTAAATTTTTCCATTCGTCTGATGGTAGACCTGCTTTTCGGCATAAAGATGAAATAAATTCTTCTGGACTTGTGAAATGCTCCCATACTTGTGGCAAATATACGGCAGTGAAGAAAGATTTCTTTATAATTACTCCCTTACCCTTTATTTGACTTAATAAATCTTTTGAAGATTTATACTTTATTTCTTTTGGTTCAGAGAGAACTGTAACTTCATATGTTAAATTTTTCAATTCATCCTTTGTAACAGGATAAAACCTTGGATCACGAACTGCAGCACCAACAGCATTTTCAATTATTGATTTATATAATGGATTATGTGGAATAATTGTTCCTATACAACCGCGTAACTCACCATTCTTTCTAATTGTAACAAAACATGCATGCCACTGTTTTAGCTTTTCAGGAATTTCAGAGATGTTATACTCTTGCATTATAAAATCATCACTGCCTAAATTATATTCTCCATCACTTGCTCTACCCGTTAGTACAAATTGTTCTACAGCATTGCGTGCGATAGATTTCATTAATTGTTGTTCTTCCTTTGTGAAGTACATTGGTTAAGTAGAAGTTTATGGAATTTTAGTAAAATATTATTGAAGCATAGCCTACAACTCTGTTCTTATCACCAGAAATATCTCCACTGTTTTTATATATTAATAATTCTGGTGTCCACTTAAGAATTTTACAAATATTAATTAGAGTCATTACTGCATAAGGAGAATCTATTTCAAGTTCAGGGACAGAACTTTCATCTAAAGAAATAATTGTATCAATGGTTTTTTTATCAAGCTTTATAGCTTCATTATAAGTATAAAAATGGCTCAGGTCTACAGATACTACAACTACTGTATTTTTATCGATATAACTTATCAATTTATTAGCAAGCCATTTTGAGTCAACATCCCCAACAAGAAGAGGAACTATTTCGAAATCCTTTAAACAATATTTTAAAAACGGTAGTTCAATTTCAATTGAATGTTCATACGTATCTGCTTCAGGAACAAACTCTGCAATTCCTTTTGAAATTAAATCTTTTACATCATTGCTAACCTTTATGTTTCCTAATGGTGTTTCTAGATATTCGTAGTCAAGAGCACATACCCCCTTCATATAATAATGGTGCATCGTTCCCATTATAATAATCTTTTTTGTGACAGCAGGAAGTTGTTTAAAGGAATATGCGGCAACCTGTCCAGAATACATATAACCAGCATGAGGTACTATCACTGCTTTAACGGTTTTTCCCAAATATTTTACATTTTTGAGATATAATCTCAATTCTTCTTGTAATTCGTAAGGATCTCTTTCATACCAACTTCCAGCGCAGATTGCTTTTCTTATACTACTTTTCATATTTTATAATGTGTTTAAAATTAAACATTGCCTAAATAAACATTTTTAAGTTGTAACTTTGCAATATCATAAAAATCTTTCATAAGTTTATATGGTGTTGGTTTAAAGTATAATTTATAATGCGGAAAAGCTCTAGAAATGTGAAGTACAATGTTCTCATCAAGCGATTTTAAAAATTTACACATTTCTAGAAATTCTTGTTTGTTATCGTTGAAATTTTCTATTAAAAGAAAAGTAACCTCAATATGTTTTTTTTCTTCTACTATAATTTTTATTGTGTTTTTAGTTGTTTCTAAGTTTCCATTGCAAATTCTTTTATAAAAATTTTCATTGAATGCTTTTAAATCTATATTAAAAGCGTCAATATATGGGAGTAAATTTCTAAGAGGCGCTTCGTTAATTTGACCATTTGAAACAACCACAGTTTTGATTTCATGCCCATCTTCAGGATTTTTGCAAAGTTTTGCTATATCCATCATATACTCATAAAATATTGTAGGTTCATTATATGTGAAAGCAAGAAATTCTAACTCGTAGTGCTTGCACATTTTTACCACTTCCGCAGGAGTAAAGTATCTAATTTCTTCTAGAGTTTCCAGATCTTCTGTTGGGTCAAATTGACTTATATCATAGTTTTGACAGAATCTACAACTTAAATTGCAACCAAATGTACCAATTGAAAATATTTTTGAACCTGGATAAAAATGGTACAAAGGTTTTTTCTCAATTGGATCTATATGTATTGCAATTGGTCTTCCATAGACAAGAGAAATAAGTTTACCACCAATATTTTTTCTAACCCCACAAGTTCCAGTTTTGCCATCAACAATTACACACTCCTTTGGGCACAGTAAGCACTTTACCCTTCCTACTTCATCTAATTTATTATAGTAACTTGCTTCTTGCATTTTACTTTATATAAATTAAAACTTTAATTTGAAACCTTGTTCATAAACATTACTTTCCGTGATTAATTTTGTTATAAACTCGTTTGGAATACTTTCAAAATAATAGTTTTCTATATTAAATTTATGAACGGAAGCTCCTGAAATAATTTCAGAAATTGGTTTTTTATTTTCAGGCCTAATATAATCTGTAGAAGAAATTTTTCTACTGTCAGTAATTACATAGAAAGGAATTTTAAAGGTTCTACAACCAATTGCAATTGCTTCAGTTCCAACCTTGTTTATAAAATAATCAGGATACACACTATCACACCCCATTAACACAAAGTCAACTTTTGCCAGATATTTTATTGCAGCAGCATCTATAATGTATGTTACTTTAAACCCAAGAGAGGAAATATAATCTGCTTGAACTCTACCTTCGCATTTAGGTCTAGATTCTGTTTGTATTATCTCTACAGGAATAGACTGAGTTCTAATGTAGTTAAACAAATGCCTAACAGTACTGCTATTACTATGAAGAAGAACGGTCTTATCTGCAAAATCAATATTTCTTAAAGTATTAACAGCAATTCTGTCATTAACGCTAATCCATGTTTTAATATAGTTTTCTACTCTTTGTAAAAGGAAGTCCTTTAAAGAAATTTTAAAGTCAAATCCATGCTTTTTGGAATCAATTAACTTAGTAAAGTAAGAATCACAAGCATTCATTATTTCTAAATTAAAATGGCGCAGTAGAGCAAACTGATTATGCGATTCTAATAGTCCTCTAAAATCATATTTTATTATTTTGAATAATGCTTCATCAGATAAAGAGTCCAAGTCTTTAGAATTAGATAGAAAATCTTTAAACAAAACCAGAAAGTCATTTAACACTTTTTGAGAACCTGAATATTTATCTTTTTTGATTAATTTTAATTCCTCATGGAATTCATTTATGCTATTAATACCTTTCATACTTTAAGATAATAACTTGGTTTACAAAATACAATTAAATTTTTGCAGTAGAATAAAATATTTAATAATTTTGAATGTATTTTTCTTGAAAGAAAATTTTAGATTGACGAAGAACACCTTTAAATTAAACTGGACTTTTTAGCGAGAAAGTTTTAAATAGATTCTACCGTTAGGAAATATTAACTTTTATAAAATTAAATAATAAATTATCTTGCAATAATTAAAAAAAGTGATTTATGGAAAATAAAAAGCTAATTCTATTAGTTTTTCATTTTTTTATTCTTGTTTCTATTGCTAATTCTCAGAATATTAATTTTGAAGATTATTTTTTAAATCAAACTCTCCGCATAGATTTAATACACGCTGGAGACTATAATAGTGAAAATTATTTTATGGAGAAGCTTATTAAGGAACCATATTGGGGAGGCTCTAAAACAAACCTTTTGGATAAATTCAGGTATGGTGAAAATATTGTTGAAGTATTTGATTTCGAAACAGGAAAAATGATCTACTCGCGTGGATATGCGACACTATTTCAAGAGTGGAAAGCAACAGAGGAAGCGAAAAAAATTGCAAGAAGTTTTTATGAAACTATTATTATTCCATTCCCTAAGCACAAGATTAAAGTTGTGATTTCTGGTAGAATGAGAAAAGTAGATTTTACAAAGATGTTTGAAGTAACTATTGACCCCAATGATTATTTTATTCAACCAGCTCAACCACCAATTTATAGGGTGAAAAAGATTCTTGAAAACGGTCCTCCAGAAAAGAAAGTTGATATTGTAATTTTAGGTGAAGGATATACAATTAATGAAATTGAGAAATTAAGAAATGATGCAAACAAAATTAAAGATTATTTTCTTAACTGTTCACCTTTTAAGGAATATAAAGAGAATTTCAATTTCTGGCTTATTGAGTCAATTTCTGAAGAATCAGGAACAGATGTGCCAGGTAAAGGAATATATAAAAATACTATCCTCAATTCTTCATTCTATACTTTTAACATCGATCGATATCTTATGACTACAGATATTAAAACAGTGAGAGATCTAGCAGGATATGTTCCATATGACCAAATATTTATTATCGTAAATACTGATAAATATGGTGGGGGAGGCATATATAACTATTATTCACTGACCTCAGTTGATAATCCTTATGCTAATTATGTTACTGTACATGAGTTCGGGCATGGATTTGCATCGCTTGCTGATGAGTATTATACATCTGAAGTTGCAACCGAAGATTACTATGATTTAAAAATAGAGCCATATGAACCCAATATAACTACCCTTGTTGACTTTAGTAGTAAATGGTTAAAACTTGTTGAACAAGACACTCCAATTCCGACACCTGCTGAAGATAAATATAAAGATAAAGTTGGTGCCTTTGAAGGTGGGGGGTATGTAGCTAAAGGTGTATATAGACCTATGATTGACTGTACTATGAAATCAATAAAATATGATTATTTTTGTAAGATATGTTATAATGCGATTGTTGAAATGATAAAATTTTACAGTGAGTAATTTTTACACAATAATTTATAATTGAAAAATATTTATTTATTTGTTAATTTGAATGTAATAGTTCTTTTCAATTTTATTAAAAACTAGGAAGGACAGGTAGCTCAGTTGGTAGAGCAATGGACTGAAAATCCATGTGTCGGCGGTTCGATTCCGCCCCTGTCCACTTTCTTTTTTATAGAAAACTCTTCACCAATTTCCTACAACAAAATTTGCAAGGGAACTTTAACTAAAATATTTTAAGCAAAGTTTAATTTATCATTAGGGTTTTTCTCTTGTCCATAAATTCGTTCCAAAGTATTCACCCGTCTGAGATTCAAGCGACATTTTGGTTTCTAATTCAATTTTTACTATAAGTTTACCACTTTGCATTATTGAACCTTTTGGTTCATCTACCCAAGTTAAAGTTATAATGTCACCATTGATGGTTCCATAAGCAATGTTTGACCAAGTGGGACTTACCTCGTTATCTTCCCCTAAACCAAAAAACCTCATTTCCAATTTGACGAATATAATACTTTCCACCCATTGGTTCTGCATTCCATACTCCTTCAATATTGAACCTTGCTGTTATGGGGGGGACAATGTTATCATCTTGTGAGTACCCCAAATCAATAGAGAAAATGAAGAAAATCGAAATAACCAACAATAATTTTTTTAACTTAATAGTTTTTATATTTTTTATAATGACAAAAATTAAATTTTATTTTTAGAAAATTCAGTCAAAATTTGTTTTTCAAATTCAAATTTAACAGTAAATTAAAATTGTTTATAGTTAATACTATAAAAACAATTTAATAATGTAATACGCTATTGCAGAACAAAGACCTGATAAAGGAATTGTTAATACCCACGCCCAAATAATTTTTCCTGCAACGCCCCACCTAACAGCAGTTAATCTTTTTACCATTCCTACCCCCATTACTGCACCAGCAATAGTATGAGTAGTGCTAACTGGTATGCCAGAAATTGCAGTTCCTCCAAGAACAAGGGCACCTGCAGTTTCTGCACAAAACCCCCCAACAGGTCTTAAATGTGTTAATCTCATTCCCATTGTTCGAATAACTCTCCACCCTCCCGCAAGAGTACCAAGTCCTATTGCAGTATGAGAAATAATAACAACCCAAAATGGCACATAAAACTCCTCCCCTAAAAAGCCACTTGTGTATAAAAGAATAGATATGATTCCCATAGTTTTCTGAGCATCATTAGTTCCATGCCCTAAACTAAAAGCTGCTGATGAAATCAACTGACCATACCTGAAAATTTTATCTACCTTCTTTGCTTTTGTGTTTCTGAATATCCACATAACAATAATCATAAATAATACACCAAGGATTAACCCAATTATTGGGGAAAGAAAAATGAAAATAACCACTTTTATTATGCCATTTGGGACTAATGAATCAAATCCTGCTTTAATAATTGCAGCACCTGCTAATCCTCCCACAAGAGAATGAGATACACTAATCGGCAATCCCCATCTTGTACAGGAATGAGTCCAAATTATTGCCCCAATTAATGCAGAGAGAACAATATATTGATCTACTACAGAAGTTTCCACAATTCCGCGTCCTATTGTGGTGGCTACTTCGACTCCGAAAAAAAATGCAGCAGCGAAATTGAAAAATGCAGCCCACGCAACAGCAAGTTTTGGAGTTAATACACGAGTAGCGACAACAGTTGCAATAGAATTTGCAGCATCGTTCATTCCATTAAGAAAATCAAAAACCAATGCGAGAATTATAATAAGTAATGTTAACTGAAACATTAATCAGAATTACCCATTTTTAATTAGTATACTTTCCATTACAGTTGCTATTCGTTGGCATCTATCTACAGCTTTTTCTGTTGTTTCGAGGATTTCTTTTTCTTTTATTAGTTCTATAACATCTTTCTGTTTTTCAAAAAGCTGAGTTAATGCATCTTTAAATACAGAGTCACCTTCTGTTTCTAAATTTTTTATTGCAATGATTTTCGAGTAAGTTTGTTCCCCTTTTTCAAGAGATTTTATTATATCTAAAATTAACTTTGTTTGTGATAGAAGGATGCCTGAAAGTTGAGGTCCAAAAACTGTGCTCTTTTTAAGTTTATAAATACACATTCTTCTTGCTATTGCATCTATTGAATCAATTACATCATCAAGAGCATTGGTTAAGTGGTACAGATCTTCTTTGTCGAGAGGAGTAACAAAAGCCTCATTTAATTTGTTAATAATTGAATGCGCAATTTCGTCACAGTCATTTTCAAGGATGTGTATTTTGGATGCATTTTCTAATAGTATTTCCTTATTACTTAATAAATCATGGAGCAATTCAGTTGCTTCGTTTATTTTTTCTGCGAGCTGCGTTAATAGGATATAAAAACTCTGTTTTTTAGGTAGGACTTTTTTGAACATAAATGATTTTAGGAGTTAATAAAAATTTAACAAACTTTACAATTTATTAACAAAAAAGAAATGTAATAATTAATCAATTATTAGAAGAGGTTGTTAATCAATATAAATTCTTTGGACTCTATCAGCAACAGCACAAATAATTTCATACGGGATTGTCTTAGCTTTTTTTGCAAGTATATCGGCACCTATATAATCACCATTTTCAGCCCCCATCAAAAGTACATCATCACCTATCTTTACATCAGTCTTAACACCGAGATTTACCATAAGCCAATCCATTGTTATTGCCCCTACAATTGGATATAATTTATGATTGATAAACACTTTTCCAGAGTTTGAAAAAATTCTCCAATATCCATCACCGTATCCAATTGGAATAGAACCTATAAAAGTTTTTTTATCTGTAAAATATGTTCTACCATAAGATATACTTGTATTCGCATCAACCCTCTTTATATATGTGACCTTTGATTTTAAATTCATTATAGGTTTAATATTAATTTTATGCTTTACCTCATCAGAGGGATAATAACCATAAAGTATTATTCCTGGCCTTACCATGTCAAAGTATGATTCACGAATATCAAGTATTGCTCCACTATTAGCACAGTGTACAATAGGAAATTCCATTCCAGCTTTTTTTAATGCATGAAGTAATTCATTAAATTTATTTAGTTGTTGGCGAGCGAAAGATTTATCTTTTGATTCTGAAGTTGCGAAATGGGTAAATATTCCTTCAATTTCAAGATTTTTGAAACTAAATACCTGCTCAACATTTTTAAACGCTCTCTTTACATCAAAACCTATTCTTTTCATTCCTGTATCTATTTTTATGTGTACTTTGAACTTTCTGTTTAATTTCTTGCTATAGTAATCTAGAAACCTCGCAGTAGTTAGTGAAGCTACTGTAGCAATCAAATTGTATTTCAGTAACTTTGAAACATAAGCATATGGCTTTAGTTTTGAATGTATTAAAGTTCCAAACACAAGTATTTTTGTGTCCTCTAAATGAGTTCTTAACTTAATTGCTTCATCATAATTTGCTACCCCTAAATAATCAACACCAAGAGATACTAATTTCTGACTTATTTCTTTTATTCCATGACCATAAGCATTAGCTTTTACAACTGCACATATTTTAATTTTTTTAGATGGATTTCCTTTGTGTAAATGTTTCTTTATTTCATTATAATTGTGTTCTAACCTTTTTAATGATATTTCAGCTCTGGTAGGATTCATCTATAAATGTCAAAAAATAATGGAATTAGACCTAATCTTCTATTCAAATTAATAAAATTATAATTGGTTAGAATGGTTTTATATTTTCTATAAATGCTATAATATTGAGTTTTGCATTGCAAGTAAGAATGAAATATTCTATAATATTAATAGTGTTCTTTATTTATTATTGTTTTTAGTTTTATTTGATAAATAGAATCTATGTTGGATATATAGGGTGATATTTAATAATTTATATCAAGAAAAAATTAACATCTCGGATAAATGACTATTTTTAATGCTATGATTTTAGCATGAAGTTTATTAATTATGGCAAAATACGATTTTATTAAGTTTACTATACATTTAGTAACCTATTTGTTTTCCCTGTTTTATTTTTCATGAGATAAACAGATTTGGAGGCAAGGAGCCATTAGATTACGCTGAATTTTTAAGTATTTTTAAACCTTGTTTAAAAGAGTATGATGAAATCTTTAATTAATAAAAAATTATTAGTAAGAGAAAGTTTCTTCAGGATAAATCATTATACAATAATACTAACATTACTTTTACTGTTAAAATGCTTCGAGTGCTTATATAGTAATGAATTTAGATTGGACAAGTTATACTTGGATGAGAATGAAAATAGAGGATTTGAAAAGAATTGCGGGCAGGTTGGAGACTTTTCGGGGGGTTATTTAGAAAATATATTTTTCACCTCGAAGAACAAAGGATATACACTATTTGTAACTCATAAGGGTGTGAGTTATGTAATATATCGTTACAAAGAAGTAAATGCAGCTAACTATCTTTCTCCTTTTTCAGGGAGCTTACCAAAAGAAAATCTTTTAGAATTTTCCCGAATAGATGTAGAATTGGTTGGAGCAGACATTTCAAAAGATAAAATAGTTTATGAAGATACCCTTCCTGGTTATTCTAATTACTATCTTCCTCAATGCCCTCAGGGGGTTTTATTTGTTAAGACCTATAAAAAAGTAAGAATAAGAGAGATATATAATGGAATTGATTGGATATGGATATATAAAAATGGCAAGCTTCATCATGAATTTGAGATTAAACCAAATGCAAGAATAAGCGATATAAAGATGAAAGTAAAGTTCGCGGATATCAAAATTACTGACGGTAACAAGAAAATAATTTACTCTACTCCACTTGGCGAGATAGAAGAAGGTGAAGTTGTAGCATTTTCTGAGAGCGAAAATATGCTTTGTTCGTTTAATGTTTTAAATGGTATAATTTGTTTCAATATTCAAGGATGGAATAGAAAGAACAAAGTTGTGATTGATCCACCACTTGCTTTGTTATGGGCAACCTATTATGGAGGAAGTGGATGGGATACAGGAGGTGAAATTGTTACTGATAGTTTAGGCAATATTTTTGTTGCGGGTTATACAGAATCTGCTAACTTTCCTATACAAGCCCCTGATACAGGAGCATATTTTCAAGGAACAAATGCTGGTTCAACTGATTTATTTGTTTTAAAATTTAATAATTTGGGTATTAGACAGTAGGCTACATATTATGGTGGCAATGGACGAGACCAGAACTGTAAAATGGGTATAGATAAAAACGGTAATGTTTTTTTAACAGGTTACACATTTTCTTCTGACTTTCCAACATTTAACCCGGGGAATGATGTATATTTTCAGCAAAATTGTGCAGGGCATTATGATGCATTTATTGTCAAGTTAAATAACATAGGTATTTGTAAATGGGCTACATATTATGGGGGATATGAACATGATATTGGAACATCAATTGTAACAGATACTTCTGGAGCAGTTTTTCTGACGGGTTATACCGCTTCTACGGATTTTCCTACATTAAATCCTGGGGGAGAAACATATTTTCAAGCTACACACTCAGGAGGGAACTGGGATTTATTCATTTTGAAATTTACCAATGCTGGGGTTAGAAAATGGGCAACCTATTATGGAGGTAATGGGTGGGATCAGAGTAGTGCTATAAAAACAGATATATTTGATAATATTTTTTTGACAGGAGTTACTTATTCAACAAATTTTCCTTTATGTAACCCTGGAGGCTCTGCGTATTTTCAGAATGCATTTGCAGGAGAACGAGATGCATTCATTATTAAATTTAGCAATGCTGGAGTGCTACAATGGTCAACTTATTACGGGGGAACCAATAAAGATTTTGGAACATCAGTTGTTTCTGATAATTCAGGTAATGTTTTTGTTACTGGTGCTACATGGTCTACTAATTTCCCAGTTTATAATCCTGGCGGTCAAACATATTACCAAACCTATAAATATGATTGGGATGCATTTGTTTTGAAGTTTGATAATAATGGTGCTAGATTATGGGCAACCTATTACGGTGGATATGAAGCGGATGCGGGGAACTCAATAATAACTGACAAACAAGGAAATGTTTATATTACAGGAAACACATGGTCGGAGGAATTTCCAGTACAAAACCCTGGAGAAGGAGGTTATTTTAAGAGCGCATTGACATCTTTAAATATTCCCGACATTTTTATTTTGAAATTTACAAATACTGGGGTTAGAAAATGGGCTACATATTATGGTGGTACCGGACATGATGACGCCTTTTGTGTTTCAGTTGATAGGATAGGAAATATATTTATTACAGGAGAAACACACTCTACAGATTTTACAACCTATAACCCAGGCGGCAATGTATATTTTCAAGGTAACTCTTCAGGGAACTGTGAATCTTATATTCTTAAATTTGAGTCCTCTATATTTTTAAGTTGTGAAAAAAAGCAGGGAACTAGACCACAAAAATATATACTTTACCAAAACTTTCCAAATCCATTTAATAATGAAACAGTTATTAGATTTGAATTGCCCAATGCGGAGTTTTTGAAGTTGAAAATATTTAATTCGATTGGGAAAGAAATTAAAACTCTTCTATGTGAAGAGTTGTCTTCTGGTGTTTATGATGTAAAATTTCATGCAGATGGTCTACCTTCTGGAATATATTTTTATCAAATTGAGTCTTCTAATTATAAAGAAGTAAGAAAAATGATATTGGTAAAATAAAATTTAAAGTGTAACTTTAAATTATATGAAAATAATTTCCAAGAAAATATTGATGTTATTTATACTATCTAATTTACTTTTACAAAAAGCTCAACCTCAATGGATAAATATTGGATTGGGGGACAAGCCAGTTAATTGTTTTGCTTCGAAAGGAATTTACATATTTGCAGGGTGTGGTAATAATAATGGAGTATATAGATCCACAAATTATGGTGTAAGCTGGATTCAAACCTCTTTAAATAATAAGACTGTTTTATCCTTGTTAGCTAGTTCAAATTATATATTTGCTGGTCTCTCTGATTCTGGTGTGCGTCGTTCTTCAGATAATGGTATAAGCTGGATGGTAACTTGGTTAAAAAAATGGGGAGTAAAAGCATTACTTTTAACAGGAGAAAAAATTTTTGCTGGTACCGTGCAAAACGGTCTCTGGTTTACTACTAATAGTGGAGATAATTGGATTGTGACAGAGTTAAACGACAAACATATAACTTGCTTGGCTGCAAGTAACAATTACATCTATGCTGGAGTTACCCCATCAGGTGTTTGGGTATCTTCTAATGGAGGAGAAACCTGGGTGCAAACTACATTTACTATTGGACCTAATTCTTTAGCAGTTAATGATAATTATGTATACGTTGCTACAACGAATAACGGAATATTTCGATCAACAGATTATGGCCAAAGCTGGGTACCAGTTTTATCATATATATGGGGGAATAGTGTTGTTTCCTTTATTAGTAATGTTTTTGCTGGTGCTCAAAATTATCCTTCTGGTGTTGGTGGGGTATGGGTCTCAAATAATTATGGCATTAATTGGATTTTAAGAAATGAGGGATTATACATACCCGATCCTCAACACACTATTCCACACGTTTATTCTCTTTTTATATATGATAACAGTTATGTTTTAGCAGGAACAAGTTTCGGTATTTATGGGAGACAGTTAAATCAGTTAATAAATAGGATTAAAGAAATACCAGGAAATCTACCTAACTCTGTTTACCTGGAACAGAATTATCCAAATCCGTTTAATTCATCAACGAAAATAAGATTTGCAATTCCTAAACCAGGGATTGTAAAACTTCAAGTATTTGATGTACTTGGCAGAAATATCATTGTATTACTTGAGGAAAATTTGCGTTGTGGTATGTATGAAGTTGAGTTTAATGCTAAAGACCTTGAAAATGGAGTTTATTTCTACAAATTAAGCACAGAGGAATTTCAGAAGGTATTGCCAATGTTATTGATAAAGTAAATTCAAGTTTAACTGAAAATATTTAATGAAGGTGAGAGGATTGTCATAAAGAAGATAAAATTTTACTTCCCATAATTCTAAATGAATTTTTGATTTGGGTATTTAACATATTCGATTACTGATTTATAATTTAGTTTTTTCAATTTTTTAGAAGAATCATATATCTCTTTAATATTAAAATTTTGTCTATTATTGAAAACTTTCAAGTATTAGATATGATATGAATTGATTAATCATTTATATAAATCTGCCTGTAACTTCTTGAAACTTCTTTTGAGTAAAATACATATAAATATTAAGTTGATATTTTTATATTTACAAATCAATAAATAATTATGAAACTATTAAATAAGAACAAATTTCAATTTGTGTTGCTTGTCCTTTTTGTTTTAACGCAAACATTTGTTTACCCTCAGAAAAATGATATATGGATTACAACTATTTTGAGGGAAAAGTTTACCGATAAAGAAGGAAATCCATTAACAGGCAAAGGAGTTATCATTGGAGATGTTGATTCTGGTATAGATATTTTTCATCCGATGTTTTTCTTTGCTGATGGGGGAGAATATGATTGGATTGATGTTAATAAAGATAATATATTTACTCCAGGTGTTGATGCTGTTGATTTGAATGGAAATGGTATCGTAGAAAAAAAAGAAGTATTATCATTACTTGAATTAGAAAATAATACATACAACCTTGTACAATCTAAAAAAGGTGTATATGAACCAGATATGGATTTTCTTTATCTTGACTTAAACGGTAATAAAAAAAGAGATGCAGGAGAGAATAACGGTTTTAAAGAAACTGATCCTACTTATGGTGAACAATTATTTATTTCTCTTGATGTAAATAAGAATAATAAACTTGATATTGGAGAAAAAGTTGTTGCATTGAAAACATCAAAAGTTCGAGCAATTAGGGAAAAAAATGGTACCATAAGAAGACGAGGTATTGATTTAATAAAAGCTGAACCCGATAGTATTGGACATGGTACAGGTGTGTGTGGGATTATTTGTGGTGGTCACTATGGCGTTCAGAAATTGCACGGTTTTGCACCTGATGCGGAAATTGTTATGGCAAACATTCGTTATGATTACACACCGAGATTTGTGAGAAATTTTCCAGACTTAGTAAATTTTATTAGAAATGAAAATGTAAACATTTTACTTTTTGAAGATGGAGAGTGGATGTGGGAATTTATGGATGGTTCAACCGAAGAGGAAGAATTAGTAAACGAAATGGCGCGAAGCGGAATCTTTGTTGTTGGTGGCGCAGGTAATCTTGCTGATGGGAGGATGCATATTAAAGATACACTTAAAGCAGGAGATAAGAGAAGCTACAATTTTTATTCCCCTCAAATTTCAGAGGGTAAGTTAGTAGATGGAGCATTTGTTTCATTTTTATGGAGAGATACAGGAAATTATATTTCGTTTTGGGTTAATACACCTGATAATAAAAAAACTAAGATGTTAAAAGGTGGTTCTGAATTTTTCTCAACGGGGAAGTATAATATTTTTTATTCTCGGGAAGTATCACCACGAGGGACTGTTATGTTTAAATTTGGATTTTCAGAACAAGATTCGGGAACAGTACAAGGTAATTGGTCTATAACTTTACAAACAGAAAAGGATGTTATAATAGACGGTTTTATTGTGGATGTTTCTCAATCTTGGTCTGGTTCAACGCATTGGTTGTCAGATAAGATTACACCAGAAGGGACAGTAACATTTCCAAGTACTGCAGATAGTCTCGTTGCTGTTGGGGCTTATGTAGTAAACTTTGAATGGCCAGGATATGGAAAACTAAATGATTTATGTTCTTATAGTGGAATAGGGTACAACATTACAGGAAAAATGGGAACAGATATTTGTGCTCCAGGACATACGACTTTTACCGTTGAAAAAGATTATAAGTATGGTATGTTTAGTGGAACAAGTGCTGCAGCTCCACATGTTGTCGGAACTGCGGCTCTTATGATTCAATATGATAGAAATCTTACTCATTCTCAAATTAGAAGCATATTACTATCAACTGCTAAGTATGATAATTTCACAGGTAGAGTACCAAATACAAGATGGGGATATGGTAAGCTTAATCCAGAAGGAGCGATAAAATTATTAACTAGTTTATATTAATTTTAATAGTTTTTATTATATGTCGAGAGCAGTGAAAATAACTATCTCCGATAATAATAAATATAAAATTGAGTATATATCACAGCATTTTGCACAACATGAAGACTTGTCTGATAAAACATTTAACCGAAATGAAATCCTCAAAATAATAGAACAAGGTAAGTATCAATTTGTACTTCTTGATTATTCTTTCAATGAAGATGAGGGACAAAAACTCCTGAAAGATATGAGACTTAAAACAATAAAAACTCCGATAGTAGTTTTTTCAAACCCCCGAAGTAATCATAACATTATTATTACACAAAATGATTGGATGATAGATAAAACAGGAAGCAGCGGAAGCACAGGGGAATTAATGGAGCTTTTGAAGAAGTTTATTAAAGATAAAGATGAAACTTCTGAAGAAACATAGAGAAGTTGACTATCTTTTAGGTAGAAAATAAAATATATTCTTTATTATGAATATATTATTTATATTTAACTTTTAAAGAGTAAATTATGAAATTCAAAAATTTTACTACCAATTCTATAAAATTCATTTTAATTATAGCAATATTTATTTTTACAAATACTTTACATTCTCAATCCTATATTAATGCAAAGTATGCTTACAGAATAAACCTTCCAAAAACTTGGAAAATTTCTTATGAACCATCCAAAGAAGATGCATATCTTGTGGTGGCTGAGAATGAAAATGGATCTAAACTTTCTGTTATAGTATATGAAAATAACTACTATGCAGGTAAAACCGTTGACAATTTGGGTATAAATCATTTTATTGGGCTACTTAAAAAAAACTATTCGGATGTTAATTTTATCACTTCGGATATGGAGTCTTTAGAAAATGATAAAATACTTTATGCAATATATTCTGCGAAAAAAGACGATGAAGATCTTCAGATAGGGCAATATTACATTATAGAAGGGACACTCTTATACATTATACAGATAGAAGCAAAACCTAATCTTTTTCCTTCATTTGAAGAAACAGGTAAGGGATATGCGTATACATTTTCATTGATAGGGAAAAAAACAGGCAAATATGTTACTAATACTAAATTTAATTTTAGAATTGCTTTTCCTGAAGGATGGACAGTGCAATCTACCTATATTCCATATAGAGCAACAGATAATACAAACCTTGCAGTTATTAATGTAAATGTTTATGACGATGATGAATTTAAAGGACTAACAGCAAAAGACCTTGATTTTGAAGAACTTATTGAAGGTATACGAGAAAAGAGAAAAGATATTCGTGTTGATGTAAAAATCTATACAATGATTGATAATGTTCCTGCTGCACACTTAAAATATGATGCAACTGAAGTAAGAGGAGGTAAGCAACAAAAAATTACATTTCTTGATTATTATATCATACGCGATAATTATTTTTACTTTATTCAGTGCTCTGTTCCTGTTGGTATGTATTTAAATTATAAAGATAGGTTTAATTCAGTAATTGAATCTTTTCAATTTACAAAGTAACGTTGTTCTTATTATTGTAATATTTTCACGGCAATATTAAAATTTTTTTATTTATAGAAACTCATTCGGGAGGCAATTAAGTAAATTATTTTTTAAATTTTGAAGCGTTATGATTTTATGATTGTAAGTAGTAATTTTTATTATGCAGGTTTAATACGGAGGGACAAGTAAATTGAAAGGATATACTGGTATGTTTCTTAAAATCCAATATAACAAAATAATTATTACAAAAACCATTACCAACCAAAGTGGAGGATTAAAAGTAGAGAGATTTTTATTAAATATTAGGAGAACAAACCTTGTAATTAAATAGTAAGTAATTAAAGGAATGAAGGTAAAAATAAGCAGGTTGCTTTTTATAGCTTCAATTATATTACCATTTAATAGGAAATGAGTACCTCTGATTCCACCGCATCCGGGACAATAATAACCGGTGATATAATGAAAATAACACGGAGGGTAATATCGTAATTTTGTTGGATCAAAGTAGTATAATATAAAAGTTAAAGCAGCTGCAGATATTAAAACTACAGCTGCCCTAAACTTTTTGCTTCTGAACATTAATTTAAATTTGTTCAATTAGACACCGGAAGGAGTAGATTGTGTAACAGAAGGACCAGTATATTGCGCACTTCCAAAGCCGAGAATTGGATAAAATATAACTGGTAAGAGAAATAGTCCAACACCAAAAGCAGGATCTTTTCCAAACGACTTTGCAAGATCAATGCATACGATAACAGAAATTACTAAATTTACGCATGGAATAAGAAACAAGATTATCCACCAAATAGGTCTTCCTACTATTTCAAGAATAACAATTGTATTGTAAATCGGAATAATTGCAGCCCACCCAGGTTTTCCTGCTTTAACAAAAATTTTCCACATTGGTACAATGTAGAGTAAAATTAATACTATGAACAATATAATGTAAAAAATCAAAAACCCAATCGCAATTCCCACCGTTTCTTTTTCGTCAAACTCATAGTATCGGTACCTTGTTTGAAGAATAATGAAGTTTAAAAGAGTTAATAACACATTCATTTTTGCTCCTTTTTAATTTTAAGAATACGATTATAAAATATACAAATTATTTTTAAAAGTAACTGATTAATTTTTAACCTTTTAGCTCTAATTGTTTTGAAATTTTTACACAAAGGTTACAAAAAATTTGTAAATTAATTATTTGTTTTAGTATAATAGGAATTTTATTTATAAGCTTAATTAAGAATAGTGATTTAAGTTATTCTTCTCCCCTGTCGGAACGGCTGGATTCGAACCAGCGACCTCCTGCTCCCAAAGCAGGCGCGATATCCAGGCTACGCTACGCTCCGAATAATATAAAAATAATAAAATTATTTTTTTGTTTAAATGGGAAAAGTCGTATACTAAAAGCGTATTTGAATATTATTATTGTAATTTAATTCTTAATTTTTTCATAATTCTTTATGCCTTGTATAAGTTTTTAAGAAAAATATTGTTTCTGTTAGACCCAGAAATTGCACATAACTTAGTTTTGTGGTGTGCTAGTAAGTTCAAATTTCTATATCCGGTAGCGAAAAAACTATATAGTCCTCAAAACTGTAAAGAAAATTTTTCCTTAAACGGCCAGAAATTTAAAAACTTAATTGGGCTTGCAGCTGGAATGGATAAAAATGGTGAAGCAATTCTTTTTTGGAACGCCATTGGTTTTTCTCATATTGAAGTTGGAACAGTTACTCCAAAACCCCAAAAAGGAAACCCAAAACCCAGACTATATAGACTTGTAGAACAAGAAGCTTTACTAAACAGAATGGGATTTAATAATAAAGGGGCAGAAAAAATAAAGTTAAACATTCAAAAAGCAAAGAGAAAATTAATTGATAAAGATTTTGTAATAGGAGTTAATATTGGTAAAAACAAAGAGACCCCTCTCGATAAGGCTGTTGATGATTATCTGTTTTGTTTTGAAAAACTTTTTGATGTTGCGGATTATTTTACCGTAAATATTTCATCCCCCAATACAGCAGGATTAAGAGAATTACAGAATGAAAAGCACCTTTCTGATTTATTAAAATCCCTGCAAGAGAAAAACTCAGAATTAGCAGTAAGAAAGGGAGTTTCAACAAAAGATATTTTTATCAAAATTTCTCCAGATTTAAACAAAACAGAAATTACAAAAATATTTAACATTGCAGGAAAATATAATATCACAGGTTTTATTGCTACTAATACTTCTATTAATCATAAATTTTCATTCCCCATTAGTAAGGATGGTACTGAATCTGCAGATATTTTTAAAGGAGGTATAAGTGGCAAGCCAATAAAGGAATTATCTAATAAGGTGTTGGGATTTCTAAATGAACTAAAACAAGCAAATGAATATAAACCCGTGTTAATTGCTTCTGGTGGAGTTTTTAGTAAAGAAGATTTTAAAAGTAAAATTTTGCTCGGTGCATCACTTGTTCAGATTTATACAGGGTTTGTTTATGAAGGACCTTTAATTATAAAAAAATTGTTAGAATCTTAAAAATTGTACAGTAAATTATGTGTTTAGCAATTCCTGGAAAAATAGTTTCAATAGAGGATAATTCAAATCCTAAAATGGCGAAAGTTAGTTTTGGTGGAGCTATTAAAAATATCTGTATTGATTGGGTGCCAGAAGCAAAAGTTGGTGATTATGTACTTGTGCATGTTGGTTTTGCATTAAGCATTATTGATGAAAAAGAAGCAGAAGAAACTCTAAAATTAATAAGAGATATTGACAACAGCAGTGAATTATGATTAAATATTTATCTGAATTTCGAAACCCTGAACTTGTAAAACATCTTTCAAATAAGATAAAGGCAATTACTGTAGGTAATTGGAGAATTATGGAAATTTGCGGTGGTCAAACTCACTCAATTATGAAATATAACCTTGAGGAATTTATACCTGAGAAAATAAAATTATTACACGGTCCTGGTTGTCCTGTTTGTGTGACCCCTGCTGTCAAAATAGATTATGCAATAAATATTGCAAAACAAAAAAATACCATAATCGCTACTTATGGTGATATGCTTAGAGTACCTGGTAGTGAAAAGGATTTGCTTTCTGCAAAAGCTGAAGGATGTGATATAAGAATGGTGTACTCTCCTCTTGAAGCAGTCTCTATTGCAGAAGAGAATCCCAATAAAAAAATTGTGTTCTTCGCCATTGGTTTTGAGACCACAGCATCTCCTAATGCTCTTGCTATTAAATATGCTAAGCAAAAAAACTTAAATAATTTTGTTGTATTATCATCTATGTTCAGAGTTCCACCAGCGATAGAGTTTTTACTTTCAGATTATCAAAATAAAATAAACGGATTTTTGGCGGCAGGGCATGTGTGTACCGTAATGGGATATGAAGAATATATTCCTATTAGCGAAAATTATAAAGTTCCAATTGTAATTACTGGCTTTGAACCTACTGATATACTTAGTGGAATTTATCAGGTGGTTTTACAACTTGAAAGAGGAGATTATCAAGTTATTAATGAATACAAAAGAGTTGTTAGAAGAGAAGGAAATATTGCTTCTATAGATACTATTAAAGAAGTTTTTCAAACCGTGGATATGGAATGGAGGGGAGTTGGTGTAATTCCAAATAGCGGTTTTGACTTAAACGAAAAATATAAAGAATACAGCTTTGATTTTCATTTTTCAGACACAAAAGCTCAAGTTGATTTAAAAAGAAAACAAGAAAATACAATTTGCATAGCTGGAGAAATAATGCAGGGAAAGAAGACACCTCTTGATTGTAAAGCATTTGGTAGTTTGTGTACACCTGAAACACCTCTTGGTGCTCCAATGGTATCTTCAGAAGGTACATGTTCAGCATACCTTAAATATAATAAAGATAAAGTAAGTTGAATAATAAAAATTCTACAAAAAGTTTTTCCTGCCCTGTTCCTGAAAATCAATATGATAAAATATTACTTGCACACGGTGGGGGAGGAACCCTGATGCATAATCTTATTGATACACTTTTTAAAAAACATTTTAATAATGATATTTTAAAACAGGGTAATGATTCTGCAATTATTGATTTTAAAAAAGAAAAAGCCAAATATGCATTTACTACTGATTCTTATGTTGTTCAACCAATATTTTTTCCAGGTGGTGATATAGGTTCTCTCGCTATTTATGGAACAGTTAACGATTTATCGGTATCGGGTGCCAAACCTGAATTTGTTTCTGTTGGTTTTATTATTGAGGAAGGATTTTTACTTTCTGATCTTGAACGAATTGTTATTTCAATGAAAAGAGCTGCTGATTATACAGGGGTAAAAATTGTTACTGGTGATACAAAAGTTATTGATGCAACTATAAAAAACTCTAATTTTAATTCTTCAGAAATTGGAAATATTTATATTAACACAAGTGGGATAGGAAAGGTGTACGAAGATATGAACATTTCCCCAAGTAATTGCATACCAGGTGATGTTATTATTTTAAGTGGAAGCATTGCTGAGCATGGCATATCAATAATTTCAGCAAGAGAACATATAGAATTTGAAACAGAAATTAAAAGTGATCTTGCTCCTTTAAATGGAATTGTAGAAGCAATTTATAAAGCAGGATACGGAAAACATATTAGGGTTATGAGAGATCCAACCAGAGGGGGAGTTACAAGTAGTTTAAATGAAATTGCGAAATCAGGGAGAATAGGAATAAGAATTTATGAAGAAAGAATTCCTGTATTACCAGAAATAGTAGGGGCATGTGAATTATTTGGTTTCGACCCGCTGTATGTAGCTAATGAGGGTAAATTAATTGCAATAGTTTCTAAGGAATATGCAAATGAAATTTTAGAAACAATAAGA
>JAOADD010000072.1 GCA_026417495.1 Ignavibacteria bacterium
TTTTTTTTGTAAATGAATATGTAAAATTAAAATAAAAGCCATGAAGAAAAAACTTAAAACTTTTTTATTGACTTTCGTTTTAGTCCTTAGCTCAGTATCACTTTTTGCTCAAAGTTACAATGTTAGTGGTTCAGTAAAGAGTTTAAAGACAGGTGAATTTTTAAGTGATGCAATTATTTCACTCTTTCCTGCTGATCTCACAACTACTTCAGGATCTTTTGGTGAATTTATTTTCAAAAAGGTCCCTTCAGGTAAATATACTTTAAAAGTAAACCTGATAGGTTATGAACCGTATACAGAAGAAATCAATGTAAATCAAAATACTTCGCTGAACATTAATCTTGTATCATTAGGATTTACAACTGAAGTAATTGAAGTAAATAGAGCTATAGAAAGAGAGACCCCTGTTTCTTTTACCAATATTGATTCAAAAACAATTGAATCTAAAAGGCATGGGCAGGATGCTCCACTTTTAATAAAAAATGTTCCCGGATTTTATGCATACTCTACTGATGGTGTTGGAAATGGTGAAGGTAGACTTCTTATTAGAGGGTTTAGTCAAAATTATGTTCAGGTTTTAATTAATGGTATCCCTACCAACGACCCTGAATCAAATGCAGTTTATTGGTCAAACTGGGGCTCCGTATCTTCTAATGCAGGTTCTGTTCAAATTCAAAGAGGTGCTGGATCTTCTTTATATGGTTCTGGTTCTTTCGGAGGATCTTTTAACATTCTAACAGCAACTGATATAAACAGGTTTTATGGATTAAATCTTATTTTAGGGAGTCCAAAAAATTCACTTTATGGTATTAGTTTTAAGACAGGATTAATTGGGAAATTTGCAGGAACTTTAAATATTGACAGGAAAATTGCAGAAGGTTCTAGAATTAGTGGACGATACGAAGGTATAAATTATTATACTTCAATCAATTTCTATCCTTCTTCACATCAAAGCTTTAACTTGGTTTTACATGGTGCACCACAAGAACATGGATATTCATACAGTAATCACATTATTTATTTTAATAAATTTGGATACACAGCAAATTCAGCTCCACTTCTTCCGATCTCAGTATTAAAATACTTACCTAATAACGCAACGACTGGTGCACCAAATTATGGTATTAATAGTGATTCTCGTGTTTTAAAAGATGATAAATACGTAAATTTATCACATAACTTTTACCATAAACCACAACTTGAACTTCACTACAACCATACTTTTGCAGATAATTCATACTTAAAGGCTACCTTTTTCTTTTCAATTGGTAGAGGGGGTGGCTCAAGCATCAATGGAGCTGGAACTATGTTCAGCATAAGTAAGAACTCTAACTTTATAGGTTACTCAATAGATACTCTTAAAACAAATCTTCTGAATAATGAAGGAGTTATAAGTGATTCTGCCTCTGCAATGAATTATCTCAAAAATGCATTTCAACGAATTAGTTATTCTTTACATCAGCAGTTTGGAATTTTAGCAAGTTATCAAAAGGATTTTTCTAAAAACCTCAGTATTACAGGCGGTATTGAATTAAGAAAATGGACAGCAGACCATCCTGGTCATTATACAAACCTCTTTGGAAAGACAAACATAACCCAAACTTATGGATATAGAAAACCTGATAATACAATAGGAACATTTGCAAGGAAAGTTTATCAGGGGGATCTTGATGGACCAGAAAGTGATTTAGGAAATATTTTCGGTTGGAATCTTGCTGGTTCAAAAGATCCGACTTATAAAACCCAATACCGAAATTATTTAGGTGAGACACCACAATTTACAATATTTGCTCAGAGCAATTATGAATTTGAAAAAATTGGATTAAACTTAATGGGGTCACTACAATACGTTTGGTATCAATACAAATTAACTGAAAATATGCCTAGTGAGAATGCTATAGGAAGGCAACTTGATTCTTTAACTGCAATAAACCTTGGTTTATTAACTGCTGCAAATGAAGGACCAAGAGGTGATAAATTTTATATGACCGATGGAAATAAATGGTATGAATTTAATCTTTTTAGAGGAGATAGGACAAGAGGATTCTTCCAACCAAAATTTGGTTTTAATTGGAACGCAACAAAAAACATCAATATATTTGCAAATTTTGCTCATGTCGAAAGAATGATTGATCTTGGAGTTTACTACGATCAAGGCAATGTTAACCCAAGCGTTGAAGATGAAAAATCCAATCAATTCGAATTAGGTATCGGTTGGACTTCCAACTTTGTTCAGTTAAAGCTAAACGGTTATTATATGCTTTGGGATAATAAATCTGCAAGAATATCTGATATAAGTATGGCAGGGCAACCAGGTTATGACAGAAATGGATTCAGATCAGAATTAATAGGAACATCAGAACATAAAGGTATTGAATTTGAAGCTGGAATTAGTTTTGATAGTTGGTTACCATTTAAAGGGCTTACTTTTAAAGGTTCATTTACATACATGGATAATGTTTGGAAAACAGTATTAGACAATGTTAAGAAAGACAGAAATGGAAATCGAAGAGCATTCAATAGTAATGCACTTGATGCAAATGGTAAATCTTACACACTTTATTTTGATGAATTAGAAGGTAAACCAGTTGCAAGTGGTCCTCAACTAATGACAAGTGCAAGTTTACAATATAATTACAAGGGGTTTTTCTGCTCGTTTGATATGAATTTTTTCGGAAGAGATATTATGCTTGATGGCGGAACATACTTACCTGTAAAATCTGAATTCTATGGAACTTCAGCATCTAACAAGGAACTCTATAAAACTGAATATGATACTGAACTTCCAACAAGGTTTATTTTTGATTTTAATGCAGGTTATAACTTTAAATTTGAAAAAATTGTTCAAGGGACAATATCATTTCAAATTCTTAATCTTTTTGATACTAAATATTTTTCCTCATCGGATAGATTTGGTTTGATTCCTGGATATCTTAGAACTTTCAGAGCTAACCTTTCTTTAGGATATTAATTTATCTTTTCATCTACTTTTATGGGCTACCTAAATTGGGTAGCCCATTTTTTTATACCCATTTATAAAAATTTATTTTTTATCTTACATAAAAAATTAATAAATTACCATTAAGACTGAAAACTATGTAAATAAGAAAGAAGAGTTTAATAAGGGTATAAAAATATTTAATAACTAACTAAAATATTTAACCGGTAAGTTTTTATTTGGATTGATTTAAGGGATTATATGGGATAATTTGTAAGGGATGATGAGAAAAATAGTTTTTGTAATATTGGTGATAATTTTTAGTGTGTGGGGTTGTAAGCACCTGTCATATGAGGTGCTTTCTACAACTGAAGTGAAAGAGGATGAGGACCCTGAACCTGTATATGATGTAACGCTAAATGAGGATTATCAGAATTTTGTAGAGTATATGTTTATGGGGAATAGGTCGGAAAGTTTTGGGACTTATTTTAATAAATATTTTTCAGCAAAGGAGGATTTTGAGGAGGGGTTACAGGATTATTTGAGTACTTTTATCGCTAATTATAATCCAAGTATTGATTCACTTGATGTGGTACCACCTATTCTTGCAACAACTAAAGAAAAATTTAACAGTGTAATAGAAAGTTGTTCTAAAATAATTCAATATCACAAGAGCACAAGATATTTAGATGATGCAGTACTTTTAATTGGGAAGTCATATTATTATATGCAGGAATATTTGCAAGCGGAAAGGAAGTTTAGCGAGTTTTTGTCAAAGTTGACAAAGAGTGAGTTATATGATGAAGCAATCTTGTATCTCGGAAAAACAAAGATGAAGCTGCGTCAGAAAGCAGAAGGGGAAACAATACTGAAAAATTTACTTGGCATAACAAATAAGGAAGAAATAAAAGCGGAAATAGCAGAGGAACTTGCAATTAACTCACTATCAAAAAAGGAATTTACAAGTGGTATAGATTACTTTAATGAATCAATTAATTACACAAAGAATAAAGAAGATAAAGCAAGAAGACAGTTTATACTAGCAAAAATTTATTTATTAACATCACCTGAAAAAGCAGTTGATGAATATGAAAAAGTAATTAAAAATACATCTAATTTCGAGCTGGAGTTTTACGCAAGGTTCAATCGATGCAAGGCATTGATATCTATAAAAAAATATCAGGAAGCAAATGAATACGCCCTTTCATTAACAAAAAAATATAAGGATTATCCAGACTTATTACAACAAGCAGAATTTATATACGCAACAACATTTTACTATTTAAAACAATATGACAAAGCATTAACAAAATTTTATGATGTTATTATAGATTATCCAGGAGGTAGAGTAGCAGGAGATTCTTATTTTTATATTGGAAAATATTATGAAGAAGTGAAGGGAGATTACCTGAATGCACTTGTAAATTATAACAAAGCCGCTATAAGTGCATCACCAGAAAATGCACAGTTAAGCAAGAAAAAAGCTGCATCATTTGATAAATATTTTACTCTACTAGCAGAAATAAATGATACAACCAAAATTCAAATACCAACAGAAAATCCCGAGTTTGAAAAGTATAAGAGGGAACGATTGAAAGAGGAATTTGAAGAACAAGAAAAACATATGCCAAAGCAGGAAGGCAAAGGTGGAGGAATAAACAGTAATTTTGTTTTAAGAGACACAACCGATGAGGATATAATAAGGGGAGAAACAAAAGACACAATTAAAGAAATAAAAAAGGATACATTAATTTCTAATGAAATTGATTCATTATTAATTGCAAGTAGAATCAAAGATTCTATTGCATATGTGAAAAATGAAAAAAGATTTTCTGCTTGTTTAAACATGGCTGAACTGTTCCTTTTTGAAATTGCAATAGAAGACTCAGCAATTACTTATCTTGACTATATTATAGAATTAGATACAAATAGTGCTCGCAGGAGTAAATCGCTATATATGCTTGCCACTATATACAGGAATAAAAATCAAATTGAAAAATCAGATTATTATCTGTATACAATTATTAAGGACTATCCGAATACAGATATTGCAAATGAGGCAAGAAAAATATTAGATATAAAAAGAGTTGAGATACAGAAAGACCCTGCAGATTCAATATATAAAACTGCTTCAGAGTATTTTACTCCAAATGATTACAATATTGCAATAGGGTACCTAAGAATAATTTATATTGATTATCCTGAAAGTTCACTAGCTCCAAAAGCAATATACACAATCGGGTGGTTATTTGAAAACTATGCTGCAAACAAGGATAGCATGTTATTTTACTATAATTTACTAAAAGAAAAATACCCTACTTCGAATTATACAACTTTTGTTATACCAAAGATACAATTTTTCAAAGACCTTGCTGACAAGCAAAAATCTGATAGTTTAAAAACCACTCAGGATACTTTAAAAACAAAAGATACATTAGAAACCAAGACTCCAATAATAGACACATCCAAAATAATAAAGGAAGAACAAATCTTTAAACCTGAGGAAAATAAAGAAGAAATTCAATACGACTCCCTTGGAAATGAAATTAAGAAAGATATAGAAATTCAATCATTAATTAATCCTTTTGAGAATTTTATGTGGAGAGATTATAGAAATCCAAGTTCAAGTTTTGCTTCATCACTCATACGGGAAAAATCCCATGGTGGATCAAATGTAACCACAACTTTTGCATCATTTACCATTGGATGCTCTTTCAGTTTTCGCTGTACTTCAACAGGCAGGCTACCCGCAACAGGACAGGCAGGAGAGGTAAGAGTCATAACAACAAAAACATCACCATTGGTTGCAAGTTTCACATCGTATATTAAACCGAGGTCATATATATTCACAGGAATTTCGGGGTCATAACAGCTTTTTAGTACTTTAATCACTTCTTCTTTTAATTTATCAAGGTCAACTGTTTTTTCAACAGGTTCTTTTTTTCCTGCTGTATTATCTAACTCTTTATTCATATTACCATTATACAAGAATTCAATTTTTGTTTAAATGCTTTTGTGCTTCCATTTTAATTCTTTTTACCATTGAAAGCAAACCATTGGAGCGATTTGGAGATAAATGTTTCATTAAGCCAATCTCTTCTAAAAATGTAATATCACTGTTATATATATCTTCAGGTTTTTGATTATTGAACACCCTTATAAGCAGTGCAATAAGTCCTTTTGTGATAATGGCATCGCTATCAGCATTGAAAATTAACTTGCCATCTTTAAATTCTGTTTTCAACCATACCTGAGATTGACATCCGCTTACTTTATTTTCTTCGGTTTTATCTTTATCAGGTAATGGTGGTTGTTGCTTTCCAAGTTCAATTATATACTCGTATTTTGAATCCCAATCATCAAGCATTGAAAATTCTTCAATAATTTCCTGTTGTATTTCTTTTATTGTCATAAAATTTTTATGTAAGTAATTTTTTTGCTTTATTGATTGCTTCTACAAGTTTCAAAATTTCTTCTTTTGTATTATAAAAGGCAAGGGAAACTCTAACTGTTCCATTTATGCTAAAAATTTTCATAAGTGGCTCTGCACAATGTAATCCTGTTCTAACTGCAATACCTTCATTGTCAAGAATAGCTCCAACATCATAGGGATGTAAATTATTTAATAAAAATGAAATGATGTTTGCTTTCTCTTTTGCAGTTCCAATTATTTTAATTCCATCTATATCTTGAATTTTCTCAGTAGCAAATTCAAATATTTCTCTTTCATAGGTAGCGATGTTATCTAACCCAATTTGTGTAATATAATCTAATGCAGATGCAAGTCCAACTGCTCCAGCAATGTTAGGTGTTCCTGCTTCGAATTTATAAGGAAGTGTATTGTAAGTGGTTTTCTCAAAGGATACCGATTGAATCATTTCTCCCCCACCTTGATAAGGGGGCATATTTTCCAATAGCTCCTTTTTTCCGTACAAAATGCCAATACCTGTTGGCCCATAAACTTTATGCCCTGAAAATGCAAAGAAATCACAGTCAAGTTTTTTAACATCAATTTTCTTATGCTGAATAGACTGAGCACCATCTATTAACACAGGAATACTTTTACTATGAGCAGTTTTAATCACTTCTTCAATAGGATTAACTGTACCAATTGCATTTGAAATGTGGGTAATTGCAACTAAGCGAGTTTTCTCAGAAAGCAATTTTATAAATTCTTCAAAAATTATATCACCATTGGAATCAATAGGAATAACTTTAAGTTTTGCTCCTGTACACTCGCACAGCATTTGCCAGGGTACTATGTTAGAATGGTGTTCAAGTGAAGAAATAATTATTTCATCATTTTCATTAAGTTTATTTTTACAAAAAGAATTAGCAACAAGATTAATCGCTTCCGTTGTACCCCTAACGAAAATTATTTCTTCGGAATAATCAGCATTAATAAATTGTTTGACTTTTTCACGCGCTTCTTCAAATTTTGTAGTTGCTTCTTCACTTAAAAAATGCACTCCACGATGAACATTACTGTTTATGTTTTTATAATAGTTGACGATTGTTTCAATCACTTGTTTTGGTTTCTGTGTAGTTGCTGCGTTATCAAAATAGATGAGCTGTTTATTGTTAAAATTTCTGCGGGTTAATATAGGAAAATCTTCTCTTATTCTATGTATATTAAATTCATTCAACTTTATTGCCTATAAATTAAAATTAAATAATAAATTTATGAAAAATAAAATTATAAATTAATTGAATTAATCTTTTCACTAATTGCTTTAACTATGCAGTTATCAATAACTTTACGGTATGATTTAGATTCAGGATAATTGTTTTCTGAATCTATTACATCAACAAGAAAAGCTTGCAGTAGGAGTTTTTTTGCAGCTTTTTCAGGAATACCACGTGCTCTTAAATAGAACAGCTCATCAGCATTTAATCTACCTGAAGTAGCACCGTGGCTGCATTTTACATCGTCAGCAAAAATCTCCAGTTGCGGTTTTGCATTTATTGTTGCTTTATCGGAAATTAGTATATTTTTATTTGATTGGTAGGCATTCGTTTTTTGAGCATCTTTCCTAACTAGAATTTTGCCATTAAATACTCCGTGCGCTTCGTCCCCTATTATTCCTTTGTAATATTCATTGCTATAGCAACGAGGTACTGAATGATCCACAAGTGTATGATTATCAATTAGACTTGATTTATCCCCTACATAAATTCCTTTGAAAACACATTCACAATTTTCGCCACGTAAAATAGAATTTAGATTATTTCTTACAAACACTCCATTTAAAGTCATAGTAAATGAGTTAAAATGTGAGTCCCTTTCCTGAATAACTTGCGTAGTCGATATACTTGCAGGTAAATTCTCTTCTTTTTGAATTTTATAATAAGATACTCTGGAATTAGGCAATAAAAATATTTCTGTTACAGAATTAAATAAGCTTAAATTTACAGAGCGATTTACAGAAATAAAATGAAATGATTCAATAACAGTTATATCAGCTCCTAAATCAGCAACAATAACATTTCTTGTGTTTGATAGTATGTTTTTTTCTCCAGTAATAATATTTAGTATATGGAAAGGCTTTTCTGTTGATACATTTTTGGGAATATAAATAAAAACTCCATCTGTTGTAAACGCTGTATTGATAGCTGTGAAAGCGTCATTAAACGAGTTTACTGCTTTACCTAAATATTTTGTTATTACATCAGGATTTGATTTCAGAATTTCTGAAATACTTCCTATGTAAGAGGTTTTGATTTCTTCTTTAATTAATGAATGCTGTTTTGAATATACTCCATTTATTAATACAAGTAGATTTATATCTAAATTTTTTATTAGATGTTTATTGATTTCTTTTTCAAGTATGGATTTAGTTTCAAACTCCTTATTATCTATCCCAACAATTGCATAAAGGTTTTTTGTTAATGGATTAATATCAGTAAATCTCCATTCTTCATCTTTTCTCGTTGGGAAGCCATATTCAGAAAAATAATTTATAGATTTAATTCGCTGTTCAAATAATTCAGATGGAGAAATATTTTTAAACCATTCTTTATTTCTTTCAAACTCTTCAATTAAATATTCTTTTAAATTTTGTTTTGAAATCATAATTTATCACTAAAATTTTATTAATTAGTATGCTAATTCCGAAACAAGAAAATCATATCCTTTTTCTTCCAGTTCAAGAGCAAGTTCTTTTGTTCCAGACTTAACAATTTTTCCATTATAAAGCACATGTACAAAATCAGGAATAATATAATTCAACAATCGTTGATAGTGAGTAATGACAATAAAAGCATTTTTGTCTGTTTTTATTTTATTAACACCATCAGCAACTATTTTAAGCGCATCAATATCAAGTCCAGAGTCAGTTTCATCAAGGATACCAAGTTTAGGGTCCATAAGAGCAAGTTGAAAGATTTCATTACGTTTCTTTTCACCACCAGAAAAGCCAACATTAACATATCTGCTAAGCATTTCCTTTGTAATACCAACAAGTTTTGCTTTTTCTCGCAATAATTTTAGAAAATCAACTGAATTCATGGGTTCAAGTCCTTTAGCTTTTCTAATTTCATTTATTGCTGTTTTCATAAAGTTTGTAATTGTAACGCCAGGAATTTCAACAGGGTACTGAAATGCTAGGAATATTCCTTCTCTTGCTCTTTCTTCAGGGCTTAATTCAAGCAAATTTTTTCCTTCAAAAATCACTTCTCCGCCTGTAACTTCATAACCTTCCCTACCTGTAAGCACAGATGCAAGAGTGCTTTTACCAGAACCATTAGGTCCCATAATTGCGTGAATTTCACCTGCATTAACCTGCAAGTTTATTCCTTTCAAAATTTCTTTACCTTCAACGGTCGCTCTTAAATTTTTAATTGTCAGCATATATTTATATATTTTTCTTTCGTAATTTATTTTAATTTTATTTTAAATAAAACTTTTTTTCTTACCCGACACTTCCTTCAAGTGAAATTGCAAGTAATTTTTGTGCTTCTACTGCAAATTCCATTGGTAATTGATTTAAGACTTCTTTAGCATAACCATTTACAATTAAGGCAATTGCTTCTTCTTCTGAAATACCACGTTGATTACAATAAAAAAGAATTTCTTCATTTATTTTAGAGGTAGTTGCTTCATGCTCAACTACAGCAGTATGGTTATTAATTTCAAAATATGGAAATGTGTGAGCTCCGCATTTATCTCCCATCAAAAGAGAATCACACTGAGAGTAATTTCTTGCATTATCAGCATTCTTTGTAACTTTAACTAAACCACGATAACTGTTATTACTGAATCCAGCAGAAATACCTTTTGAGACAATACGGCTTTTTGTGTTTTTGCCAATGTGAATCATTTTGGTTCCTGTATCTGCTTGCTGAAAATTATTAGTTAAAGCAACAGAGTAAAACTCACCAATAGAGTTATCTCCTTTCAAAATACAAGATGGATATTTCCAGGTAATAGATGAACCTGTTTCAACTTGAGTCCATGAAATTTTGGAATTTTCACCTGCACAAATACCACGCTTGGTAACAAAATTATAAACCCCACCTTTTCCTTCTTTATCACCAGGATACCAGTTCTGAACTGTAGAATATTTTATCTCTGCATCTTTTAAAGCAATTAACTCTACAACAGCTGCGTGCAGTTGATTTTCATCACGCATAGGAGCTGTACACCCTTCAAGATAACTAACATAACTACCTTCATCAGCAATAATTAGAGTTCTTTCAAATTGTCCTGTATTTGCAGCATTAATTCTAAAATAAGTTGACAATTCCATTGGACATCTTATACCTTTTGGAATGTACACAAAAGAGCCATCACTAAAAACAGCAGAATTCAAAGCAGCAAAGAAATTATCTGTATAAGGAACAACAGAGCCAAGATATTTTTGTACCAGTTCAGGGTGTAAAGAAATTGCTTCACTAATTGAACAGAAAATAATACCAAGGTCTGCAAGTTTTTCTCTATATGTGGTTGCAACAGACACGCTATCAAGCACAGCATCCACAGCTACACCAGCAAGGAACTTTTGTTCTTCAAGTGGAATGCCTAATCTGTCATAAATTCTTTTTATTTCAGGATCCAGCTCATCAAGTGATTTTAGTTTCTTTTGTTTTTTTGGAGCTGCATAATAAATAATATCCTGATAATCGATTGGGTCATATTTTATATTAGGCCATTTGGGCTCTTTCATAGTAAGCCAAAATCTATATGCATCTAATCTAAATTTTAGCATAAACTCAGGTTCACCCTTTTTAGCAGATAAACGCCTGATAATATCCTCATTTAAGCCCTTCTCAAATTTTTCCATTTCAATATCGGACTCAAAACCATACTTATAATCACTAAGTATTTTCTGTTGTAGAATATCGTCGTTATTCATAAATTTTGCAATTCTTTAAAAATATAAACATCAAATCAAAATATAAAATTCAAGAATAAAATATAATTCCAAATTAGAAATTGCAATATAACCCCCACAGTGTAATTTCGAGATAACATCATAATTTA
>JAOADD010000011.1 GCA_026417495.1 Ignavibacteria bacterium
ATTGGTATTTTTGGATTTGGAGTGGATAAAATAGGGGGGGATCGAAGTTGAAACGAGCAAAAAATTGTTAAAAACGAGCCAAAAATGCAGATTTTTAATTTTGAATTATGAAATTTTCATTTTTTTAAATCATAGTTATTCAGCTATATGAACATAGTTCTTTTGTTATATCATTAATACAATTTTGAATTGAATGTCTGAGATTATGAAAAAGAATTCGTTAATGCTTTAAGATGAGTATAATTTCTGTAGTTCGAATTTTCTTATTTTATTAAGATTAAATTAAATTTCTAATTAAAAAAATTATGTTTTATAAAATAAACAGAGGTAAATTATATTTTGTGCTTGGTACTATACAAAAAAATTATTGCAGGTTATAGAGCGAATATTGGGAGATTTTTTTCCCTTATGCAAAAATTATTTTTAAAAAACAGAATTTTTTTTTATTTACGAATTAGTAATTTTTTTTTGAAGGAAATAAAAATGAAAAAAGAATAAATTCAAAGTGAAGAAAAAAGTTTTTGATTTCAAATAAAATTTAAGAATATATTAACTTGGAAGGAAAAAAAGCATTTATTGATTTTTCACACTTGATGTCACAGTTTTAATTTATTTGAATTATATTTAACAAAGAGCGGATTTAGAACTTAATTACACAAAAATTATTTTTTGATAAAAAAAAATACAGTAAAAGAAAACAGAAGGGAAATATCAGCTAAAAGGAGTAATCATTATATTTGACAAGAGAAGAAAATATACATAAATTTAGTAAATAAAAAAGGGGGTCAGTAATGAAAAATACAAAAGCGAAAGAGAGTAGGGAAAAAGAAAATTTAATCAAGAGATATTGCCGTCACTTAAAAATGGGATACTCAATGTATTCTTTTCCAGAGGAAGAAAGTAGTCAAGTAGAGGAATATGCAAAGGAGTTAGATGAAAAAAATATGAACGATAGTTTCACAAAATTAATTCAGCGATCAAAGAGAGAAGGTATGCAATTGTGGGAAAAAATGTGTATAGAAGGATTAAGGGGTGAAAAGGTAAAGCTCAATGGTAGTGTATGGATTTTTGTAATGCGAAGTAGATTTGGAATAAACGAAAAAATGCAGAAAGTGAGAAATAAAGATGAAGTAATAAAAGTAAATCTTGATTTTGAAAATATAGATAAAGAAAAAAATGATTAGAAAAGATATAATAATACAATTTAACTTATCGACAATAAATAAAATTTATCTACCATTAATAGAGAATAAGTCAAGATATTTGCATATATACGGAGGAGCAGGTTCAGGTAAAAGTGTATTTGCAGCACAGAAGTTAATAATTAGACTAATGATGGAGCAAGGTAATAGATTTCTTTTAATAAGAAAAGTAGCAAAAACGATAAGGAACTCACAATTCAGTTTACTAAAGTCACTAATATACAATTCAGGTTTGCAGAATTATTTCAGTATAAAAGAGAGTGAGTTAAGAATAATTAATGAACATACGAGAAGTGAGGTGATAAGTGCAGGTGTAGATGACCCTGAGAAGTTAAAATCAATATTTGGTATAACATCAATCTGGATAGAAGAGGCAACAGAACTTGAATATAACGATTTTTTACAAATAGATTTAAGATTAAGAGGAAGAACCAGATATTATAAGCAAATAATATTAACATACAATCCAGTAAATTCCTATCATTGGTTAAATACAACTGAGCAGAAGAACAGTACAAAGCTAAGGACAACATATAGGGATAATAAATATATAGATGATGAATACAAAAATGTTCTTTTGAATTTGAAGAATCAGGATGAAAATTTTTACAATATTTACACTCTTGGTGAATGGGGCACATTGAAAAATATAATATACAAACCGTTTGAGATACGGGAAGAGTATCCTTTAAGTTATGATGAGATTATTTATGGTTTAGATTTTGGATATAATAATAAGACAGCACTAATAAAGATAGGAATTAAAGAAAAAGAATACTATCTTGAAGAATTACTATACAAAGAGCATTTAACTAATGGCGATATAATTTGTTTAATGAAGAAAATGGGAATAAGTGGAAATGATTATATTTATTGCGATGCTTCCGAGCCAGAGCGGATAGAAGAATTAAGAAGAAATGGGTTCAATAGCATACCTGCAGATAAAAATGTAAAAGCAGGTATAGACTTCCTTAAAAGGTGCAAGATATTTTCCAATAGCAAAAATGAAGGGATAAATAAAGAAGTGCTCCACTATTCATATAAACAAGATAAAAACGGCAACATACTCGATGAACCAGTTAAGTTTAACGATCACTGTATGGACGCAATCAGATATGCAATATATACACATAATAAATCAAGAATGCAGGTTAACATAAGATATTTATGATAAGTGGTAATAGTCAGATATGCAAATAATAATACAATAAAGTGAATCCTGATAGAATTAATACATTAAGAAAATTAAAAGATTATAAGAGTCAATATAAAAAAATAACCCCGCTTAAATAAAAGCGGGGTAAAAAGACTTGAAAAAGATTAAATAAAACAACTTATTTAATAAGAAGCATTTTCTTTGTATCAGAGAATCCATTTACCTGTAAAGTATAGAAATAAACACCAGAGGCAAGATTTGAAGCATCAAAATCGATAATATAAGAGCCAGCAATTTTATTTTCATTAATTAATGTAGCAACTTCTTTTCCTAATATATTATAAACTTTCAAGGAGACGAATCCATATTCAGGAATAGAAAATTTTATTTTTGTAGAAGGGTTGAATGGATTTGGATAGTTTTGATATAAAGCATAATCCACAGGTAGTTCGGAAACTTTAGGAATGCTTGTAATAATACCACATTGTACATCAAGGTTCCAGGAAGCAGCAATTTGCGCGGCAGTGAGTGCACCTTTATAAACTCTGAATTCATCAAATTTACCAACTATATTGGGCGATGTTGAATAGCCACCAACTCTAAATCCATTACCAACAGGAAAATTAAGTGGGGTTTGAGGAACAGACTTAACAAGCACACCATTTTTGTACCCATAAATTGTTGATGTGGTTGAATCATATACAAAAGCTATATGTGTAGGAGAAGGGCCTGTTTTTGGAATAAGAACATCATTCATATTAGTACCCCTGAGAACTATACTATCAGGACCAGCGATACCATTATGGAAACATCTTAAGCTATTAGCTCCAACATCACCGAAAATATAATAAGCGGTACCAGATGGGTTAGTAGGAATTTGAACCCAAAAACCTATAGTCCAGCTTGAGCCGCCTAAATTCCAGTTCCAACCTGTAACTATACCAGCACCAGCAACTCCCGTACCATACACACAGGAGTCAAACTGCCCACCAGAAGTAAGAGTTAAACCTGTTAAGACAACAGGGCTTGTACCGACACCAGGATAGGCGCAGTTTACAGCAGTAGTAGGACTTGGGTTATTTTCGAACTTATAGTAAATGAGATTTGGAACATAGTTGACAGGTACAACATCAATACCAAACCCAACAACAGCCGCATCAGCAGAAGCGTAAGGAGTAAAAGGGCACCCTGCAACAGACCATACCCTACGATAGTTAGTATAGGATTGATTTCTAACATTCATTCCGGAGCCAGAAGTACCGCATTGCCCTACAAAAACAATAAGGCTTTTTGATGGGTCATAAGCGAATGGTTTGTCTAATTCAAAGCCCATCCAAGCGTTAGAGCCGCAGGTTAGATTAACTGAAGCTCTTTGGTAGACAGTATCATAAGGTCCTTCGTAAAATTGGCCAGAATTGAAACTCGTAATTGTGCTTTGAGCAAGTAAGATATGGAGATTAGTAAAAGACCTTGTACCTGCAGATGCCATAAAGAAATAGACTGATGTTATTTGATTTCCAGGAGGTACTACATAGGGCTTATTTATCTCTCCTGCCAATATTAAGGTATTAACAGCTTTTCCACCAGAAATCGTGAATGGAAAAGCATTCATTGAACCTGCTGTATTTGCGTGGTTGTAAAACTGCGGTGTTTGAGACGCCGCAAAATGAGAAAATGAGAATAAGAGAAATAGGATGAGAACGATATTTAAGAGAAATTTATTTGTGTGCTGCATTTTAAAAATTTTTGTTTTGAAATTTTTTTTATTTAAAACTATAAGTTCTCAATTGGAGATAATCGTTCTCTATCTCTCAATTATACCCTTTCTACGGTTTTTTTATATTCTCATTATAAATTAATAATTAAAATTTTAAATAGCAAATATTTTTTTTGGGGGTATAAATTAGTTAATATTATGTTTTTTCTTATAAATGTAAGCTTCAATTGATAGTAGTAATCAATTATTAAAAATTAATAGATTGATGAAAAAGTGTTTGGTATTCCATCTTCATTTAATGAATTAATTTATGTAAGATGAAAAATCTTGTTAATTTTAATCTTATTCGGAACGTAAGAGATTTGTAAATTGTGAAAAAAAATTTTTTATCCCTATACTGATTGTAATATCTACATTTAGTTAGTAAGTGAATATTTTTTAAAAATCTAATGAGAATAATATTTTTTGTGTGAATAGGAGAAAAAAATATTTTCACATAAAAATTATCCCTGAAGATATGTGAACATAGAATGTAAATAACTTATTTTGGTGGAAGTAAAAAATTTCAGTTTATTAGTATTTAGAAAAATTAATATTGACATTCTTGTTTTTTAGAAAATCTAAAACGAAGTAAAAGCATTCTTCCGACTCTCCAAGTAATTCAGGAGGAATAATACCCTTCCTGCTGAAATTTCCATTAATCAAGAACCTTGCAAGAGCGCAGCAAGTGAAACCTGTTGTTCTTGCCATTGATGAATCATTTTCAATTAGGTCATAACTATCAAATAGGTAATACTTTATTGTTGATTTTGAATTGTTTTCATAGCCTATTAAAGTAACTTCCATAACAGTGAAATCCCTTTCCCCTTCTTTGGCAGACCAAAAAGGTAGTAATAATTTAGCGGTAAATTCAATTGGTTTAATTTTCTTTCCATTTATTTCAATTTCTTTATCATCAAAAAAGCCAACTTCTCTAAAAACTTTCATTAATTTAATGTGTCCAGGATAGCGAAGAGTTTTTTCAATCATATTAGGAATAGCAATAGTCTGAAGTAATGTTCTTAGCCCATCAGTATTGAAAGCTTCAAGTTCCCCTACTTCTTTAAAATAAACTAATTCAGGGTCAGATAAAGCTTCTTTAATAACTAATTTTCCATTTATCATCATTCTTGCAGGTCTTTTGTACTCTTCAATAACATCCAAAGGAGAAAAGAATGCTTTATATTCAAAGGGGAATTGGCGCTCATAAGGAAGCCCACCGACCAAACATTTATAATCAGTAAGTTTCATTCTACAAGCGTAATAACCAAGTATTAAATTACTCAAACCTGGTGCGATACCACAATCAACAACAGCAGTAACACCATTTTTTTTAGCAAGCTCATCAAGTAGAAAAGGATCTTCAGGGAAAAAAGAAATATCAACTATATTTTTTTTCGCTTCTATGACGCTTTTTAAAGCATTAAATCCTAAGTACCCTGGTAAAGCACCAATGACAAGATCTGACTCAGCAATAACTCTTTTAACTTCTTCAGATGAAGAGAGGTCTGCTTTAACAGTATAAATATTTGAATAATTTAATTTCTTAAGATTATTATCATCACAATCAACCGCATACACAACAAAGTCATTTGAAAGTTCTTTAGCAATTGTCCGACCGACTAAACCTGTACCAAGAATAGTGATCTTCATCATAAATATTATTTTAAATTATACATCAATAGTTCACAAAATTACTCAAAGCAGCAATATGTTTGAATACAAAAAGTTGAATACTAGTTATTATGTAGAAACAAGAATATTAAAAAAAAATTTGTAATAATAAAAAAATATATTTATGCAGAAAGAATAATTTCAGTAAAGGAATCAGGTTTCAAACTAGCACCACCAACTAAACCACCATCAATATCTGGTTGAGAAAACAAGTCAGCTGAATTTTTTTCATTAACACTACCACCATAAAGAATTTTAATGGTGTTTGCGATATCATTAGAATATAAATTTTCAATCACAGTTCTAATTTTCCTGTGCATAGAGTTTGCTTGAATTGGTGTTGCAGTATGTCCAGTACCAATTGCCCAAACGGGTTCGTAGGCAAAAATAATATTTTTTAATTGATCAGGGGAAATATCTTTTAGAGAATTAACAACTTGATTTTCAACAACAGTTTCGTGAATACCACTTTCTCTTTCAGTAATAGTTTCACCGACACAAACAATAGGGATTAGAGAAAATTCAAGGGCTTTTTTAATTTTTAAATTAACTGTTTCATCAGTTTCATAAAAATATTGCCTTCGCTCACTGTGGCCTAAAATAACAAATTCACAACCGACAGATTTAATCATAGAAGCGGAAATTTCTCCTGTATATGCTCCTTCGTCTTTATAATGAATGTTTTGAGCACCAAGTTTTATTTTAGAATTTTTTATTAAAGTGTGAACATTAAAAAGAGAAGTAAAAGGAGGACACAATACAACATCGGTTTTATTAAATATATCTTCATTCAATTTTTCCAGAATTAAAGAAGTAAGTTTTTCTGACTGCTCAATGTTTAAGTTCATTTTCCAGTTTCCAGCGATTAATTTTTTTCTCATAAAGCTAATAAATTTTAATTTTTAAATTTTATAACTTCTTTATATTTTGAGATTGCCAGTTCTTTCATTTTAAAATGGTCAACAATTGGCGGTGGATAGTTCAAAGGTTTGAGTAATTCCAATTCAGGTTTATGAATTAAGTCACCATTAAGATTACTTAATTCAGGTAGGTATTTTTTTATATATAACCCTTCAGGGTCAAACTTTTTACTTTGTAAATAAGGATTGAAAATTCTAAAATACGGTTGAGCATCGCATCCTGTAGAAGCAGACCACTGCCAACCACCGTTATTATTGGCAAAATCTAAATCAATTAAATGTTCGGCAAAAAATTTTTCTCCCCATTTCCAATCAATCAATAAATCTTTTGTAAGAAACATTGCTGTAATCATTCTAAGTCTATTATGCATCCAACCTTCTTTAAGCAACTGTCTCATACCAGCATCAACAATTGGATACCCCGTTAAGCCATTACACCATCTTACAAATTTATCATTATCATTTTCCCACTGAATATTATCATACTCTTTTTTAAAAGCACCATCAATCACATAAGGGAAATGAAAAGCAATTTGATAATAAAATTCTCTCCAGATCAATTCACTAATCCAAACTTCAACGCCCTTTGAGTTTTTATTTTTAATTTTATCAAATGCCAACCTAAAGCACTCGCGTATTGAAATTGTACCGAAATGTAAATGAGGAGAAATTAAACTTGTAGCATTTAAAGAAGGGAAATCTCTATTTCTATCATATTCAAAAATTTTATCTGAGAGAAAGTTATTTAGCAATTTCAAGGCTTCTTTCCTTCCACCTTTGAAAAATACACTTTCGTTCTGAGTTAACTTTCTCGCAATATCTTTAATAGTTATTCGTCTCCCAGGTTCATATTGGTGGTTTGAGAATTTTTTTATTCTGGCTAAATCAGAGTTATGCTCCTTATATAAATGATTGTTTAAAAGGTTTAAAAATTTTTTCTTATAAGGTGTATATACGGTATAAGGTAAGCCATCATCTTTGAGTAAACTACCAGGTTCGGATATAACTGCATCATTGAATAAATGGAAGGTACCACGAGCTCTAACAAGATCAGCAATAAGATTATCTCTTTTAATACAGTATGGTTCAAACTGTTTATTAGCAAATAAAGTTATAGAATCAAAATCATTAAATATTTTTTTAATTACTTCATCAGCCGAACCATTCAGAATGATTAAATCAAATCCATACTTTTTTAAAGAATTCTCTAAATCAACTAAGCATTCAAAAAGAAATTTTACCCTTTTCTTACCGTAATAATTAAATTTATCATTATTTTTTATGTAAAAAAATAAAATTCTATCACAAGAAGGGTTGAACTTATTTTCAAGTAAATCTATAAATACAGATAATGCATTATTATCAATAATACGAAGATCTTTCCTAAACCAAAAAGCATATAGCATATTACACTTGCGGTTTTCTTTCCAAGAAAGAGTGGCTTGTCAAAATTACGAAAGTAGAATTATTTTGATACTCTTCAATAGTCTTTGAATTTAAGTAACTCATAGAAGACTGTAAGCCTTCTTTATATTCCTTAATTACTTTTGCAACAGTTCCCTTGTAAGGTACGAGTGATTCTTCTCCTTCAATATAATCTTTGTTATCCTGCTTTACAGCAAAAGACGCGCTACCGCAATATTTTTTCCACCTTTGGCTATTGTATTTTAAAACTTCACCTGGTGCTTCTTCAGTACCAGCAAGAGCCATTCCAAGAATAACAGCATCACAGCCGAGAGCGATAGCCTTACACATAGCACCAGGGTTAGCAATACCACCATCAGCAATAATTTTTACATTTGAATTCATATCTTCTTTAGCACTGAGTGCTCGAATAATAGCATCAACCTGTCCAATACCAACACCAGACTTAATTGAAGTTGAACACATAGCACCATTACCAATACCAACTCTAATAGCATCAACTCCAAGTTCAATTAAGTATTTTGTAGTTTCATAACTAGCAACATTACCAGCAATAATTTTTAAGTCATAGGATTTGATTAACCCTGATATTTCCGAGAATAATTTTTCCAGTAATCTATTACCACCATTAGCAATATCAATACAAATAATCTTGACACCAAAGTCTGCAAGTCTTTTCAGTCTATCAATTTCCGTTTGTCCTTTTATACCGATAGCAGCTGCTTTGTATTCAGATTCAGTTAAACCGTTATCAATAAATTCATTCAATTGGTCTTCAATTGAATTAAATCTGTGTATTATCCCGAGCGTTTTTAAATCCGCTAATGCTTTAGCCATTCTACCACCGCAAACAGTATTCATTGGTGATGCGATAATTGGAATAGATAATTTAATCCCAAGAAATTCAATGCTTGTATCACATTCAGCTCGATGCTCGATACTGGAAATTTTGTTTGGTAGAATGGAAATATCATCATAAGTAAGTGATTTGTGTTGCAAAATATTTTTGTAGCTCATAAATGTATGCTTTAAAATTAAAAACACAGGATAAAATTAAAAAAGTTTTACCCTGTGTTAAAATTCATTAATTATTAAGTGATTTAGTTTAATGCTTTAACAACTTTTTCCGCAGCATCAGCAAAAGTATCAGCAGCGATGATATTCAATCCTGACTCATCCAGAATTTTCTTTGCTTCTTCAGCGTTAGTTCCCTGCAAGCGCACAACTACGGGTAATGTAACATTTAAGTTTTTTGCTGCCTGAACAACACCAGTTGCAACTCTATCACATCTAACAATACCACCAAATATGTTAATAAGAATAGCTTTAACATTTTTATCGGAAAGAATAATTCTGAAACCATTTTCAACAGTTTCAGCAGAGGCAGACCCACCTACATCGAGGAAATTCGCAGGTTCACCACCAGCCTGCTTAATAATATCCATAGTAGCCATAGCAAGCCCCGCACCATTAACCATACAACCAACATTACCATCAAGTTTGATGTAATTTAAATTATATTTGCTTGCTTCAACTTCAAGGGGGTCTTCTTCATTTAAATCTCTCATTTCAAGATATTCTTTATGTCTGAAAAGCGCATTGTCATCTAAATTAATCTTTGCATCAAGAGCGAGAATTTTATCATCATTGGTAATAATCAAAGGATTAATTTCAACGAGCGAAGCATCAATTTCTTCATAAGCATTGTACAATTTCATAATAAAGTTAAGAAAATCTTTGAAAGCATTCCCTTCAAGATTTAAACCAAAAGCAAGCTCTCGCGCTTGATAGGGTTGCAAACCAAGAGCAGGCTCAACCCAACATTTAATTATTTTTTCAGGTGTTTCCGCTGCTACTTTTTCTATTTCAACTCCACCTTCAGTAGAAACCATAATGACATTCTTACCAACAGACCTGTCCAATAAAATACCAAGATATAATTCCTTTTTGTATTCAAGTCCTTCAGTAATAAATAATGTTTGAACTTCTTTACCTTGCGGACCAGTTTGATGAGTAACAAGAATGTTACCAAGAACTTTAGAAGCATATTCTTTTGCTGCTTCCACATCAGAGCCGAAAAATTTAACACCACCTTCCACAAGTAATTCATCACGGTTGTATTTATTATATACTTTACCTTTGCCTCTACCGCCCGCGTGAATTTGAGACTTAACTACAAATTGGTTAATCCCTTTTTCCCGCAATATGTTAATAGCGTTATCAAATTCATCAATTGATTTTATAGCAACACCATCTTGAACTGAGACACCAAATTTTTTCAAAATCTCCTTCGCTTGATATTCGTGAATTTTCATAATTATAAAATTATTTTTTAAAAAAAATTACTTTTTAACTATTTTACTACTAACGACTTTAGCTTGCATAAACAGTCCGAGATAATCCCTACCGCCAGCTTTGGAATCAGTTCCACTCATATTGAAACCACCAAAGGGATGAACACCAACTAAGGCACCAGTGCATTTCCTGTTGAAATATAAATTTCCAACATGAAATTCAGCAGCTGCTTTTTTGAGTTTTTTCTTATTGCTTGAATATACCGAACCTGTCAAACCATAAATTGTGCCGTTTGCAATTTTCAATGATTCCTCAAAGTTTGGTGATTTAATTACAGCAAGTACTGGTCCAAAAATCTCTTCTTGTGCAATTGTATCAGTAGGTTTAACATTTTTAATGATTGTAGGTTCTATAAAGTACCCATTTCCTTTAACTTCATGTCCACCGTGTATCAACTCCCCACCTTCTTCAATTCCTTTTTGTATGTAATCAAGAATTTTTTGTTTTGCTCTTTCATTTATTACAGGTCCCATACCTGGATTATACTTTGCTTGATCAACTTTAATCATACTTGCATGAAGGACAAGCGCATCACAGAATTTATCATAAATTTTTTCATCAACAATAACTCTTGAGCAAGCAGAGCATTTCTGTCCTTGAAATCCGAAAGCAGAAGTTATAACACCTTTAACAGCATCATTAAAGTCGTAAAGTTCATTATCGATAATAATTGCATCTTTACCACCCATTTCAGCAATAACCCGCTTTATCCAAATTTGATTATGTTGTTTCTTAGCAGCAAGTTCATTAACCCTTAAACCAACTTCCATAGAACCAGTAAAAGCAATAAACCTTGTTAAATGGTGTTGGACAAGAATATCACCAATTGTGCCACCGCTACCTGTAACAAAGTTTAAGACTCCAGCAGGAAGTTTAACTTCTTCCATAAGTTCAACAAACATCTGAGCAATAGCAGGTGAATCACTTGAGGGTTTAAGTACAATTGTATTACCTGTAACAATAGCAGCAGTAGACATACCAACTAAAATTGCAAGTGGAAAATTCCACGGTGGGATAATAATTCCAACCCCAAGAGGAATATATTCAAGATAGTTTTTTTCTCCAGGATATTTTACAAGAGGTTGCTCTTTAGAATATCTTAACATTTCCCTTGCATAGAATTCCATAAAGTCAATAGCTTCGGCAGTATCAGCATCTGCTTCCACCCAGTTTTTACCCACTTCATATACCATCATAGCAGAGAATTCATGTTTGCGTTTTCTCATAATCTTAGCAGCTTTGAGTAAATACTCGGCACGCTTTTTCGGAGCAACCCACTTCCATTCTTCAAATTTTTCATATGCTTTCTCAACAGCACGTATTACCAACTCTGGAGTAGCACGTTGGAAAATTCCAACTACTTCTCCTTCATTTGAAGGATTATATGATTTTAATTTTTCCTCAGTAAAAACTTTCTCTTCACCAATTACCAAAGGATACTCAACATTAAATCTTGCAGTAATTTTTTCAAGCGCATTTTCAAATGCTTTTTTGTTTTTCTTGACTGTAAAATCCGTTAATGGTTCATTTTTAAATTTTGGAAGTTTCATAGTTCGTTATTATTTAATTATTAAATAAGGTTTTAATAATTTCATCATTTAATTCGGGACGAATTTTTGTTATCCCGTCATTTTCTCTAGTTGGATAAATTCTATTTGTAAGAAAAATAATGATAAGTTTTCTTTCCTTATCACACCAAACACTTGTACCAGTAAACCCAAAATGCCCAAAAGAGTTTTCAGAAATTAAGAACCCACATTGAGTTCTAACCTCCGGTTGTTGCACAGGTTTTGTCATCCATCCAAGAGCACGAAAGTTTTCATAACGATTAGTCTTGTATTTAGATGTAAATAAATCTACCGTTTCACTTTTGAATAAATTAATATAAACGGGATAGACAGTTTCCCTTCTTAAATCTTCATAAACTCCTCTGTTTAACATCATTCTCATAAATAGAAATAAATCTTTAGCATTGGAAAAAAGTCCTGCATGCCCAGCCACTCCATTCATTAAAGAAGCATTTTCATCGTGAACTTCTCCCTGAATTAATTTGAAACGCCAATATTTATCATCTTCAGTAGGTAAACAATTTTTCTTTTTTGTATCAGGTGGATTAAAAAAAGTATTACTCATCCCAAGCGGACTGAAAATCTCTTCTTCACAAAATTTATCAAAGGGTTTCCCACTAACTTTTTCAACAATTTCTGAAAGTATAATCATATTTAAATCACTGTATGTGTAATTTGTACCAGGTTCATAGTCCAATTCCATTTCGCATATAAATCTTACAACATCTTTTTTTGATTTTGAGTTTGTGTAAAATGGGAACCATCTTTTCAAACCAGAATTATGAAGAAGTAAGTTAATAATCCGTATGCTATCTTTTCCGAAAGAATGAAATTCTGGAATATATTCTGACACAAAATCATTTAAAGATATTTTACCTTCATCATACAATTTCATAATAGCAGAAGTTGTAGCAATTACTTTCGTAAGGGAGGCTAAATCAAATAAACTGCTATCTGAAACCTCAGGCGAATCATTATCATAAGTAAACCTTCCATAATTTTTGTAATAAATGATTTCCTTCTCATTTCCAATCAAAAGCTGTGCACCAGGATAGAACTTTTGTTCAATGCCTTGTAGTATAATATAATCAACACGAGCGAAATCCTGTGCAAATAAATTAACAGAAAGTAAAAATATAAAGGAATAATAAAACCTATACATCAAGCAAATATATTTAAAATATTGACTTTGTTCAATTTAATAAGAAATGCCTATATTTTTAAATTAACACTAATATTATACAAAAAAAAATCTCTGATTTCAGTTATTGAAATCAGAGATTTTAAAACTTTTTTTAAAAAAATTATTTTTTTCTTGAAATAGCTAATAAACTAATACCCAACAATACAATTATAGGTAATTCTAACCCGAAAATTCCACATTTCTTACTTTCTTTCTTAATATTAGCAGTTAATGTTAAGTCTTCTTTTAGGTCAGCCAGTGTTTTATTCCAAGTAACTTTTTTACCATCTTTAACTCCATTAGTAGAAAGAACTTCACCAGGAAATTCAAATTCATAAACAAGTTTATTTGATGCAGTAAATCCGCTACTTTGCTCTTGCTTATTAATTACGAATTTAAATTCCATATCTTCTTTTCCTTCACCCCAAAAAGGTTTAGTTTTTGCAAAACCTTTAGCATCAGAAATTTTGTTAAAATCTTTAAACTTTACAGTCAATCTGACATGCTTTGTAGAATCAGATTGATTTTCCTCTATTTTCAAATCTGTAACTTCAGTATTACCCGAAGAATAATCAGATTTTACTTGATTTTCTTCAAAAGAAAAATCCCCAACTTTTGGTCCCATCGAAAGATTGGAAGTTTTAGTCCAGTAATGTATTTTCATTGTACCTGAACCATCGGAATTAAGTTGAGCACTCATTTCATAATCAACACAACCGAATAGATAAACCCCAAGAAATAGCACAAATGTAATACTAAATAAAATTAATGGAATTTTTTTCATAATATAATATTTTGATTTTTAAAATTTAATATAGTAATATTAATACTACAAATCAACTTTAAAATCTAATTATAAAATTTTGATTTAATAGAAATTATGATTTTTATCCTTTCCCCTATTTTGTTAATACCATTTTTTTGGTATCAGTAAAATATTTAGTTTTCATTTGATAAAAGTATATCCCACTTGATAATTGAAAATCTTTTGATAAAGAATTCAACTCAATTATATAAGTACCTGCATCATAAAATTTATTAACAAGAGTCATAAGCTTTTTTCCTAAAACATCATAAAGAATTAATTCTACATTACCAGCAAATGGTATATCAAACTTTATTTTTGTATTAGAGTTAAAGGGATTAGGATAGTTTTGATATAAAAAATAAGAAGTAGGAATTATTGTGTTTTGTTCTTCCTTTGGTTCGTTTTCATAATAAAATTTTGCCACTAAATCACTATATTCTTTAAGTTTTGTAACTGAATTGAGATTGTTTGAACCTCTTTTTATTAATTGAGCAAAAACGAAAACTATATACTCACCTGGAAGTACACTCAAATCACCCTTGCCTGATGTTATTACCATTCTTCTGTCACCAGGAGGATTTGTAGGGATAATTGTTCCCGTTGTTCCTCCACAGTTGCTGACACTACCTTTATTTTCAGTCCAACCTGATTGAGTTTCAGGGTCACCATAATAAATAAATTTAGTTTGATGAGGTGGTGAGTATGTAGGGTCCATCCAAGGGGATAAATCTTTCTTGAAGCCTTTCATTATATTATAAGCAGAAAATGGTTCATTAAATGGATCAATTTCACAAGAAGGAGCACCACATCCATTGCAGAAAACAGTTACAAAAGATGACATGCCAAGAGTATCGTAAGGGATTTTATTTTTATTTATTGGTGTCCTTAAAAGTCTAAATCCAACTGCAGGTGGATTAAGTCCATAAACATAATCTGAATTATCCGCATTGTAAGTAAATCCTAACTTCCTAATTGTATCGCAACCTATATAATCATCAGAAGCATTGCCTAAATCACAATCAGAAAAAATGGATAAGAAAACACTATCCCATTTACTTAAGCTACTGTTTATGATTTTATATTTGATAAATTGTACATCACCTAAAACACTATCGGAATATGCCCATATAGTCATAACAAAATTAGCATAAAGTGGAGCTGTCCCCCCACCAAGGACATCACCATAATGTCTGCCAAAGAAACCGTCAGTAAGGACAATAAACATAGTTTCAGAAGCATTTTTCACACCAGGTGTATCAATGCATGGTTCAAATACTTTATTATTATTTACATCAACATAAGGAGCACCGAATGGAACCATTTTAGCCCAATTAGCCCAAGAAACATTAGTATTACAATTATCTCCCCTTTTAACCCTGTATATCATATAATATGGATTTCCCGAGGGTATTTGATTATTCATATAACCAAATGTCAATTCTCCATAATAGCCATTAGAAGCCATTCTAATCTGATTATTCACCTTAGCTGCAATTGTAATACCAGTTGAAAAAATCGCATGCTTATTGCTATCTGAAGGCCAACGGAAACCACTTGTATTTTGCAATGAAAAATTACGATTGAAAATACCAGACGAACTGAAAAATGTTAAAATCCTATTACATGAAAAGGTTTTGTAATAATTTAATGTTGTACCTTCCAGATTGGGATTGGGATAATATTTTAAGTACTTACCACTGTTGCCAACAACAACTACATTTTCTGGTTGAACAAGAGATGCTTTTAAAGTAGAATTAGAATTAGAATTTAATTTTTCCCACCTGATACCAGAATCTACAGATTTTAAAAGTAAACCGTTATCCCCAACAACAATCAATATACTATCCGATAATATAATATTATAGAGGTTATCATAAACTCCAGAGTAAACACTCCCCCAATAATTTCCAGCAGAATTACTTCTTCGGATTTCTCCTTTTTTACCAACAGCGAAATATTTTGAGGTATCGTATCTAATAACTGAATACAAATCATTTTTTGTATTACTATTCTTATATGTTATAGTGTATACAGGAGGAATTGGTGGATAAATAATGTCAACTTTGTAAATTAGACCACTATCCCCTACAATAACTCCTCTTTTTAAATTTTGGTCAATGGTTGCACTTCTAAGTGTTAAATTTGTGTTTGTAGAAATTTGTTGCCAATTTTGACCACCATTTGTTGATTGAATAAGTAAACCATTATCTCCCCCAGCGAGTAAATAATTTAAATTGTTCATTATATTCTGAACCCAATAGATATTAAATAAGAAACCTGTATTAATAACATTCCAAGAGACTCCATAATCAGTGGATTTAATAATAATTCCATCTGAGCAAGGAATAATTAAGTTAGCCCCCGAAATTAATACTCCACCAAAGAAATTATATAAAACACCAGTTGGAATATTATTCCAGGTAACACAACTATCCTGAGACACGAAAACAGTTCCACTATCCCCAAAAACAAAGACTTTATTAGAAAACTTATAAATTCCATTCAGATTTTTATTCGTAAATGATGGTAGCTCTGTAAGCTGCTCAAAATATATTTGTGAGAATGATATTTGTGAGATAAGAAGAAACAAAAGGCAGGATAAAACTTTTTTCATTCAGGTATTTATTATAAAGATAACTTATACATAAAATACCCAATAAACAAGATACAATTTTATAATATTCAACCTATTTAATTAAGAAACTAAAAAATTATATTAATCCTTTGATTTCAGTCAATATATTTTTTAAAGGAGGAATATCTTTAAACCATTCTCTACCTGTAATTTCATTTGTGCAACTACAATAGACTTGTGAAATCAAAGAAGCAAGTTTTTCTGGTAGTGGGTCAGGATTCAGTTTGCATATCTGCTTCCAGTTTTGCCTGTCTTTTTTCTTTGCTTCTTCAACTTCTTGATACCATTGAGTTTTTCTGTAAAAAATCCTTGCTATTTCTTTACTTACTGGAAGTCCTTCATAAGTAAACCTGCATTCATCAAGTGTACCAAGGACATCAACAAGTATAATCTTTCTTTCTAAATCAAAACCGACTTCTATTTTCCCATCTTCGTTTATCATACCAAACTTTGAAAATTCATCTGTAATTAAATTATTAATCTTAAGTGTAAGATTGATCAGGTTATCTAATTCAGCATCACTCAAAGCTGAAATTTCTTTTGCTTCTGCTGGTTTAATATATCTATCAGTTATTTCCAATTTTGTAGAAAAATCAACAATAGGATTTTGTAATTTCTGATTCGGTACAGGCATAGAATCAAGTCCTAAATCTTCAGGAGTAATTTCACCTTTTTCTAATCTTCTGAAAACACTGCTCCCTGGTGGTAGGTAATTTCTATAAATAATCTCCAATGGAATTAGAAAACCATTTTTTTGAAATTTATATTCAGAATAGTCATAATTTCCATTAACTAACTTAGGTTTCACAACTCTTAATAATTTTATTTCCATTGTATTAGAAATACTATTCAGTTGAGATAATTTCTTTGTTTCTCCGTTTTCAACCAATCCAATATAATGTGTTGGAATACCTAAAGACTCGAGTTTTTCAAAGAAGTAAGCACCGAGTATAGCAATAGCAGCACCTTTATTTGTAATTTTATCAGGCATCTCACCCCAATCGAAAACCGAATATCTATCAGAGAAAGTGAATCTGCCTAAACCAAGACTATTTTCACAAGCAGATTTAATTACGGTTAAGTCTTTTACACTACCCATTTTGAACCTCCTTGTCGTCGTTAATTAAAGTTTCTTTCATTTTATTTTGATAATTAATAACCTTTTCTCTTACTTTTTCATCAGTTAGTGCTAAAATTTTAGCAGCAGCTAAAGCGGCATTATCAGGCTCAGAAACCAGCATAGGAGCAACACCCGACGGCATCCTAATACTTGAATAAATGTCATTACCTGCAAATTTATCACTATAAGGTGGACAAGCAATAACAGGACAATGTGTTTGCGCATCTGAAAAACCACTCAAAGCATTACTTCTACCAGCAACAGTAATGAACACGACATTTTCTTTTTCATATTCTTTAATTAATTCAAGACACTTAAGAGGTACTTTATGTGCAGACGCAATTCTCATAATTACTTGAATATCAAATTTTTCAAGAGTGGATGAAATTTTTTTAGACCAATCAAGGTCTGCTTTAGAACCCATTATAATTACAACTTTACTCATAATTTTTCTCCTATTTTATTTTATTAAGTGTTCAAATTTATTCTTTTTACTTTGAATATAAAAGTAATAAAAAGTTATTTTTCTGAAAAATAAGAAAAATTAATTTAACCTTGATAAAACTTTAATTATTGACTATAAATATTAATAACTTGCCAATTAAGATTAAAAAATATAATTTAACTTTTTTAAAATATAAAAAATGCTTAAAATAAATGATATTGTAAAAGAGTTTCCAGGGGTAAAAGCTCTTGATGGAATAACTCTTGAGATACAGGATAAAGAATTCTTTGGATTACTAGGACCAAACGGTGCAGGAAAATCTACCTTAATAAATATAATAGTTGGATACTTACAAGCAGATAAAGGTAATATAACTTATAAAGGAAAAGATATAAAAGAACTAGGCATTTCATATAAAAAAAGAATCGGCCTTGTACCACAAACAATAGCTTTATATGAAGATTTGAATGCAATTGATAACTTAAAAATATTCGGTAGTCTTTTTGATATTCCTAAAAAAGAATTAAAAAATATTATAGAAGAGAAATTAAGTGCAGTAGGATTATATGAACGGAGAAAAGATTTAATAAAAAATTATTCAGGTGGAATGAAAAGACGGCTAAATATTATTGCTGCTTTATTACACAACCCTGATATACTTCTATGCGATGAACCCACAGTAGGTGTAGACCCACAATCAAGAAACGCAATCTTCAATTATTTAAATGACTTGAATGAAAAAGGTATGACCATAATCTACACAACTCATTATATGGAAGAAGCAGAAAAATTATGTAAAAGAATTGGTATAATAGATTATGGAAAAATAATTGCACTGGGGACATTAGATGAATTGTTAAGTTTAATCCCTCCGAATAAATTAATTTACATAGCAAGAAATAATTTCACTGAGACAAAGATTGAAAATTTCAACAAATTTGGAACTATAACCACTGAAAACTGTAAATATAAATTAGAAGCAAATCATAATTTTAAGTTATCTGAATTTTTCAAAGCACTTGAAGAAAATGGAGTTAGTGAAAGATTTATAGAAATATATAAACCGAACCTTGAAACTTTATTTTTAAATTTAACAGGGAGGATATTCCGAGATTGAAAACAATATTTAAACTTGTTTCAAAGGAAATATTAATTTTCAGAAAAGATAAGGTCGTTGTTGCTCTTACTTTTTTAGTCCCAATAGTGTTAATATTTATATTTGGAAAAGTTTTTGGAGTAGACTCAGGTAAATCCAAAATTAAGATTGGTTTTGTGAATGAAAGTAAATCAGAAATTGCAAAAAAATTAGAAACAACACTTGATACATCAAGCACATTCACTTTAATTAAGACATATAAGAATGAAAAAAATGAAGAGATAAAATACGATACAAACAGTCTAAAATCCGCAATCAAATCAGGTAAGTTTTCTTCAGCTCTTGTAATACCAGTAGATGCTTATACAGACACTTCTACAGCATTGAAATTAAAATTTTATTACGACCCAAAGAGTGATATAGAAATGGCAATTACTGAAGGCGTTTTATATCAAACAATATTAAGTCAATTACCTGAAGTATTTGTTAAAAGTATGCAAAGACAGGCAATTGGAACATTAGGACAGGAACGAGGTACTATGTTTAATAATGAAATTGCAAAGACAATCAGTAAATATTATAACATTGATACTTCAAAAATATTAAATTCAGAAATCAATTATAATGAAACCACTTCAGATAGTAATAAGACAAATATTTTTGAAAAGATATTAAATATTGAAAAAACTCAACTTGTTGGAAAAGATGTAGCAAATCCAATGGCAACAAGAAGTGTTGGTGGTTGGGCAATAATGTTTTTAATGTTTACAATAACCGCTGCTGCAACTTCCCTATTTGATGAGAAGAAAACAGGCATTATGATTCGATTGCTTTCAACACCAGCAACAAGAACAGATATTCTCTGGAGTAAATATATAACTTTTGTTCTAATTGGTATATCACAACTAATAGCATTATTTATTGCAGGTTCTTTGATGTTTAACATACAGATATTTGATTATTTTCTTAAACTATTAGTTGTAATCACAGTCTCATCTATGGTTTGCACTTCATTTGGTATGTTTCTTTCCTCAATTTGTAGAACATCAGGACAAGCAACAGGATTAGGTACTTTTCTTATACTTACTATGTCAGCAATCGGTGGTGCCTGGTTCCCAGTATCACTGATGCCTGAATATATAAGATTTTTTAGTAAATTAACTACTGTATATTGGTCAATGGAAGCTTTCCTTGACGTATTATGGAGAAGATTAGATTTTATAGATATACTACCAAATATATTAATTCTTCTTGCAATTACAGCAGTAATAATAACTATTAGTTTATTTAATTTCAGAAAGAGTAATTTATTTTAATGTCGCATTAAATAAAAAATGGCGACTATTACAAAAGGAAAAAAAATAAATTTTTTCTCATCATTAAAAAATCTTGATGTAAAAAATCTCTATCAATATTTAATTTTAATTACTTTAGTTATTGGATTACTTGCTCAAATTTATTCTTATATAAATGAATTAATATTTTGTCCCAATTTTGGTGATCCTGCATCAAGGTTGGATTCAAGCAGGAGGTTTTACGATTCAATTACTCCAGGAATATGGAACCAAATAGGAACAGTATGGTTGCCTGCACACATGATTTTACTATTACCCTTTACTAAAATATCTTTTCTCTGGCAAACAGGAATTGCTGGTAGTATTGTTGGATTTATTTCTTATGTAATAGGGTCAATCCTTATTTTCAAAATAATTTATAGAATTACAAAAGATAAATTCTCAGCATTTATTGGATGGGCAATTTATGCATTAAATCCAAATATACTATACTTACAATGTACTGCTATGTCGGAAACAGTATTCTTTATGTTTCTGATAATAACTTTTTACTACTTGCAGATGCTTGTAGATGAAGGAGAGCGAATGGATGTGGTTAAAGCATCTTTCTTTATGATGGGTGCAGTTGCTACTAGATATGAAGGATGGGTGGTTATGATATTTACTAGCATATTAATTTTTTATGTATATTACAAAAAAAAGCACAAACCTCTTTTATATGCATTAACTTTTTCTTCTACATCAATTGCTTTTATAGGATTTTGGTTATATCATAACTGGAGCAGATATGGAGACGCACTAGAATTTCAGCGAGGTAAATATTCTTTGTTACACCATGCAAATGCATTTTTAGCTGCTAATTTGCTTCCAACAAAAGGAAATCTATGGCTCTCTACAGATTTCTATACGAAAGCAGTAATTTTAAATACAGGTTGGTTAATTATTTTAATTTTTATTATTGGGCTTACCCTATATATATATAATAATAGATTGGATTTAAGAACAGTATTTCCCTATGCTCTTTTAATACTTTATCCATTTTCTATCTATTCTCTATATGAAGGGCAAAATGTAATAATGCTACCAAATACGGAGCCATCTGGTTTTGTACATTCAAGATATGGTCTTTCCCTTTTACCAGCAATAGCGATTTTTGGTGGTTGTGCATACAAATATTTAAAAGACACAGAATTCATTAGAAAATTTAAAACAGGTAAAAAGTCTTTAGTTTATCTTTTCCTAATTTTAATTTTCTTTCAAACAGCTTACTGGTTATCAAATTTTCCTAATAACATCGCATCATTAGCAGAATTAGATTACGGTAGCAAGCAAATGTATTTCAAGATAAAAGGAGTATCAGAGTATTTAAGAGAAAATTATGACGGTGGAAATATTCTGCTTGATGAAGTTATTATAAGATTGCTACCAAGTTGTGGTGTACCATATAGGGAAAGAATATTTCCAAACACCTGGCAACTCGGAGAAAAAGCATTAAAAGAACCTTCTAAATATGTGAAGTGGATAATAATAGATACTGAAGCAACAAAAGAGAAAAGAAATGCTTTACATTATGATGAGGTATATGATAAAATTAAGAACAATAGTGACTTTCTAAATAACTACAAGATGGTTTATGTAAAAGAGGGGGTTGAGGTATTTAAAAGAATGTGATAAAACTATTTATTCAACAAATAATTATAAATTTCTAAATATTGTTTTGCCGATTTATTCCATGAAAAGTCTAAACTCATACCATTTTTCTGTAGCAGTTTCCACCTATTTGGTTGAGTATATAAATCAAGTGCTTTTAGAATTTTATTATAAAATTCTTGAGAATTAAAATTAATAAAAGCAAATCCATTTCCATTATCAGGATTTTCCTCAAAATCAATTACTGTATCAGATAAACCACCCGTTTTATGAACCACTGGAATAGTCCCATACTTTAACGAATACATCTGATTTAACCCACAGGGTTCATATCTTGAAGGCATGAGGAAAATATCTGCTCCAGCAGTAATATAATGAGCAAGCTCATTGTTGTATTCACAGAAGAAGAAAAATTTATCAGGATATTTTTTATTTAAATTTTTAAAATACTCTTCGTATTTATATTCTCCTTTTCCAAGCACAAAAACTTTTACATCTTTTGATAATAAATCATCAATAAAAGGTTCCATCAATTCGAAACCCTTTTGCCACACAAGTCGAGAAACAATTCCAATCACTGGGGTTTTTTCATTAGTATCAGCATTAGCATATTTTAGCAAATGGATTTTATTAATTAATTTATCATTTATTGAATCATAATTATAATTCTTAACGATAATTTTATCGAATTGTGGATCCCATTGTGTTTCATCAATACCGTTCAGAATACCTTTCAAGACATTTTTTCTATTTTGTAAAACACCCTCAAGCCCGCATCCATACTCTGAGCTTAGAATTTCCTTTGCATAAGTAGGGCTTACAGTAAGTATGAAATCTGAAGTAATAATACCAATTTTAAGAAAATTAAAATTACCATAATGTTCATAAGGCCCAAAAGGAAAAAACTTTGTTTCTGGTAAGTTTGCTTTATCTAGTGCCATTCTATTGAATATTCCCTGATATGCAATATTGTGAATAGATAATACAGTTTTTACATTGCTAAAATTGTTGTTTGTTTTGTAATGTACATTAATTAATTCAGGTATTAAAGCACTTTGCCAATCATTTAGATGTATAACATCTGGTTCTAATTTTAATTTTTGCAATATATCAAGAACGCTTTTCTGAAAAAAGATGAACCTCTCATCTTCATCAGTATCATTGGTATATATAAAATGCCTGTCGAAATATTTTTGTGAGTCAATGAAATAAAAATTAACTTCATCTTTTTGAAGGTGATATAATGAATAATCTACATATATATTACCAATTCTTACTTTTGTATCTCTCAACTCTCCAACCAATTTTAAACCATATTGATCTATACTAATTAAACTATATCGTGGAATAAATACATTTATGCTAACTCCTAATTTTGCAAGTTCTTTTGGTAATGCTCCACTAACATCAGCTAAGCCACCCGTTTTGACAAAGGGAACACATTCAGAAGTAATAAATGATATTTTCATATTACTATATTAGATTATATTCTTCTCCTCTTTCAGGAATGAAAACATTATTATATCCCAAAGCAATAATAGAATTATACAGAGCTTTTTGTCTTTCATATTCACCATGAACTAAGAAAATAGATTTCAATTTATCCTTATTGAAATTAGAAATATATTCAATCAATTCATTGTGGTCTGCGTGACCTGAGAAAGAATTGAGAATTCTAATTTTACAATTTACTTTATACTCAGTACCAAAAATTCTAACGATTTTACCTGGTTCATCTTTTGCCTCTACAAGTCTCCTACCAAGTGTATCAACAGCCATAAAACCAACAATTAGGACTATGTTTTTAGGGTTTTCTATACTATTTGCAAGGTGATGTTGTATCCTCCCTGCTTCACACATGCCGGAGGCAGAAATAATCATACAAGGACCGTTAATAGTATTTAATTGCTTTGATTCATTCACATCTTTAATGTAAAGAATATTATCTAACCCAAACATATCATAACCTTTTGCTAAATAATCCCTTGTTTCTTTATCAAAACACTCCAAATGCAGTTTAAAAACATCAGTAACATTAACTGAGAGCGGACTATCAACAAAAATAGGAAATTGAGGAATCTTGCCTTTTTCTGTCAATTTAGTAATAAAATAAACCAATTCCTGAGTACGACCAACACTGAAAGATGGAACAATAATTTTTGCATCAGTTTTAAGTGCTTCTTCAATAACATTGAGCAAATCCTCCTCCATCCTTTCACTACTGTCGTGAACTTTTCCACCATAAGTAGATTCAATAATTAAATAATCTACATCACCCATAAATTCAGGATCTCTCAATATAGGAAGGTTTTTTCTTCCAAGGTCTCCTGTAAAACCGATTTTTGTAGTAGTACCCTTTGAATGAATTTCAAGCACTATCTGAGCTGAACCAAGCAAATGTCCTGCTTCATAAAAAGTAACATCAACCATATTTCTGAAACCATCAAGAGTGAATCTCTTATTGTATGGGAATGACTTGAAATATTTGAGAACTTCAACTGCATCGTCAAGAGTATATAAAGGGTTGAATAGAGGTAAGTTTTTCTTTGCCCTTTTTTTATTTACAAATTCAACATCTTTTTCTTGTACATAAGCACTATCTTGTAACATTATTGAACATAAATCCCTCGTTGCAGAAGTGCAATATATATTTCCATTAAATCCTTTAATCAACAGAGTGGGTAGATTACCTGCATGATCTATATGAGCATGTGAGAGAATTACTGATAGAATCTCTGTAGGATCATAGATGAAATGCCTGTTCATTTTATATGATTCTTCTCGTTTCCCTTGAAATAATCCACAATCTAAAAGTAGTTTATACCCATTAATATTTATTAAATGTTGCGACCCTGTAACATTTCTCGCAGCACCACAAAACTTGATTGAAATATTTCTATCGCTCATAATCTAATAGCTGTTTCATTTATTTTATGTTTACTTACAAAATTATTATTATAAATAAAGAATCTATAAGGAAATTCTTTCCCTTTATTAATCCCAATCCTCCCCGATTGCATAATAATAATTTTCTCGGTCGACAGTTTATAATTTTCAGTGATGAAAAAATTTTTATCCATTACTAAATCTCTACCATTATCTTTCATATCAATATCGAATGCTTTACAAAATTTACCTGGCCCATTTGTTAAATTTATTAAATTGTGCTCTATACCTCTCAATAGCTTCATTGTTTCAATACCTTCTAATGGTTCTACTGCCCTAACTAAAACTGCATTACCTTCTCCTTTTGCTCCTGTAACCACATTAAAACAATAATGATTACCATAAACAAAATAAACATAAGCAGTCCCACCTATTGCATACATAACTTCGCATCTACCCTTGGTTCTCATATATGCATGACATGCTGGATCATGAGAACCGATATATGCTTCGACTTCAACAATCTTTCCTGATAAGAACAACTTTCCATATCTTTTCACAATTATCTTTCCTAATAGTTCCTTTGCTACTGTTAATGTATCTCTAATATAAAAGTCTCTCGAGAGTGGTCTATTCATAATCTTTATGCAATCAAAAATAATCAATTAATATCTGAAAATAATGTTAAAAAATTAAATTGTTTCAACTTCTTCAAATATCCAAAACTTTACATTCTAGTAAAATACTTGTAGAATAAAAAAAATTTTAAATCCTAAATTAATAAATCAACTTCTTGATAAGGAGAAAATAATTTTCTCTTTTTACAAACGCTTAAAAAAGATTCAATATCAGTCAAAGAATCCAGAATATCCAAAGTAAAATAATTTAAAAGTAAATAAAATAGTTTTTCAATTAATTACTTGATTATGTAAAATAAATATTTTAATTTTATGTGCGTTCGGTGTGCTACGAACCTGAGTGGGTGAGTTGACCCACTTTTTTTTTGGTAAATTATGAAAGAAAAAATATTTGACATAGTTAGCAAAGTAGTAGAAAACAGCGACTTAATGCTGATAGATATCCACTTACGTGGAGAAAGGAAAAATTACATACTTGAGATTTTTATAGATAGTAAAGACAAATTAGACTTTGATGTCTTAACGGATATGAATAATAAAATATGGGACGAAATAGTGCTGAACAGATTGGATAACGAGTTCTCTAAATTTATCGTTTCTTCACCAGGAGTGGATAGACCATTTAAATATTTCGATCAATTGTATAAACACATTGGAAAAGATTTAATAATAAAGATGAAAGATGGAAGTAATCTAACAGGTAAATTAATCGGATTAAATGATAAGGATACGAAAAATGAATTGATAATAGAATTTGAAAATGTTGAAAAAGAGAAAAATACTATTGCTGTTGAATTTAATCAAATACAGTATTCAAAAGTTAAATTAAAATTTTAAAAAACTATGGCATCTGAAATATTTGAAGCATTCGCACAACTCGCAAAACTTAAAAACATAGATAAAGATATACTTGAAAGTGTTTTAAAGGATGCATTAAAAAAGATGATGGAAAAGCGATTCGGGCAGGACAGTGAGTTTGAGATAATTGTAAATATGGATAGAGGAATAATAGAATTATTTGTTTACAAAACAATAGTCGAAGAAGTTAATGATCCTGATACAGAAATTGACCTTGAAACAGCCAGAGCGAAATCTGATGGACAGGAATTTGAAATAGGTGAAAAGTTCCTTGAAGAAATCACAATCGGAAGTTTTGGGAGAAGATCAGTTCAAACCTTGAAACAATATTTGAGGCAGAAAATCAGTGAAATAGATAAAGAAGTTACTTATAACAGATACAAAGACCAGGTAGGAGAATTAATTGTTGCTGAAGTATATCAGAATAAATCAAATTCAATATTATTAATGCATAATGGTTGTGAAATAATCTTTCCAAAATCAGAACAAATACCAAAAGAAAAATATAAAAAAGGAGATACAGTAAGAGCAGTAATAAAAAGTGTTGAGAAAAAATCATCAGGTCCACCTTTAATTGTGGTATCAAGAACAGATGATAAATTTCTTGAAAAACTATTTGAAACCGAGATACCCGAGATTTTTGATGGTGTAATTGAAATTAAAGCAATAGCAAGAGATCCAGGTGAAAGAGCAAAAGTTGCCGTTGTTTCAAACGATAACAGAATAGATGCAGTTGGTGCTTGTGTCGGAATGAGAGGTACAAGAATTCATGCTATCGTGAGAGAATTAAGTAATGAAAATATCGATGTTATAAATTACACAGATGATATTGCTTTATATATCACAAGAGCATTAGCACCAGCAAAAATACAGGAGATACAAATCGATAATGTAAATAAAATTGCCAAAATAAAAGCCGATGAAGAGCAAATTAGTCTCTTAATTGGTAAAAATGGTCAAAATATAAAGCTTGCTTCAAGATTAACAGGGTATCAACTTGATGTGCTTCGTGATGAAAATGAAATGGACTCAAATGAATATGAAGAATTAACAAAAGATAACGAAAATTAAATAAAATAGATAAATCTAATGCCAGAAGAGATAAAAACAAAAAAAATACAAGTTTTTCAACTATGTAAGGATATAAATCTTCCTAAGGAAGATATTATATCCTTTTTAACGGATAAGTTAGGTTTAAAAAATGTTACTCTGAATACAAAATTAGATGAAGATACAGTAAACAAAGTATATAGTCACTTTAAAAAAGAAAAAGAAGAACATGAGAAATATCAAAGGAGAGTATTAGATTTCTCAGAAAAAGTTGGAGTAGAAATATCTGAAGCTCAAGAGCTTAAAAGACGTCAAGAAGAGGAAAGGAAAAAACAGGAGGAAGAAGAGAGAATAAAGAAAGCATTAGAAGAGAAAAAGAAAAGAGAAGAAGAAGAAAGGAAGAGACAAGAATTACTAGCATTGATTGAGAGGGAGAAATTATTAAAGAAAGAGCAGGAAGAAAAAGAAGCAAAGCAAAAGAAGTTAATAGAACTTTACGAAGCCAAAAAACGAATTCAAGAAGAAAAGAAAAAGAAAATAGAAGAGGAAAGAAAAAAGAAAGAACAAAAAGAAATAAAGAAGCCATTAGAAAAAGAAAAACCAAAACCAATCCAAGAAGCAGAGAAAAGACAAACTAAAGATATTGAAAAACCAAAAATAGAAATAATTAAACCGAAACCAGAGAAAGTCGATCACAAACAAAAAGAAAAAATATTAAAAGACAAAGGTAAAGAACCAAAAGTAAAAGAGATAAAATTTGGTGGCGATGAATCAAAAGTAAAAAAAGGAAAGGATAAGAAAAAAATAACAATTAAAGATAAAATAAATAAAACAGACCAACCCATAACTCCCCCTAGAACGACGAAAGAAAGAAAGATTAAAGAGCATCACGAAGTTGAAAAGAAGAAAAAATCAAAGTTAGGAAAACACAGGGAAAATTTAATACAAAGACAAGAAATAGAAGAAGCTTTGAGAGAGACTTTGCAGCGAATTGATGAACCAACTCCAATTTCTGCAAGAGCAATAGCAAGGAAGAAAAAGAAAAAAGAAAGACAGGAGCAGGAGAAGAAGTTAGAAGAATTAAAAAAGGCATCCGAAAATGTATTACGCGTTACAGAATTTATTACAACTGATGAATTATCAAAATTAATGCAAATAAGTCCCGCAGAGATTATAAAAGAGTGCTTTAATTTAGGAGTGATTGTTTCAATAAATCAGAGATTAGACAAAACGTTAATTGAATTAATTGCTGAACATTTTGGTTATAAAGTAGAATTTCAAAAAGAATATCAGGAAGATTTACTAAAAGATTATGATGATCCACCAGAGACTTTAAAACCTCGCCCACCTGTAGTAACAGTTATGGGACATGTTGACCATGGTAAAACCTCCTTACTAGATTACATTAGGAGATCCAATGTAGTTGCAGGAGAAGCAGGAGGAATTACACAGCATATTGGTGCATATAAAGTTAAACTTGATGAAAAAGGTGGAAAGGAAATAACTTTTCTCGATACACCAGGTCATCAGGCATTTACAGCAATGCGTGCAAGAGGTGGACAAGCTGCGGATATTGTTATTCTTGTAGTTGCCGCCGATGATGCTGTTATGCCTCAGACGGTTGAAGCTATTAATCATGCCCTTGCTGCAAATGCACCGATCATTGTTGCTATTAATAAGATAGATAAACCCGAAGCGAATCCAGATAGAATCCGTCAACAATTAGCAGAAAGAAACATTTTAGTTGAAGAATGGGGAGGAAAATATCAGTCTGTTGAAATATCAGCTAAATTTGGGAAGAATATTGATTTACTTCTTGAAAAAATATTATTGGAAGCAGAATTACTTGATTTAAAGGCAAATCCCAATAGAAAAGCAAGGGGTGTTGTGATTGAATCTAAAATGGATAAAGGAAGAGGAATTACTGCAACCGTACTAGTTCAAAAAGGTACACTGAGAATTGGGGATGTATTCGTTGCTGGTATGTGCTCAGGTAAAGTTAAAGCTATGTTTGATGAAAGAGAAAGGAGAATTGATGCTGCAGCACCATCGACACCAGTTCAAATATTAGGATTTGATAGTATGCCACAAGCGGGAGATACATTCGTATGTGTCGAATCAGAAACATTAGCTAGAGAAATAGCAAAGAAAAGGCAACAATTAAAAAGAGAACAAGATTTTAGAACAATTAAATTTGTCACTTTAGATGATATTTCAAACCAAATTAAGAAAGGGAAACAGGTTGATTTAAAAGTTATAATAAAAGCAGATGCAGATGGCTCGGTTGAAGCAATTGCCGACTCATTATTAAAACTTTCAACACCTGAAATAAAAATTTCAGTTGTACATAAAGCTGTTGGACAAATAACTGAATCAGATATACTTTTAGCAGAAGCATCAAACTCAATCATAATAGGGTTTAATGTTAGGCCAAACCAGAATGCAAGAAAACTTGCTGAACAAAATAAAATAGATATAAGATTACATAATGTAATTTACGATGTTATAGAAGAAGTGAAAAAAGCACTCGTAGGTCTATTAGAACCTGAAAAGAAAGAAGAAGTTACAGCAATAGTAGAAGTAAAGGAGGTATTCAAAGTACCAAAGGTCGGAAATGTTGCAGGTTGCTATGTACAGGAAGGTAAAATATCAAGGAATAACAAAGTAAGAATAATTAGAGATGGACTGGTAAAATATGAAGGGAACATACTTTCACTTAAAAGGCTAAAAGATGATGTTAAAGAAGTGGAAGCAAATTATGAGTGTGGTATTGCTATTGAAAACTACAATGATATAAAAGTAGGAGATATTATTGAAGCATATAGAATAATAGAAACGAAAAAGACTCTAACATTTGAAAAAATATAAGTAAATTTATTTTTTATTTATAACAATGGCATACCGAGTAGAAAAAGTATCAGAAGAGATTAGACAAAAGATGAATATTGCTATGTCAAAGGATTTAGCAGAATTAAACTTAGGAATTGTAACGGTTTCTAAGGTTATTTTATCCCCCGATTTAAAGAACGCAAAAATTTATGTAACTTTTATTGGAAATAAAGAGCCATATGAAAAATGTATTGATAAATTGAATTATCGGAAAAAACATATCAGGTACATGCTTGGCAAAGAATTAACGATGAAATTTATACCTGAGATACATTTTTATTACGATGATACACTTGATACAGCAGAAAGAATTTTTAAAATTCTAAATGATTTAAGGAAATCTGAATCCTCAGAATAATATATTCTCAAATAGAATAATATTAGTAGATAAACCCACCGATTACACAAGTGCGGATATTGTAAGGATATTTAAGAAAAAATTCAAAATAAAAAAAATTGGACATACAGGTACGCTCGATCCAAAAGCAACTGGATTATTAATTCTTTGTACAGACAAAATGACAAAAGAAATCACTAAACTAATAGAAACTGAGAAAGAATATGAAGGGATTTTCCGCATCGGTGCAACAACAAAAACATTTGACACTGAATCAGAAGAAGAAAATATTGTACCAACAAAAGATATAAGTGAAGAATTAATAATATTAACTGCACATTCATTTATAGGAGAATCTGAACAAATACCACCGATATATTCAGCAATAAAATATAAAGGGAAACCGTTATATACACACGCACGAAAAGGGAAGAAAGTAGAATTAAAACCTAGAAGAATTTTCATATCAAAATTTGATGTGAAAAAGCTTAATGAAACAGAAGTTTATTTCAAAATAATATGTAGTAAAGGGACTTACATCAGAACAATTGCTAATGATTTTGGACAAAAACTTGGATGTGGCGCATACTTGAAAAGTTTAAGACGCACAAGAATCGGAAATTTTGTTTTAGAAAATTTTAATGAAAATTTAAATGGAATTCCTTATAAAATTTTAGAAAACCTGAACAATAATTTTATTTAGAAAATACCTTTATTATACTTCATATTTCATATATATTTTTTGATAAAATATTTTAAAATTGAATAAAATAGAAAAACAAATCTTATTTATTTTAATATCAGCAGTTTTGTTTCTCCTGAACTCTTGCGAGAAGAAAGATTCCTCTATAATAGATCCTTGTTGCAGAGCTCCTCTTATATCAAATTTTTACAAAACAAAGGACACAGTTTTCACTACATCATTTAATCCACAAATTAACCTTAATGTTTCTGTAAATGTAGATTTAAACGGTGGTAGCCCATTAAAGTCAGTAATATGCAGAGTTCTTTTCCCTGACAATTCACTTGCAGGAACTTTCCCACTTCAAGATAATGGAGTTAGTCCCGATTCTATAAGCGGAGATGGAAGATATTCTGGAACCATTAATATATCTAATATTAGTTGCTTACTGGTTGGACAATATACAATAAATGTTTATGCTGAAAATACTGACGGATATATAAGTAATCAAATTAACTCGAAATTCATAGTAGTCAATACTCAAAACTTTCCCCCTTATATTACCTCTTTAAATCTTCCAGATAGTGTAGTAAGACCCGTAACTGGCTTCATAAATTTAACAATAGAAGCGACTGCAAATGATACGAACGGTTTTTGTGATATAAAGACTGTGCAATTCGATGCATATAGGCCAACAGGAAATTATATTGGAAGATTTGAAATGAAAAAAGAAAATAATTTTGGATTATTTTCTTTCACAGCACCTGTTGGTGCTTCTACTGCAGATTCTCTATTTGGTTATTTTAAATATTATTTTCAAGCAATTGATAATTCAAATGCTGTTAGCCAAATAGTTAAAGATAGTATAAAATTTGTAAGGCCTAATTGAATTAATTTATGAAATTAAAAATTCTTTTATTACTTTTCTTATTATCAAGTGCTTTGTATTCTCAGGTTATTCATTTACCTGAAGATTATCATTTTAAGAATCTCAATTTGAAAAATTACATTAACCAAAAGTCACTAATATTTTCTCCCCCCATAGTAGTAAATCCAATAAATAGTAAATATCCCATAAGTAATTTTATTACAGACATTTTCGTAAATGGAGATACAGTATGGTTTGCTACAGGAAGTGGAATAATGAGAACTATTAGTTATTTCACATCATTTCAACACTATTATGGATTAGAACCTTTTGGTAAAGATGATATATCAGGCTTTTGTGTTAGAAAAAATATTATTGCAGTTGCAACTGCAACAACAAGACAGGTAAATGAAGAAAATATTCCTGTTGGTACAGGTATAAAAATATCGACTGATTACGGTATCTCATGGTATGCATTCGATCAACCTATTGATGGACTTGGAGATTCCGTTATACAATATGGAAATAATACACTTTATGCATTACCCGTAGTTGTAAGAGAGCAAAATTTAAGTTATGATATTGCTATCACAAGAAATGAATTTGATACAAATAATTATGTAATTTGGATTACATCTTTTGCAGGAGGATTAAGAAAAACAACAAATTATGGGAATACATGGCAACGAGTTGTATTACCACCTGATAATCTTGATAGTATTTATATTGGTGGGACTGGTTATAATTTTGCTCTAGATGTTAGACAAAACCTTAATCATAGAGTATTTACGGTAGAGGCATTGAACGATAGTACCTTATTTGTTGGTACTGCTAATGGAATAAATAAATCAACAGATTGGGGAAAAAGTTGGCGAAAATATAACTACTTTAATTCTGGTTCAGGTACTAATAGAGTATCAGGGAATTTTGTAGTTAATCTTCATATACAAAAATTTTCAAACAATTCTATAGTTTGGGCAGCAACAAGAAGGGCAGAAAACCCTAACGAAGTTAACGCTTTAAGTTATTCATCAAATGGCGGTTATAATTGGGCATATACATTGAAGGACTATACACCTAATGGAATTGCTTCTATGAATGAAATTGTTTATGGATTAACTAACGATGGCCTATGGCGTGCAATATATGGCACATTTGACTGGATCAAAGCTCCAACAATATGTGACGAAAGTACAAATGACATATTGAGAACATCAAATTTTTATTGTGGCAATCACATTAGTGATACATTATACATCGGGAGTGATGACGGTTTACTCAGAACTATAGAAACGGGTAATCCATGGGGAGGTAAATGGAAAATATTCAGAGCGATAAAAGAAATTGACTTAAGTTCTGATATAAAATCCTATGCTGCTCCTAATCCATTCTCCCCTGCTTATGAAATAGTAAGAATATTTTTTAAAACAGGGAAACCTATTTCTAAAGTTACTATAAAGATTTTCGATATCGGAATGAATCCAGTTAGAACTGTTATTCAAAATGCAACAAGAACAAGTCCAGATGAACTATTTACAATCTGGGATGGAAAAAACAATCAAGGTTTCGTAGTAGCAAACGGAGTTTATTTTTATAGAATTGAGATTGACGATGATAAACCTATTTGGGGTAAAATATTAGTTTTACAATGAAAATTAAAAATAGAGTAAATTGAAAAAATTATTATTAATAGTACTTATAATTTTTAACATATCACAGGCAATAGCTCAATCTGGTGGTTATGCTGGTACCTTTGCAAGATTAGGATTTGGTGCAAGAGGATTATCAAAAGGAAACGCGATGGTATCAGATTTATTTGGCGAATATTCAGGTTATTACAATCCTGCTCTGGCATGCTTTCAAGAAAATGGGAACGTTTCTTTAGGATATACTTTTATGTCACTTGATAGGAAATTAAATTTTATTGGATTTGCAAAGAAGTTTCCGCTCCAAAATATCAAAGGTGGTGCAGGCATTTCACTTTCATGGATAAATTTTGGTGTATCTAATATTGATGGAAGAGATAATGATGGAAATCAAATTGGAAGCTTTTCAATTTTTGAAAATCAATTTTATCTTGGCACTTCGTTTTTGGTAGAGGAAAATTTTGCTTTAGGAATTGGTTTCAAGTTATACTACTCAAAACTTTTTGACGAGGTATCAACAACTTCAATTGCATTTGATTTAGGAGCCGCATATAAATTTAGTTCTGATTTAAGTTTTGGATTAGCAATAAGAGATTTATCTGCAAAATACAAATGGGAAACAAGTAAAATATATGGCAGCTCTTATGGTAGAACAACAGAAAATAAATTTCCAATATTAGTGAACTTTGGTTCATCTTATCTTTTACCTAAAAATTTAGGGATAGTATCATTAGAAATAGAAGGAATATTTAATCCAAATTTTGATGATAAAATAAATGGTATAAAAATAAAATCAAAAAATTATTATTACCTAAAAGCAGGAGGAGAGTTAAATATAAATGAATACATTAAACTTAGAGCAGGATGTGATAGGATAGGTTTAAATGAAGATGATTTCTTTGGCTCACTAAAACCAGGTATCGGTATAGGAATTAAGCGAATAATCAGCAAAAATATTTTATTAGGATTGGATTATTCTTTCCAGTTAGAACCATTTTCGAAAGATGCTATTCAGAATGTATCAATAAATTTAAATTTTAAATAATGAAAAAGCGGATTTTAATATATTTATTATTCTTTTACTCAATTAATCTTTTTGCACAAAATGATGGCGCTGGAAATACTGGTCTCTCATTTCTTAAAACAGGTATTAATGCAAGAGCAATTGCAATGGGTGATGCGTATTCAAGTATTTCAGAAGATGCTACTTCTATAATATATAATCCAGCTCTGATTAATTCTGGAAAAAGTAATGTATCATTATCACATAACATAGCACTTGTCGATTTTACCTCCTCTTTTATAGGAACTAAATTTGTATTTAATAAATTAGGCGTAGGTATTGGTATAATGCGCGCAGGGGTGAATGATATTGAAGTAAGATTAACTCCAGGTGCACCATTAGAAAAATTTAATTCGCAAGATATTTCAATCAATCTTGGTTTTTCTTATAATGTATATGAAAATATCTCTGTTGGCGTTGCTACAAAATTTTTATATGAAAAAATTTACATTGATGAAGCATCGGGATTCGGATTTGATATAGGTACAAATTATAAAAAGGACAAATTTTCTTTTTCCTTTGTTTTAGCAAATATAGGTTCTATTGATGAAATGAAAAACGCTCGAACCAAATTACCAACCTTAGTACGATTTGGAAGTAGTTACCAATATCCCTATAAGGATTTTAACTTTATAGCAGCTGTAGAAGGATTCAAAGTTCTTGAAGGTGGAAAATTTCATATTCATTCGGGTATAGAAGCTGGATATAAAGATATTCTCTTCATTAGGGTTGGATATCAAACAAATTATGAAAATAAAAATTTTTCTGCTGGACTCGGTTTTAAATATAAAGGAATCACAATCGATTATGCATTCATTCCTTATTCGCACACTTTTGGTTCTGGTAATACTTTTTCAATTGGATATAATTTTTAAAAAACAAAATATAAAGAAAAATCGATAAGAATATACCTGAAAAAATATTTGTTTTCCTTAACGACAAAAAAAATTTTAATATTATATTTCTTTCGATTGTTTTTTTCCTATCCGTTGTTAAAATTCCTGCACTTTTTATTACTGATATGCAACCATGGGATGAGGGTATGTATGCAACAAGAGTTGTCTCAATTCACATTAATGGGGATTTTATTGACCAATCACAACATTCAATTCAAAAATTCTATTCAGGTTCTCATCCTCCACTTTTGATTTGGGTGGGTTATTTGTTTACTTTAATTTTTGGCCTTAATTCGATTGTTTTAAAAATAATTCCTTTCATTACTGCTATTTTAAGTATTTACCTATTAATTAGGATTGGCGAAAAAGTTCATTCTTTATCTACTGGATATTTTGCTGCTATGATTTTCAGTAGTAATATTATTTTTAGTGTATTTTCTAAAAGATTTCAATTTGATATTCCATATAATTTTTTAATATTGTTGGCATTTTACATATTTATTAAACAATTAGAAAATAGAAAATTCATTTATAACATTTATCTTGGTTTAGTTTTTGGGGCGTGTTTAATGATTAAAATTCTTGTTGGTACTTTTATTCCAATGATTATTTTTATTACTTATATCTTATTAAAGAAAAAGATTGATTATAAAATTACTGATCTGATTACCTTTTCTCTAATTGGAATAGCAATCGCATTACCTTGGCATTTATACATGTATCTAAAATACGGAGATGAATTTTTGAAATGGTTCTTTTTCTACCATATTTACGAAAGAGCATTTTTCGGTGTAGAATACAATGTAAAGTCATCAGGAGTACTATACCATATTAATTATATATTATCCATAATCCCATATAGCATATTAATATTCCCTGCTTTCTTAAAAGATTTAATGAATTTTAAGAATCTGTCAAAAGAAAAACTATTTATATGGATATGGTTTTTAATAGGGTTTATAATAATTACCTTTTTTAAAACCAAACTGGAAGTATATATACTTCTAATTTTATCTCAGACTGCTTTAATAATACCTGAATATTTATATGATTTAAAAAACGCAACCATCAAAGAAAAAGCATTTACACTACTTTTAATAGTAATAAATGTATTTTGGGCTCTTACATTTAATAATAGAAACTGGCTTAAAGATTTATTCAAGAGTGATTTTGTTTTCTATTCCATAATTACAGTATCATTATTGATATTAATATATATAATATCTTTTCTTATCACTAAAAAAATTAACATAGCTAATATATATTACATCTTTATACTTCTGTTCTTTTTTTCAATAAATATAGTACATATGATAGATATTCCTTGGTGGGAAAATTCGTTTGAATTATCATCAGTTAAAAACGAAATTGATAAATCAGGGAAAAAAGATATAATTTACATAGCGGGTTTATATGAAAACAATCGAGCTAATCCTCAGTTTAGTTTTTACTTTAAAGGATTAAATATTGGTTGGAAAAATTCTGAATATACATATCATTTGCTGGAGACAAAAAGATTAGGTACAGAATCAGTTAAAAATTTTCTTGACTCTCTGCCACCTGATAAATATTCAATCATTGTTGAAAGAGATGAGATAAACAGAACTGAATATGATGATACAAAGACTTTTATACCAGAAAAATTTAAATTAATTTTAAAAAAACCAGGATATGAATTGTACTGGTAACTTATGTTAGTAGAAAGAGTAAATATTGAGAATAATAAAAGTTGGAATGAACTCCTAACTAGTAAGTATAACATTTTTTTTGATTATAAATTTTTGAAATATAATATTGAATTTAAAAAAGATATTGAATTTCATCATTTAATATTTAAATCAGCGGATCAAAACAAAGTTTTAGCACTTTTAACAGGAAGTGAAGAAATATCTAATACAGGCAAAGCTTTTTATTCATGTAAAGGAGCAAGTTTTGGCGGCTTTATCTGGAGAGATAAATTAGATGTGTTAGATTATCAAATGGTTATTTCCGCATTGAAAAAATACTTAATTGCAAATGATTTCAAAACTTGCATAATAAACAATCCCCCGTCGATTTATTTAGATGAATTTAATGAAGAATATGAATACGCTCTCCAGAAAGAAGGTTTTAATTTAACAAAATACTCCCTAACTAATATTATAAATCTATCAGATTTTGATTATAATAAACTAAAAAATCCACTAAAAAGGTCAATTAGAAACAGTAGTGAGAAAATTGAGATTAAACTTCTCAGCAAAAATGAGCCCACCACATATATGAAAAAATTTTATAATATACTCTTGAACAACAGAATGCTAAAAAATATTAGACCCACCCATACGCTCGAGGAATTGTTATATTTAAAAAATAATCTAGAAGATAAAGTTATATTCTTTTCAAGTGAAATAAAGAAAACTCTTACAGGTATATGTGTTTTGTTTTTAGTTAGAAAAGATGTTATCTTAAACTTTTATCTGGCTACTGATGAAAAATATAAAAAATATAGAGTGGCTGATTACCTCTTATATACAACTATAAATTGGGCAAAAGAAAACAATTTCAGATTGTATGACATTGGTACTTCTGATGCAAAAGGTACTCTTATAGAAGGATTGTATAAATTTAAGAAAAAATTCAGGGCATTTGGATATCTTAGAAAATCTTATTCAATAAATTTTTAAAGAATGAAAATACCAAAAGGAAAAAGAATATTACTCACTGGTGGTGCTGGATTTATTGGCAGTAGCATTGCAGAAATCTTAGCAAAAGAAAATCAAATTTTAATTTATGATACCTTAAATCGTGACTCATTAAGGTATAAAAAAATTAATAAAAATAACCTTGTTTTGGTAAAAGGAGATGTGAGAGATCTTCAGCACTTAAAATCTGTTTGCGAAAGTTTTAAACCGCAAATTGCCATGCATTTAGCTGCTGTTGCAGGAGTTGATACCGTAATTAAAGCTCCGATAGAAACGATGGAAGTAAATATTCAAGGAACATTTAATTTCCTTAAAGCTTTAGAAAAATATAGCTCAAAACTTGAGCGGGTCATAAATTTTTCTACAAGTGAAGTCTTGGGCTCTTATGCTTATAAATCAACTGAAAAATCCAACACAAATTTTGCTCCAGTAGGAGAAGCAAGATGGACTTATTCTGTTAGCAAAGTTGCTGGTGAGCATTTGACATATAGTTATTACAAGGTAAAAGAATATCCTTGCGTGACGATTAGACCTTTTAATATATATGGACCAGGTCAAATCGGAGAAGGTGCTATTCAAATTTTTATCAAAAACGCAATTAAAAATAAAACTATTGAAATACATGGAGATGGTGACCAGATTAGGTCATGGTGCTATATAGATGATATTTGTCAGGGGATATTGCTTGCAATTGAAAAGAAAGAAGCATTAGGAGAAATATTCAACATAGGAAATCCAAAAGGAACAATAACAATAAGTTCTCTTGCTGAAAAAGTAGTATCAATATGTAAATCAAAATCAAAGATTAAATATGTACCAAAAACTTATGTTGATGTTGAGTTAAGAATCCCAAGTATAGAGAAAGCAACAAACTTATTGGGATATAGACCTAAAGTCGATTTAGATGAAGGTATAAGGAGAACTTATAATTGGTACAAAAAATGGTTCAAGGATTAAAATACTTTTACTTAACCGATGGTATACTTGGATTTATTTGTTTAAAGGGCCTAATTGAAAAAAAATTAATCCCAGAATTAGTAATAACACATAAGAAATATCAAAATTTAAATATAGAAGAACTTAGTAAGAAGGAAAAAATACCTATATTAATTATAGAAAATTTAAAGAATCATAATATTAACCTGGGAAATTTCCATTTAGGAATTTGCGTTGGTTTTATGGAGATTCTGAAGGAAGATGTATTTAATGCTCCGCAACTTGGTATTTTTAATTTACATTGCGGAAAACTGCCAGATTATAGAGGTAGAGCACCAATATCTAGAGCTTTAATCAATGGTGATAATAAAATTACAATGACTATTCATAAAATAGATTCTGGTGTAGATTCTGGTCCAATACTTATCGAAAAAGAATTTTCAGTATCAAATGAAGATGATGCAAAAACTGTATATGATAAATGCACTTTATATTCAGCTGATTTAATAGAAAAAGCTTTTAGGATTATAAGACAGAATAATTTTATTTCACATCCCGAAAATATATCTAAAATATTAAAACCTCAGATAGAAATTACAAAACCTGCAAACAAAGCAATAACAAAGACAGAAAGAATAATTAATTGGGAAAAATCTGCAAATGAAATTTATAATTTAATTAGAGCATTGGTTCCCCCCTACCCTTCTGCGATTACATATTATAAAAGCGAAGAGATACTTATTACAAAAGCGAATATAATAGAAAATGAATCTTATAACAAAAACCCTGGAATAATTGAAAAGGTTGAGAATATGGAAATAGAAGTTTTATGCAGAAAAGGTAGACTAAAGATTTATGAAATAATATATAATGACAAAATTACTAATAACTTTTTACAAATCTTCAAAACAGGAGATATTTTAAAATGAGAATAATTGATGGGCACACACATATAGGTAAATGGTCAGAACAATTTTATAATTATGAAACCACAGTAGATGAAGCTATTGAGGTATTTAAAAGGAATAATATAGAAGCAGCTGTATGTTTTCCTTCTGACAAAACGGAAAATGAACATTTATTAAAAGAAGTAAAACAAAGATCAGATTTTAAATTTTACTTTACTGCTTGGATAAATCCAGAGAATAAAAATTTAATGAACTTTCTATTAGACAATATTAAAGATATATATTTTATAAAAATACATCCATCATTAAACAGAAGAAAAATAACCGACGAACTTTTTAAACCATTTATAGAATATTCAATAAATTTCCATAAACCAATTATAGTACATTGTGGAAGATGGACAGAAATTGCAGGATATCAACATCCACTTGAACTTGCTGATAAAAATCCTGAATTAAAAATAATTCTTGCACATTTAGGTGGTGACCAACCAAATTTATGTATTCCTTGTGCTAAGCAAATTAAAGAAAGAAAATTAGAAAATGTCTATCTAGGTACAGAATCAGTAAGAGAGTTTTATTTCGTACATCAAGTAATAAAAATTGTGGGAGCTGAAAAAGTCATATTTGGTAGTGACTATAATCTTGGATTACCAGATATGTATATTCCTCTCATTAACTCTTTGAATCTTACTGAAATAGAAAAAGAAAAAATATTTTCGGGTAATATATTATCACTGATAAATGAGAAATAAATCAATATTACACATTGCTCCTCAAAACTTCGCAGGTATGCCAATGGATTTTGTTTTAATGCATAGAAAACATGGTTATAAATCCAATCTAATCACCCTCTATAAAGAATCATCAGATTTCGAAAGTGATATAAAAATTAATTTAAAACTACCCACAGGGAAAATTGCAAACTTTTACCGTAGTAAAAAATTTATAAAGAAATCTTCAAGTCTAAATAATAGCATAGATATCTCTTTTAAATATTATAAGCAAAATTTATTTGAAAAAATATTTTTCACTTATAGAGATTGGAAAAATAAGAAAATTATTGAAGAATTCATTACTAAGTATAAATTAGAAGATTTTGATATTTATCATTTTGATGGTGGTATGGATTTGTTTAGAGATTTTAGATTCGCAAAAAATATTAAAAGTAAGGGCAAAAAAATAGTTTCATGTTATTTTGGAAGTGATTTAAGGATTAGAGGAATTTTTAAGGAAATGGAAGAGTTAAGTGACTTAAACCTAACTGTAGAGTTTGACCACACCAAAATACATCCGAATATAAATTATATTTTTTTCCCTTTTAATTGTGACAATGTACAACCAAAAGAAAAATTAAACCTAAATTTAAAAATTATCCATTCACCAACTAATAGATTATTTAAAGGTACTGAAAAAATTTTAAAAGTAATAGATAAGCTAAAGAAAAATTTTAAGTTCGAATTCATATTAATAGAAAATACTCCAAGAAATAAATTACTTGAAATAAAAAGGGAATGTGATCTCGCAATTGATCAAATAGGAGGATTATTTGGTGGCTCTGGATATGGAAAAAATTCTATTGAAAACTTTTCTATGGGACTCCCTACAATAACTGAATTTACAGAGGACTATTTGGACTTTTTACCTGAAAATCCATTCATAACAGCTAATGAAAATACTTTATATGATGTAATAGCAAATATAATTAACAACCCTGAAATATTAATTGAATATTCCAAAAAAAGTGTAAATTGGTTAAAAAAATATCACTCATACGAATCTGTTAATCAACAATTGATATCACTTTATAAAAAATATAACATATTATAAAGTGGAAGAGAAAAAATCCCATATAAAAAACTTGTTTTCACAAACAGTAATTTATGGATTCGGACTATTTATTAACAGATTTATTTCATTACTATTAATCCCACTCTATACATATTACTTTTTACCAGAAGAACTTGGTATATTCAATGTAATAAATTCCATCTGGCTTATTGCAGGTATATTCTTTGTATATGGAATGGATACTTCTTTTATTAAATTCTTTGCTACTGATAAGTCGCTTGAAGAGAAACAAATTACTTATTCAACCACAATGATATTGCTCACTTGTACTTCTATTGTTTTCTCATTAATTATATATTATTTTTCCAATGATATAAATATACTGCTGAAATTAAATACTGGTACAAATTCCATCTTACTTTTGAAATTGATGTGCCTTGTATTATTGGTAGATACAATCTATAGATTCCCATTACTTCTATTACGGGCAGAATTACAAGCGAAAAAATACTTTCTTGCAAACCTCATTTCGGTCATAATAAACATTGTAGCAAATTTTATTTTGATTATATTTTTAAGACAAGGTGTTGAAGCAATTTTTTATAGTTATATAATTTCTTGCATTATAACATTAATAGTTACATTACTGTTAACTAAAAAATACTTGAGATTAAGATTTTCATTTGAGAAAGCAAAAAATCTTATAACCTTTGGTAATAAATTTATCTATATAGGGCTTTTTATTTTATTTATTGATGTCTCAGATAGATTTTTCATAAAATATTTATTAAATGATTCAGAGGTTGGTATTTACAGCGCAAATTATAAACTCGCTGCAGGTATGTCACTTATAATTGCTGGCTTTAGATTTGCATGGACACCTTACTTTTTGAACTTAACAGAACATCCAGATAACAAAAATATCTTATCAAGAGTATTTACATATTATGTATTTTCAGGTTTAACACTTTTGTTTATTTTCATTTCTTTTTTACCTCCCATAGTTAAATTTAAAGTTGGAAACTTCTCAATCTTGAATGAAAATTATTGGGAAGGATTAAAAATTCTACCATATATTTTATCTGCATATTTCTTCTCGGGTATTTTTTCAAACCTTTATGCAGCTCCTTTTTTCTCAGAAAAGACTTATATCATACTTGTCGTAACTTTTATAGGATTCATTGTCAATTTTATTTTCAACATTTTACTAATACAAAAATTTGGAATCATTGGAGCTGCACAATCTACGCTTATTGCTTATTTCGTTATGTCGATTTTTCTTTATGTACTATCTCAAAAAGTGTATAAAATAAATTATCAATGGAACAAAGTCATACAAATTGTTATTATTTTTACATTTGGATTTCTTACTTCTTTTTTCATGAAAAAATACTTTTTACATTCTGACATTGGAGTCTCATTTTTTGCAGACATAATCTTACTAACTATAATTATAACAATTTTACACAAATCAAAAATATTTGAATTAACAAAGTTTGGGGAAATTTTCAAACTAAAACCTAAATAATGTAATATCAATATTTACATTTACCTTTTAAAGTATTACTTGAAAAATTTTTCACTTGACATATATTTTTAATGCAATTATATTTGCTGTTAAATAATCTTCGGTATGAGGAAATTAAGGTTTCTACTTTTATCAATCATCATCATTTTAAGTATTAATTTAAAGGTCTCAGGGCAAGCATCAAGTTTTTCTGATGTTTATACAATTGAGGTCGAGGTATTTATGGGTATGCTTGACGGTATATTTTCTGATGATATGATTGATGAAATAACATATTTTTTACCAGAACATTTATATATAATTAATTTTAACATTGGAGATTTTTCAGGGGATGGACTAAATGACATAGTCATTTCTTATAATGATGAAACTTGTAAAAAAAATACATACAAAGTTTTACTTTTGATTAATGATGAAGATACTTTTATTGTAGGTGGGGTATTTCAATATGGATGGTATTATACTCCTTATGATATATCTTTTTCTATAAAGGATAATATATGTTATATTTCCCACATAGAAAAAGGTAAATGGGTTTTTACAGGTTTCTCTTACAAAAATGATAAACTAGTAAATGTAGTTGAAGAGTATTTCTAAGTTAATTTTTTATCTCCATAAAAATTAATTATACTTAGGGGAAATTTCTCTTAAAAAGAAAATATTTACTCAGAAAAGAAAAATATTTCACCCTTAATTATTTTTATTAAAATATAAATGAAAAAAAATTCACATATTATCAAAAATTTTTCTCTTCTATTGTTTTGGCACAGAGATTGCAATTATAAAGTGAACAAAAAAATAATAAAGGAAGGAGGTAATAAACTATGAAAAACTTAATAAAATTTAGAAAAGATGATGATCTTTTCAATATTAGTGATACATTCCGTTCACTTTTCGAACATCCATTCTTCTCATTTAGAAACGAACTTTTCAATGTATCCAACTATTCTCCAAGGACACGAATAACAGAAGATAGAGATAATTTCTATATCTTTATGGAGATGCCTGGTATTTCAAAGGATGATGTGAAGATTACATTAGAAAATGATACTTTGACGGTGTCCGGAGTTAAGAAGCAACAACAAAAGTCTGAAGATGCGAACTTGATTATGAATGAGATATTTTATGGTGAATTTTGCAGAAGCTTTAATGTATCTAAAGATGTTAAAACCGATGCGATTGAAGCTGATTTCAAAGACGGAGTTTTAACAATCACTTTACCAAAAGTAGAAGAAGCAAAACCAGTTGTTAAAGAAATTAAGGTTAAATAATAGCAAAAAACAAAATTTTAAAAACCCCTGATCGAGCTTCAACTCGGTCGGGGTTTAATATAACTAAAAGAAAGGAAGAAAAATTATGGGAAAAATTATTGGTATTGATTTAGGCACCACAAACTCTTGTGTTGCTGTAATGGAAGGAAATGAACCCGTTGTAATACCAAATTCTGAAGGTTCAAGAACAACTCCTTCAGTAGTAGCATTTACAAAGACAGGTGAAAGAATTGTAGGAGAACCTGCTAAAAGGCAGGCAGTTACAAATCCAGAGAATACTATTTTCTCAATTAAAAGGTTTATGGGAAGGAGATACGATGAAGTCTTGGAAGAGATAAAGGAAGTACCATACAAAGTAATTAGAGGAGAAAATGATGTAGCAAGAGTTGAAATAACAGATAAAAGTACAAATCAAAAACGAGTATATTCCCCACCAGAAATATCTGCAATGATTCTGCAGAAAATGAAGAAAACTGCTGAAGATTATCTTGGACATCCTGTAACAGAGGCAGTAATAACTGTTCCTGCTTATTTTAATGATTCTCAAAGGCAAGCAACAAAAGATGCAGGGCGAATTGCTGGTCTTGATGTAAAAAGGATCATCAATGAACCAACAGCAGCTGCATTAGCGTATGGATTAGATAAGAAGAAAAAGAATCATAAAGTTGCTGTCTATGATTTAGGTGGTGGAACTTTTGATATTTCTATACTTGAGCTTGGAGATGGAGTATTTGAAGTTAAAGCAACAAACGGAGATGGACATTTAGGAGGTGATGACTTCGACCAGCGTTTAATTGATTACTTAGCCGATGAATTTCAAAAAAAGGAAGGGATAGATTTAAGAAAAGATCCAATGGCTTTGCAAAGATTAAAAGAAGCAGCTGAGAATGCAAAAAAAGCTCTCTCTTCAAGCCAACAAACAGAAGTTAATCTTCCGTATATTACTGCTACTGCTGATGGTCCAAAGTTTTTACTTGAAACGATTACAAGAGCAAAATTCGAGTCTTTAATAGCTGATTTGGTTGAAAGAACAGTAGGACCTTGTGAAAAATGTATAAAAGATTCTGGATTCACTAAAGAAGAAATTGATGAAGTGATTTTAGTTGGTGGTTCAACTCGAATCCCACTTGTACAGGAAACTGTAAAAAGAATTTTTGGTAAAGAACCTCACAAAGGTGTAAACCCTGACGAAGTGGTTGCTATCGGTGCTGCTATTCAAGGTGGTGTTCTTGCTGGAGATGTATCAGATGTGTTATTGCTTGATGTAACCCCTCTCTCTCTTGGAATTGAGACTTTAGGTGGAGTGATGACGAAGTTAATAGAAGCTAATACTACAATCCCAACAAGGAAGTCACAGATTTTCTCTACAGCAAGTGATAATCAACCATCAGTAGAAATTCATGTGCTTCAAGGTGAAAGACCTATGGCTGTAGATAATAGGACACTTGGTAGGTTCCATTTAGATGGTATTCCACCTGCGCCAAGAGGAGTTCCTCAAATTGAAGTTACATTTGATATTGATGCAAACGGGATTTTGCATGTAACAGCAAAAGATCTTGGAACTGGTAAACAACAGGATATAAGGATTACTCATTCTTCGGGGTTGACTGAACAAGAAATAGAGAGAATGAAGCGAGATGCAAAAGAACACGAAGAAGAAGATAGAAAGAAAAAAGAATTGATTGATGCTAAAAATCAAGCAGATGCTCTTATATTCCAAGGTGAGAAACAACTAAAAGAATTCGAAAGTAAATTAAATCAACCAACTAGAGCAAAAATCCAAAGTGCTATTGATAGGTTAAAAGAAGTAGTAAAAAGAGATAATATAAACGAAATAAAATCTGCGATAGATGAATATAATGCAGCTTGGAATGAAGCTTCATCTCAAATGTATTCAAGTGCAAGGACTTATACACAAGAAGCTGATACTGGTTCACAGGCTAAACAAGATACAACCAAAGAGAGCAAAGATGATGGTAAAGTAGAAAACGCTGATTTTGAAGTTATGGATAAATAATTGTTCACCTGTCAAATAAAGAACCCTCTTATAATATATAACAATAAGAGGGTTTTTTATTTATATAATAATTATTTGAATAAAAACTAAATCGAGGCGATTTCCAGTGCTTTTTTTATTAAATCACCTGTCGTATATTTATTCTCTCCAAATAATTTAATTGCTTCTCTAATTAATTTTTCTGCTTCCATACGTACATATCCCAAATTCATTAGTGCAGTAAGTGCTTCTAACCTATACTGCTCCCTTTCAGTTAAATCTTTTGTAGTAACAGATGGAATAGAATCTAAGTATTCTGTTGAAGAAAGTTTAACAATTTTATCTTTTAACGAAGTAGAAATGATTTCCATTTTTTTAAGACCAAGCCCTGGTATTTTTATAGAAGATAGAGATTGTTTTCCTGTAATTAATCTAATAATCTCATCAAAACCTATATGACATAAAATGTTGTGAGCAGTTTTAGTACTGATACCACTCACACTCAAGAGAAGTTTAAAAATTTCTCTTTCTTTCTCATCAAAAAACCCATATAAAGCAATCGAATTTTCTTTTACATCCAAATATGTAAAAATGCTAACTTCAGAATCTATATCTTTAATATTTTCATACAATTTTCTTGTAATGAAAACATGATATCCAATATTTCCAACCTCAATAATAATATCTTTTATATTATTTTTGACAATTTTTCCTTTAATAAAAGAAATCATAATTTTCAATTTAAAATTTTATCAGGATTATCTTTAATAAACTCCAACCATGCTTTTCCATATTTCTTTTTATTTAAACCTCTATAATATATTCCATAGTTTTGCTTAACTAAGTGATAATAATGACAGAGAGCAACAGCAATAGCATCAAATGAGTCAAGAAACTTTGGCTCATCTTTTAAAGTAAAAGTACTTTTAACAAAATGCTTAACTAATTGCTTTGTTGCAGCACCATTACCCGTAACACTTTTCTTAACCTCTCTTGGTGAATATTCAAATACTTTTAATCCTGAATTCAATGCTGCCACAATAGCAGCTCCACTTGCTTGACCCAACTTCAATGTTGATTGAATATTTTTCCCATAAAATGCAGTTTCTATTGCTAAATGCTCTGGTTTATATTTTCTGATTTTTCTTTTGCACCCCTCGTAAATATTTTTCAACCTTTCTATTTGTGGAAGTTTTTTATTTAATAATATAGCATCATACTCAATAATTTCTATTTTGCTACTTACACTGAGTATAGCAGTACCTGTAATAACAGAACCTGGATCAACTCCGAAAATAATCATTAAGATAGTCTAATTAAAATTCTACATTTGTATAAACATTCTGAACATCATCATGGTCTTCTAATGCTTCAATAAATTTTATCACCTCAGAAGCACTCTTATCATCCAGTTTAAGTGGGGTTTTTGCAACATATTGTAAACTTGCATTTTCAATTTTATAATTCTTTGATTCTATTGCCTTTCTCACTTTCTCAAAATTTTCAACGGTAGTAATAACTTCAAAAAATTCTGTTTCATCTTTTAAATCTTCAGCACCTGCGTCAAGAATAATTTCCATAATCTCATCTTCGGAATGATTTTCTTTTGCAACAAGGATAACCCCTTTTCTTTCGAACATCCAGTTCACTGAACCAGTTTCACCAAGATTACCATGATGCTTTGAAATTAAATGCCTTAATTCTGCAACAGTTCTGTTTCTGTTATCAGTTACACATTCAATTATAACTGCTGCTCCGTGAGGGGCATAAGCTTCATAATTTATTTCTTCATACTTAACCCCTTCCAGTTCACCTGTTCCTTTCTTTATTGCCCTAATGATGTTTTCTTGAGGCATATTATTAGACTTTGCATTCATAATTGCAAGCCTAAGTCTTGGGTTTCCTTCGGGGTCTCCACCGCCATCTCGTGCAGCAATAGTGATTTCTTTAATTAACTTTGTAAAGATTTTCCCTCTTGCTGCATCATTAGCGGCTTTTTTTCTTTTTATTGTTGCCCATTTAGAATGACCAGACATAATATAAAATTTATGTTTTTTTTAATTAATTAAATTTAATATCCTTTATTCTTAACTTACCAATGGGAAAATTATTCCAATGAATAACATCAATAGTATAACACACATTACATGAAACTCCAGGTTTTATATTTTCAACAAGTTTAGTTTCATAAGGTAAATTAGCTTCAAATGAAATGTTTGATGAAGGGTCAGTCAATTTGAATATTATACAATAATTTTTGAAATGTTTTAAAATATTTTCAATAATAAGATTTCTGGTCATAAATATAGGATTTGGATTCCCTGGTCCAAACGGTTCGAAATAATCAAGTACATTTAAAAATATTGGATCTATCTCTTGAAATTTTAATTCAACTTCATACTCAAAATCCGGTGATGAATCTTTATTAATAAGTTTTTCTTTTGCAATAAGATTAAATTTCTCTCTAAATCTATCTATATCCTCTACCTTTAATTCTAGACCTGCAGCATAAAAATGACCACCAAATTGTATTAACAAATCTTCACATTGTTTCAAAGCTTCATAAATATTGAAATCATTAATACTTCTTGCACTCCCTTTTGCAACGCCATTAGTAGTAGATAGTACAATTGCTGGTAGATTGTATTTTTCAACAAGTCTGGCAGCAACAATACCAATGACACCAGGATGCCAATCATCCTTATGTAATACTATAGAAAATGAGTTTTCGTTCAAATACTTTTCTTCAAATAATTCAATTGCTTGCTTCGTTGTTTCTTGATCCATTTCCCGTCTGTCAGTATTTGTATCATCAAGTTCAGATGATAGTTGATTTAATTTTTCCTTATCTTCACAAAGTAAAAATTCAATTGCTCTTTTAGCATCACCTAACCTACCAACAGCATTAAGTCGCGGTGCAATAGAATATACAATACTAGTTGTGTTGATTTTATTTACAATACCTGTTGGAATTTTCGAAATTAATGTTCTTATTGAAGGTCTTGGAGATTTATTCATAATATCAAAGCCAGCATTAATAAGAATTCTATTTTCATCTATTACAGGTGAAATATCTGATGCAGTAGCAATAGCTACAAGGTCAAGGTATTTAGTTATAAGTTCATTTCTATTTAATTTCTTACAAACTGCCTGAATAAGTTTAAATGCGACACCAGTACCACACAGGTGTTTAAAAGGATATGGACAATCATTTCGCATCGGATTTAAAACTGCAAGAGCATTAGGGATTTTTTCTTGGGGTTGATGATGGTCACATATTATAAAATCAATCCCTAAAGAATTAGCAATTTCAATTTTATCAATAGCTGTAATTCCAAAATCTATAGCTACTATTAATTTAATGTTTCTTTCTTTCGCTAAATTAATAGCATTGATAGAAATTCCATATCCTTCAGTTTCCCTATCAGGAATATAAATTTCTGTTTCTACCCCAAATTCATTTAAAAACAAATGAAACATAGAAGCTCCACATGTACCATCAACATCATAATCACTTGTAATCATAATTTTTTCTTTACTGGATATGGCTTTAAGAATCCTGTTGCACGCCTTATCCATATCCTTCATAAGAAAAGGTTCATAGAGTCTCTCAAGTTGTGGTTTAAAAAACTTAATGATATCAATATGACTTGTAATCCCGCGTAAAAATAACAACCGAAGGAGAGTTTCTGATAATTTTACTTTATCTTTTACCTTTTCATAAAAATCTTTAAAATCAATTTGTTTCCCAATACCATTTTTCGGTTTTAGTTCTTTTAATTTCCAAGTTTTTTTCAATTTTAAACATATTAATTTTTTTAGTGCTCAAAGAGGGATTCGAACCCTCACCTTAAAAATTAAGACTGCACCCTGAATGCAGCGCGTCTACCAATTCCGCCATTTGAGCATTATATTATTAATGAAAGATACCAATTGAAAGTTGAAATTTCAATTTGAAAAAATTTACCCTTACATTTGCACATTCAATAACAAATCTACACACTATTAATAAAAAATCACTCTATACTCTTAACAGAATATAAAGTGATTTTTATATAAAAATTTTTATAAAGAGATTAAAACTATTTAATCAATACCATTCTCTTAGTATCAGAGAAATCCTGTGTCCTTATTGTGTAAAAGTATACTCCACTTGAAAGTCGCTCTCCTGACCAGCTTATCTCATATCTGCCCTGCTCCTGCTCCTGATTTACTAACTCCTCTACTACTCGA
>JAOADD010000025.1 GCA_026417495.1 Ignavibacteria bacterium
GTTCAGGACCAACACTTTACCGTTTAGTAAATTCAGGTTTCTATTCCTGACTTTTGTATCAAGGTCGTGGAAGACGTACCTCCTGTATTTTTTATAATTTAATTATAAAAAATAAAAATATTACTATGAATAATCAATTTAGAAATTTTTAATAATTTACTTTTTTTTGGGAAATCATGTAGGAAGGAATAACAGAAATTATTCTATTAATGATTGTGTTAAATGATATCTTGAAAAAGTTATTATATAAAAAGTTGAAGTGTTTTAATTATAAAAATGTTTTACCTATTTTACTAATACTAATTTCTTTACGTTACTATAAAATATTTCTCCACGATTTAAATTATATATGTAAATCTTATAAAAATATACACCGCTTGGTATATCATAAGTGTTAAAAGTGATTTCATGAAAACCAGCGTTTTTTATTTCGTTAACTAATGTGGCAATTTCTTTTCCAGAGATATCAAATACTTTTAAGGATACAAAAGCTTTTTGAGGTAATTGGTATTTAATTATTGTAGAATTGTTAAATGGATTTGGATAGTTTTGCTCTAATAGAAAATTTTGGGGAATTGTGTATTTAGTAATCTTTTCATCTGTTGTTACACCGATACCAAATGGATTGGTGTTCATTGCTGTATATGTTTGTGTTGTATTAACAATGTAAACTGTGTACTTTATGAAACAATTATTAGAAGCAATACCTGTTGGTATGCTCCACTGATAAATACCGTTATTTTTAACACTATCGGCAATTAATACAAAAGGACCGCTAGGTCCAGTAGTAGATAATTCAAGTTTCACTCTTGAATCTTGACTGGAAGGAGCAGAGCTAATCCATTTAATAAATCTGACACATCCAGGTTTGAAGTATTCATAACCTTTTGGAAAAATTGGTTTAATTGATAATGATGAATAAGGGGTTGTTTCTTTAAAAAATCTCAGCATGTTCCTATAATTAAAAAGACTAACTTGATGAGCAGTTTGTAGAGCAATATCAGCATAACCATTTCTATCAGCATCTGCGACAGCAATAGCAGAATAGTTTCCTGGAGATGGTACAGAAAAGCTAGCAACTTGGGTCCAATTGGTACCACCGTTTCCTTTCCATACTGTAAGGGTAGCACTACCGTATAAGATTAAATCACAAAAATTATCGGAATCCATATCATACAACACAGAAGCTGAATAACTACCCGAAGAAGGCAAATTTGCAGATAGATTTACATATTGCAAAGCTACTCTATCAAACTTCCAAACATTAACCGAACCACCACTACCAATAAATGAAACATCCATTGCTCCATCATTATCAACATCTCCCAACGATACACCTTGATGCCCTGAAGAAGGTGGAGCAGGTAAATTGTATTGTGCAGGAGTAAATCCACCATTTCCATTGCCAAAATAAACAGTTGCATATTGATGTGCTCCTGCTAAATCAAGATTACCATCTTTATTAATATCTCCGAAAGAAAATTCCATATTTGAATTTCCCCCACTGGAAGCAAAAGTTTGCCTCCATACACCTGTTCCCAAATTTTTATAAACCCTGATACCATTACAACACCCAAATGATATTGAACCCAAATCAAGAAGCCCATCATTATCAACATCACCAAAGTCTGAAGTAAACATACCCCAGGTTTCACCATTCATTGCAAGACTATCATCATAAGGAATCCAATTAGTACCTGTACCATTACCCAAAGCAACTTCTAGAATCTGGTCACCAAAATCATTTGTCGAGTAATTATGATGCATACCATAACCAATATCTTGCTTTCCATCATTGTTTACATCACCCACAGCAATTCCACCATATCCTAAATATCCTGTTTGAAAATGATTCCAGTTAGCACCTGTACCGTTTCCAAACCAAACCATAACCCCCTGCTGTTGTGAATTAATTAAAGGATTACCATGGTCTCCAATTGAAATAATATCTAGAAACCCATCATTATTTAGATCAGCAAACTCCAGTTCGGTTCTACCACTTTCAAGAGTTATTGTTTGCAATCCAGAAGAAGACTCTATATAAGATATATAATTAATTTTTTTATCATTGGTTATGAAAGAATACATTAGAAAACTTAATAAAAACAAAATTGCAAAAAGATATGTAAATTTAATCCCCTTATGCTTAAACTTGTATAAAGTTTTCATAAGCGAAAAATTTAATTAAATAATAAAACTTTAAAAAACATTCAGATTTATAAATATCACTCTACTCTGAATTATCATTTCAAGAACTCAAGGATTCTGCTGAATGCTTCAATTTCCTTACTCAGACCATCAAATGATTTATTATTATTTATTATAAAATCAGCTCGTTTAGCTTTTTCCAATTCAGGCATCTGATATTTCATAATTTGTAGAACATCTTTTCTTTTAGCCCCATCCCTATTCATAATTCGTCGGATTCTTGTTTCCTTATTTGAATAAACAAGGACAACATAATCAAGATATTTATCAAATTTACTCTCATATACAATAGCAGATTCAATAAAAATTATTTTTTCTTTACATTTTTTTATTTCACTATCCAAATATCTAATAACCGCAGGATGAATAATCTTATTAGCATCGAGATAATTCTTTTTATTAGCAAAAATTATTTCTTTGAATTTTGCCAGATTTATCTTACCCTTAAAATTTAAAATTTCCTTACCAAATCTTTTTACCAATTCAGAAGTGAGTTTTTTGTCTTTAGCGTATAATTCTTTTGCCATTAAATCAGCAAAAAAAACTTTAAATCCTCTATTTGCAAGTTGAGTACATACTTCAGATTTACCGGAACCTATTCCACCGGTTATACCAATTAAAATTTTATCTTTATTTTTTTGCATAATATTTCAAAATTTTTTTATATATGCATATTATAAAAATTATTTTGCATATGCAATAGATCTCCGTTCTCTAATTACATTAACCTTTATTTGACCTGGATACTCCATTTCTTCCTGAATTTTATGAGCAATATCATCTGCAAGTTGATCTTGCATAGCATCATTTATTTTATCACACTCCACAATTACTCTTACTTCTCTACCTGCTTGAATAGCATAGGTTTTGGCAACCCCCTCGAATGAGGTTGCAATTGTTTCAAGTTTCTCAAGTCGTTTCCAATATGCTTCTACTGACTCTCTTCTTGCACCAGGTCTTGCACCACTTATAGCGTCAGCAACCTGAACAAGTACAGATATTGGATGCTCCATAGGCATTTCATCGTGATGAGCACCAATAGCATTACAAATAATTGGATGCTCTTTACATCTTTTAGCAATTTCATAACCCAGAATAGCATGAGGCCCTTCTATACTTCTGTCAACTGTTTTTCCAATATCGTGAAATAGCCCTGCTCTCTTAGCAAGAACTGCATCAAATCCTAATTCAGCAGCCATAATACCAGCAAGATAACTTACTTCAATAGAATGATTTAAAACATTCTGTCCATAACTTGAACGATACTTCATCCTACCAATAAGAGTAATTATATCCCTATTAACATTTTGGATTTCCATATCAATCAAGGTTTGTTCACCAACTCTAAAAATTTCCTCATTTAGTTCTTTTTCAACTTTTTCAACAACTTCTTCAATCCTTGCTGGATGAATTCTTCCATCTAAAATAAGTCTTTCCATTGCAACCCTTGCCACTTCCCTTCTAAATGGGTCAAAAGCTGAAATAATAATTGCTTCTGGTGTATCATCTACTATAATATCAACACCAGTAACAGCTTCAAAAGCTCGAATATTTCTTCCTTCCTTACCAATAATTCTACCTTTTAACTCATCAGAGGCAATCTGAACTACGCTAACAGTAGTTTCCACTGAGTGGTCTATCGCAGACCTTTGAATTGCTTGAACAATAATATCTTTTGCTATTTTATTTGCTTCTTGCTTTGTCTCTTCTCTTATTTCTTGAAGTTTTTGTGCAGCTTCTAATTTTGCTTTATTTATAAGATTATCAAAAAGAATCTTTTTCGCTTCCTCTTCCGTCATTCCAGCAATTGTCTGCAGAGTCTCTTTTTGTTTAGTAATTAATTCTTCGTTCTCTTTGATTAACTTTTCAACCAGTTTTTCTTTTTCATCTACTTCTTTTATTCTAATGTTATAAGTATTAATTGATTTCTCTGCTTCACTTTGTTTAATACTCAATTCAGACTTAAGCTTCTCTATTGCTTCTTTTTCGTTTCGTAATTTTCGTTCAAATTCGAATAATTCCTTTTCTTTTTGCTTAACATCTTCATCAAATTTCTGCTTCCTTTTATAGAATTCATCTTTTACTTCTAATAGTTTTTCACGCTTTAGTGTTTGAGCATATTTTTCTGCATCTATTTTAAATTGCTTTGCTCTCTTTTCTGCTTCTTGAATTACTTCCTTTGCTTTTTGCTCTGCTTCATCAACTATCCTTTTAGCAACATTTTCAGCACTGTTGATTTTATTTTTGTTTGATCTATTCTGAATATACCAACCAAGAAAAAAGGTTAGTAAACACAAAACTACAAATATTGGTAATAGAATATATATTTCCATTTCCATACTTAATTTACCTCCACTTTAAATTAAACATAAAATTAATAAATAAAAAACCGCACTATCGTAAGTCAAATCTTTATAAGAGAACCTCTCTTATATGTACGGTGGGTGGTGCCAAAATGTCTTTTACTTCCACTGCTTACCTTAATTACAGAACCAAAGTTCTGTTGGTAAATCCGGTTAACCGGTGAGGCCTGTAATTGACATTTTAGAGCTTACCTCCCAAGTTTAAATTATTGCTAAGTTCTTTATATCTATGTTTGACTGTAGATGTGCGGTTTTTATTAAACTTTTTTATGTCAAAGAACAAGACTAAAGTATATTTTCTAATTGCCGGTTCAGGTCATCGATTCGGGCTGTAAATTCGTTTAGAAGATTTACGAACTCTTTTTCTAATGCCCGTTTACTTTCTTTTTCTTTAAAATAATTTTCTGCTATATTTAAAGCTGCTACAATTGCAATTGATTCTACTGATGTATATGGTGATTGGAAACTGATTTTATTCATCGTACTATCAACATAATTAGCAATTCGCTCAACATCCGCAGGATTCTCTCCCACAAGATTATATTCACTGTTAAATATTTTGACCTTTATACCGCTACTTTTCATTTCCTTTAGTTTGTAATTTTACCAGTCAAACATAAATATTTAGAAATAGATTTACTCATCCTCCTCATAATTCTCTCCATACTGTTCCAAATGTGTATCAATCCGTGCTATAAGCTCCTTAATCCTACTTTTTATGTTTTCTTTATCAGTCAAGGAGGATTTATTAGATTGTAATCCTAAGATTATACTTTTTAAGTTTAAAATTTCTTTATCTTTTAATACAGAATCTGAATTAGTTTTTGCTAATTCTAACTTAATTTCCTGCAGTCTATTATTTAAATCATTAACTGACTCTTTAAATCTCTGATTTTCATCTTCAAGTCTTCTAATTCTTTCTATTAGCAAACCAATTTTCAAAGTCAACCTATCAACACACTGAACGAACAAAGATTTTGCTTTGTCAAAATCTTCATGACTATCAGTCTGTTCACTATCACCTATCAAAGGTGGTTGGTTTACTTTTGCCATTTATTGTCTTAATTTTATACCGTATTGCTTATTTAAAGAGTTAACAATTTTATCTATTATCAAATTCACTTCTTCATCAGTTAAAGTTCGTTCAGTAGAATTGAATTCTAGAGTCAGAGCAATGCTTTTTACATTTTCTCCTAATTTCTCATCTCTATATATATCAAATAATTTCAAAGAACTCAATAAATTATTACTTTCCTTTAAGATAACATCCTTTATATTGTTAAAGTATACATTATTACTTACAAGTAATGCTAAATCTCTTTTAACAGGTGGATACCTAAAAATTTCTTTGTACTTTTTATCTCTACTAATACATTTAAATAGTGGTTCAATATCTATTTCACACAAAAATACTTCCTGTCCTTTATCTAAAATAGGCATCTCATCTCCATTAAAATAATATGCATTTCCAATAAATGTATCATCTATATATAATTCTCCAATTCTATTTAAAGAACTAATACTATTATAATAAATAATTTTATCATTTTCAAGATTTAATTTCTTATAAAAAAGCTCTATTTCTCCCTTTAAATCAAAAAAATCGAACTTTCTATCTTTAATATCAAACCCATAATAATCATTATAACCTCCAATGCCAAAGCATAATTTGTAACTTTCACTGAATTTTGTTTCTTCATTATGAAAAACTTTTCCTATTTCAAATAATTTTAAACTAATATCTCTACCTGAATTATTGAAGTTAAGTTTCATAGTCTCAAGTAGCCCATAAACAAGGTTAACTCTCATAGTATTCATTTCAACAGAATTAGGATTTTGTAAAGTAACATACTTATCAGAAAATAATTTGACATATTTTTCATCTTGTTGAGAATATGTGATTATCTCATTAAAACCCCTTCCAATAAAATATTCTTTGAGTGAGAAAAGAAAATCATTAAAACTATCATTATAATCAGGTAAATCTGCAACATTGAATTTAATTGAGTAATCATTTTCAAAATTATCATATCCATGTAATCTTGCAATTTCCTCGATTAAATCTACCTCACGCGTTAGGTCATGCCTTCTATACTCGGGAATTTCGAAAATTAAATTTTTGTCTAACTTCTCAATGCACATAATTCCAATGCTTTCCAAAGAATTAATTATTTCATCTTCTGATATCTCTTTCCCAAGTAAACTTTGAACTCTTTCAGGTCTTAATGAGATATGTAATTTTTTAAATGGTTCTGGATAAACATCTATTAATTCATCTAATACTTCTCCACCTGCAATTTCACTCATTAGTTGAGCAGCCCTATTTGATGCGTATACCACATTTTCTATATCAACACCTCTTTCAAATCTTTGTGAAGCATCAGTAATTAGATTTAGTTTTTTAGAATTGCGTCTAATACAAATAGGATCAAAGAATGCACTTTCAATAAATACATTTTTAGTATTTTCTGTAATTTCAGATAACTCTCCACCCATCACTCCTGCAATTGCAGAAGGACCCTCAGCATCACATACCATCAAAGAGTATTCGTTTAAAATTCTTTCCTTAGAATCAAGAGTAATAAATTTATCACCTTCTTTTGCTGTTTTGACAATAATTTGCTTTCCTCTAATTTTGTCGTAATCAAAAGCATGGAGGGGTTGGCCTGTTTCCATCATAACGAAGTTCGTAATATCCACAATATTGTTTCGTGGTCTTAAACCCACTGCTATTAAGTATTTTTTTAACCAATCTGGTGATTCTTTTATTTTTACATTTTTAACCACCCTACCTGTGAATCTTTTGCAAAATTCCTTGTTCTCAATCGTTATTGAAATATAATCAGATGACTTTTCACTAGAAGTTTGAAGTTTTATCTCTGGTTTTATAAACTCTAATCCAACCGCTGATGCAATCTCTCTTGCTATTCCAAAATGTGAAAGTAAGTCCCCTCTATTAGGGGTTAAAGCAATTTCGAAGATATAATCGTTAGCACCAATATAATCAGCAAATGGAGTACCAACTTTTGCCTTTGAATCCACAACCATAATTCCACTATGGTCATCAGAAATCCCTAATTCATCTTCAGCGCATAGCATTCCTTCAGAAGTAACACCTCTTATTTTTGTTTTCTCAATTTTTAAATTATTTAATGGTATAACTGCACCTATTTTTGCAAGGCAAACTTTTTGTCCAACTTTAACATTTGGAGCACCACAAACCACATCTAATTTAGTAGAACCATCATTTACTTTGCACAAGGTAAGCTTATCAGATTTTGGAATTTTGATAACTTCTAATATTTCAGCAATTACGATATTCTCAAATTTTGCTCTTTCAGATTCAACTGACTCAATATCTAACCCAATAGCAATCATTCTTTCCTTTATATAATCAACTGATAAATCAGAGAGTCCAGGTATATAATTTTTTATCCAATTTAAACTGATTCTCATATCTTGATTATTTCATTAATTCGATAAATTAAAGTATTTGCAATATATTAATTTACATTTGTATATAAAATATAAAAGGGCTATCATAAATTCTGTACAAATCTATGATAGCCCTCTGAAGCTTAAATTATTAATATATCAATATCAGTTTTGTTGTTCTTCTGTTTCTTTCTTTGGTTCTTTTTTAATCGTTTCTTTTTTTGGTGTGTTATCTTCTCTCTTATATTCCCTCGGTTTCTTTTCTATCTGTTCTTCATTTTTGTCATAATTCCTGGGTGGTGTATATTGTATCTTATCACTTGTCTTCGGGGGAATATAAGTTCTGTTAGTCCTAGTTACTCTCTTTTTAGTTCTTTTTGAGTATTTTTTGCCTTTTACTTTCTTTGATGATTTCTTCGAAGTCTTTTTAGAGGTTTTCTTAGACACCTTTGAAGACTTTTTAGAACTCTTTTTAGTAACTTTGGACTTTTTTACCGGCTTCGTTGTCTTTTTCTTTGTAGTTACCCTTTTTCCTGCACCTTTTTTCTTTACAAGTTTTTTCTTTTTTGTTACTTTCTGCTTTTTCTTCTTTGGCTTTTTAGAAGTCTGTTCAATCTTGTTTGCATCTTTACTAAACGATTTAGCAAATAAATTTAAATTGCTTGAAAAACCAAACAGACTACTAATTGAAAAAGCCAGAACTGTAACAAAAAGAATGAGATTCCTTTTAAGCATTTTATCTCCTCTTTAAGTTAATAGATATGTTTAAACATAAAACATATACACTTAAAAAACAATACATTTATAAAAATTATAAAGTAATAAAAAATTTCTAATTTATATTTATTTTCATTCGATTCTTACTTAAGTTTTTTATTATGACCATAGAATAACAAATTGTCTTAAAATATTAAAATAATTTAATTCAAGTAAGTTGACTTTATATTTTAATTTGAATATTTTATTCTTTGTATTTTAAATTTATATGAAAACAAAAATTATTCTCACCCTTTTATTTTTAATTTCCACAACCGCATTTACACAAGATATTGTAAACTCTACAGGAAGAGTTGAATATTTTACTTTTGAGGGCGGATTCTATGGTATAATTGGTGATGATGGAATTAATTATGAACCAATGAATTTACCAGTACAGTTCCAAGAACAAGGTTGTAAGATTAAATTCAAAGGTTTAATTAGAACAGATGTGATGAGTATTCATAATTGGGGTACTATAATTGAATTGCTAGAAGTTGAATTGTATACTGAAGATAAATCATATTTTGAAATTTATGAATGGGGTGTAATGTTAGGTTGTTATAACGATAACGTTTTTTACAACACATCTCGACCTGTTCAAATTACTGTAGTCAAGCAGCCAGTAATTTATGTACATAGCAATGATGACATTAAATTCGATGTAAAAGTTGAATTTAAATCAGGAAAACCAGAAGATACATACCCAAAAGTTGATACCGATGGAAAAACGATTTATTGGTATAATGTATACGCTCATTCAAGAGAGGAAGTAGAAAAACGAATTATTAACGAGAATGATTGGGATTTAGTTCCTTTAAAAGATATAATAGGAATACTAAATAAAGTTGATTCAAAATGTTTAGAGTTCAATAATGTCCATTCAAAATTTCTGTTTTATGAAGGTGAAATGGAATTTGAGAACAAAGTTCTTGTAGATTTTGATACTGATTTGGGAGCAGTTCTATTAGCGAATAATTTTGATTTTACAATTTATAATGTTACAGTAACAAAGCAATTGGGTAGTTTTCTTGATCCGGAGTATGTGATGTGTCATATTGACAGTATGGCAGCAGGAGAAAAAGTTGCATTTAGATATGAAAATATTAGGGATGTATGGACAGAAGATTTAATAAAACTGGGTTTTTCTAAACTTGAATCAGAATCTTTCACAAAATTATGGTTCACACCATTTACTCAAAGAACAAATCAAGGTGGTTGGGCTAATTTAATATATAGATTACCTGAATGCGAAGTGGAAAAATTAATATCTCTGGAAATAAATCCTAAACCAACTTTAACAAGAAGAGTATTATATACACTAATCACCATTGATAAAATAAAATAAAAGAAAGGAGCAGAAATGCGAAAATTAACACTCATTCTTATCTCAATTCTCTTAGTAATTGGTCTTATAACTGGTTGTGGGAAAAAAGACCAAGGGAAATCTGATGTATCAGATAAAAAAGATGTAAAAATAACTGAAACGACACCTTTACATTTGAAATATGAAATGAAAGGTAAAGAGACAGGGTCATTAGATATGTATATAAAAGGTAAACAAATGAAAATGATAATCACAACAAAAGAAGCAAATAAAGATGTCTCTGTGGTTTCTTATATGAAAGATAACATACTTTATATGATAACTGAAGAAGAAGGAAAAAAAGTCGGGATGAAAATGACGGGTGCAGAAATAGAAGAAGGGATGAAAGATATAATGAATATAGCAAAAGCTAAAGAAATGGTTAAAGACTATAAAAAAGAAGGAACTGAAGAAATTTTAGGATACAAATGCGATGTATATAAGAAAGGGGATGAATCTATTTGTTTATATCAAGATTTTATAGCTCTCAAATATGCAAAGGGGGATGAAGTACTTATTGCAACAGCATTTGAACCTGATGCTAAAATTAGTGATAGTGATTTAGAACCTCCAAAGGATATTGAATATATGGATATGAATGAAATGATGAAAAATTTAGATAATATGAATAAGTAGGGGAATTTCGAGTTTTTACTCAAATAAAAAAGCCGATGTGCACACCTTACATCGGCTTTTTTTATTAAAGCTTTTATTTGTTATTTTATCTTTCCATTAGTTAACTCATTATAAAGTCTATCTGCTTTATACATATTCTTTAAACATTCTAAAATACCTTTTGAATCTACACTAATTGTTCTATTGGCTTCAGTTGTATAAATAAATCTACCTGGTAGACTTTCAATATTCCCATCAAACGCTAATCCTATAATTTCAGCATTGATATTAATTACAGGACTCCCTGAATTACCTCCAATTATGTCATTAGTTGAAACAAAATTCATCGGGACTGACATATCAAATTCTGGGGGAGGATTTTTCCATCTATCGGGTAATGACCAAGGATACTCTTTATTAAATGAGTAATACCTATCATAAACGCCATAGAAAGTAGTTTTAGGAGGAGCAATTGTACCATTATACTCATATCCTTGTATTACACCATCAGAAATTCTTAAAGTGAAAGTAGCATCAGGTGGAATAGTAGTTCCATAAACTTCAAAAAGAGCTTTACCTAAAAGTTGTAATTTAACATTCTCTCTTGCATTAATTGATTTTAGTTTATTTCTTAAAATATTTGCTCTTTCTAATCCCTCAGAAGTTGTTGTATCTATTGTAAAAAGTTCTTTATATATGTCTTTTTTTTGTACAAGTAATGCACTTATTTCATCCCAAATCGTTGCATATTTACTTTTCAATTCAGGATTACTATTGATTGCTTCTTTAAATTTCTTTTCAAAATCTTTTCTTCTTGCCATCAAGATAGGATCATTTAGACCCTTTAAAATTCCCGCATACACTTTTCGTGTGTTCTCAATAAAAAATATTTGATTGTTTAATTCTTTTTTAAGTTCTGGCTCTAATTTTAATCTAAGTTTCAATGAGTCAGCAATCTTACTAATTCTTTGCAAACCCATTGGATATGTTATGTCTCTATCAAATTCAAGTTGTGCAACTGTTTTTAATCTATCAGTTCTTCCTGGATTACCAACAACAAAGATAGGTTCACCAGGTTGAGCTCCTTCAGGATTCCACTTAAAATAATGTTCGCATTTTATTGGACTCCCATTCTCATCATAAGCTCTGAAAAAAGTCATATCAAGATTATATCTTGGATATGTAAAATTGTCAGGGTCTCCACCAAAAAAGCCTATCTGGTCTTCAGGTGCAAATACAAGTCTTACATCTGAGTATCTTTTATATGCATAAATAGAATATTCTGCACCATTATAAAGTGTAATAACTTTACAAACTAATCCGAGTTTTTCTGAATAACTTTTTTCAAGCTCTTCAATTTTTTTCTTTCTTAATTCAATTTTCACTTCATCATCTTTTTCGGATTCAAATGCTTCCAAAACTTCTTTCGTTACATCAATAATATAAACAAGTTGATCAACATATAACCCTTTTACCTGTCTTTCTTGTTCGAGAGTCTCCGCATAAAATCCTGTTTCATGTAAATCTTCACCTTCAAGCTGAACCGAACTTACAGCATCTCTACCACAATGATGATTAGTCATAATTAGTCCATCTTCCGAAACAAAAGATGCAGAACAATAATTTGCAAATCTTAATGCAGACAATCTTACATGATCAAACCAGGTTTTATCAGGTACGAAATTATATGTCTCTTTAAAATAATCAACAGGTGGATGTTCAAAAGTCCACATTTTACCATTATCAAATCTTCCTGCTTTTACTGTATCAAGATAATTTATTTGGCTGAATAAGTTTGCATTTAAACATAAAAACAAAAAAATGAAAAAAGTAAAAAATGAAATAAATTTTTTCATATCATAAATATTAATTAAAGAATTTGTATATTAAATCCTTATTGAATCTTTCTTCTGAGGAACTCAGGTGATTTATAATTTTCTATATCATCAATATCATCAAAAGTGATTTTCTTATTTTTTAATTTTTCTTCATCATCTTCAGGTTCACTTAAATCATCATTTATATTTGTCCCATTTCTTTTATATGCTGGAGTATCAAATTCTTCTAATTCTTTTTCTGTTTCAGGCAATTTTGTAATCTTAGTAATTTTCACATCATCACCTTCAAGTTTAACTTCTATTCGCTTCCCTATTGATGGTTCCTTTGAATCTAAATCTTCTTCTCCTCTTAATTCTGTTTGAGCATTATTGAAACCTGTTGCAATTACAGTAACCATAATTTCATCTTTCATTTTACTATCATCAGCCCAGCCACAAATAAAGATTACATCATCACCTGTAATATCAAGGATTGTTCTATTTATCGTTTCAATTTCACTCATTGCAATATTTCCATTACTAAGAATATTAACTAGCACAGACCTCGCACCAGCAATATTTATATCATCTAATATTGGATTAGTTAATGCACCTAAAGCAGCAACTCTTGCTCTATCTTCTCCCGTCGCCATACCCATACCGATCATTGCATCTCCCATACCTCTCATAATAGTTCTAACATCTGCAAAATCAACATTAACTTCACCATGCTTTGTAATGATTTGCGAAATACCTTTAGTAGCATTGTATAAAACTCTGTTAACATGGTCTAATGCTTCTGCTCTCCTTGTATTTTTATCTATCAATCTAAAGATATTTTCATTAGGAACGACAATAAGGCTATCTACTTGTGGTTTTAATTTCTTTAACCCTTCTTCAGCAAGTTTCATTCTTGGTTTACCTTCACTGATGAAAGGTTTTGTTACAATTGCAACAACAAGTGCTCCCATATTCCTCGCAACTTGTGCAACAATTGGAGAAGCACCTGTTCCTGTACCTCCTCCCATACCTGCTGATAGAAATACCATATCAGCATTGCGAAGTGCTTTTTCTATTTCTTCTCTACTTTCCTCAGCAGCTTTAGCACCAGTTAAATGATCCATACCTGTTCCAAGTCCGCCAGTTAAAGCTTTACCAATTTGAATTTTTTTGGTGGCTTTACTATGCTTTAATGCTTGTACATCTGTATTAATAGCAATGAATTCAACATTTTCAATCCCCTTTTCAATCATTGAGTTTATTATGTTTCCACCACCACCACCAACACCTACACATTTAATGTTGGCTCCTTTCGATAGACCTTGTTCGGTCGGAATAGCTTGTATTGGCATAAGTTATTATTCTATTTTAATTTATAAAAAATTTTCTATTAATAAAACTCAAATTTTTTTATAACTCATCAAACCAATCTTTTATTTTTCTAAAAATTTTATCTGTCTTAATTTTTTTTCCGCGTTTCTTCTTGTCCCAAAACTTGCTTTTGCTTTTTTCTAAATTTTTAAATTTAAATAATACAAGCCCAACTCCAGTTGCATAAATTGGACTTTCAATCTCTCTAACTAGCCCACCGCTAATACCACGAGGTTTTCCACAATTAACTTCCATTCCCAAAACTTTTTCTGCTAATTCTTTTGTGAATCTTAAAAGTGACCCACCACCAGTAATAACTACTCCAGCATGTAATTCATCCTGAATTTGTGAGTTCTTAATTTCAATTGCAGAAAGGTCAAAAATTTCTTCCATCCTTGCTTGTATTATTCTTGCAAGGACACTTTTCTTTATTTTCTTGGGTTCTTGTCCGCGTATATTTTTTACTGTTATGAATTCATCGTTCAATACCTCTGATACCAACGCAAATCCATATTCTTTTTTTATCCGTTCTGCTTCATCTTCAAGAATTCCCAGCCCTTCCACAATATCCTTTGTTACTAAATTACCCGCTATCCCAATACCAGCAGTATATTTCAAAACACCTTTTTTGAAAACAGCAATATCTGTTGTACCACCTCCGATATCTATCATAGCAACACCGACTTTTTTTTCAGTATCATCTAAAACAGCTAACGAAGATGCAATTGGTTCAAGCACTATATCTTCCAAATCAACATCACAAGCAGTAACACATTTTGATAAATCATCAATACTTGAAATTAATCCCGTTACAACATTTGCTTTCACTTCAAGTTTTATACCATACATACCAACAGGTGAATCGTAAACTTTTTCCCGATCATCAATTATGTATTCCTGTGGAATCACATCAATAATTTTCGTATCACTAGGAAGTCTAATTAACTTCGCTTGCTCTAATGCTCTTTCCACATCTTCTTCATGTATTGTTCTATCTGAATTATTCACACCTATAACAGTACTTGTCTGGATACATCTGATGTGATGACCAGAAATTCCCACTGAGACTGAATTAATATTAATTCCAGAATTCGATTCTGCATTTCTCAGGGCTTGTGAAATAGAAGAAATTGCTTTCTGTGGGTTAACAACAACACCTCTACTTAAACCCTCTGAAGGTGCTTTACCGATTCCAATAATATCAATATTACCATCATTGCGAACACCTGCAATAATAGCACATATTTTCGTTGTTCCCACATCCAGTCCTACAATAATTTCACTATCTTGTTTTCGTGTTTTCAATTTTTTTATATTTAATTTATTCTTTAAAACTTACAATTAATTGATTTGAATATGTTAAATTAATTTTATCAATTTCTTCCTTCTTTTCTTCAGGATATATTTCTTCTAAAAAACATTTCATCACTTTTATTCTTTTTAAAAGATCATTACGTAAATTTGAATCCTTAAACAATTCTTCTGAATATTTTGGGATAAAAATAGGAATAGTATAGTCATGTGTATACAGAATAATATTATTGTTATCTGACATATTTATTTCCGAAATCATATCACTTAATAACTTACTTTCTCTGTAAATTGTCATCAATATTGTTATTGCAATTTTAAGTTCTGTTTTGGTATAATTTTCGTACACTTTATCTTTATTAAATTTTATCCCATTTATTATTGGCAAATCATACACCTTACCTGTATTCTTAAAAGGAACAAGTTCAAGTTCTTCATCTATAAAATTTAATTCATTTCCGACATTTACAATTGCGATGGGATTTTTCTCAATAATTTCAATCTTAATTTCTTCTGGTGGGTTTTTATAAACAAAAACTTTTTTGATATCAGGATGAATTTTTAACCTTTCTACAATTTCATTTTCGTTTATTTCATCAGATTTTATTTTGCTTAAATCTTCAAGTCCAGCATATTTCAATATTTCCTTTTCTGTAATCGTATGATTTCCCGAAATAATAACTTTCCTGTAGATTTCATCACCCCTCCATTTAATAGATAAAACCAACACTGTTACTACTACTACAATCAAAATTACTACTATCAATATGTATCTAAATTTTTTCATTAAATCAATTATTTTTTCTTTCTAAAAGACTAATAAATCTGTCGCAAACATTCGTAATGTCTCCAGCACCCTGAAAAATTATTTTACTGTTTTCCAGTGGTAAACTAAATATGAAATCAACAAGCTCTTCTTTCTTTATCAAATATGCATCGCAATTATATCTTTGTTTTAAAATATCATAAATTAATTTTGAACTTACATTTTCAATTGGTTCTTCTCGGGCTGGATATATATCAGTCAGAATTATAATATCATTTTCTTTCAAACTTTCTGCAAATTCAAGATAAAAATCTCTCGTTCTCGTATAAAGATGCGGTTGAAATATTGTTATCATTTTACCTTTAAAACCAGATTTGAGTGCTTCAAAAGTAGCTTTTATCTCTGCAGGATGATGAGCATAATCATCATATACTTCAAACTTGTTTTTGTATTTCAATTCCATTCTACGCCTAACACCAGAGAATTCCTTAATGACATTAGCAAATTTATTTATTCCCAGACCAATCTGTTTACAAACTATGCACGCAGCAAGACAGTTTAATGCATTGTGTTTACCTTTTATCTTAAGGATAATTTCTCTTGTGTATTCTTGAACATTATTATTCTCTTTTTTTTCAAGAAAATAAAATCGGTAAAACTCATCACAATCAGTTCGAATAATTCGATAATCATTATTCTCTGCAAATCCATAAAAAATAACTTTCATATTTTTTACTTCAGACAAAACATCTCTAATGTTTTCATCATCTCCACACGCAACAATAATGGACTCCTTTTTTGAATTTTTTATAAATTCTTTAAACCCTGATTTAATACCTTCCAAATCCTTATATATATCAAGATGGTCAGAATCTATACTTGTAATAACGATAATATCTGGTTTAAGTGTTAAAAAGCTCCTATCATATTCATCAGCTTCTACAACAGCATATTCACTATGCCCATTTCTATATGTTGAATCATTTAAAAAATTCATTGAACCACCGATGAACACAGTAGGATCAAAATTATTTTTTATTAATTCATAAGCAATCATTGCAGATGTTGTAGTTTTACCATGCGTACCACTAATAGCAATTAATTTCTTTCTATTTACAATGGCACCAAGCAGTTCAGCCCTTTTTATAATTTTCAATTTAAGTTCAGTTGCTTTAATTAATTCTGGATTATCTGGTGATATTGCAGGGGTATAAACAACAAGGTCTGTATCAGAAGAAAGATTTTCTGCTGAATGATAATTATTAATGATTGCTCCGTTTTCTTTTAATCTTCTTAATAAGTTAGAATCAGAAATATCACTTCCAGTAACTGTATGTCCATTAGAGAGAAAATACTCTGCTAATCCACTCATTCCAAAACCGCCGATTCCAATAAAATGAATCTTCATCACTGATGATGTTTTATTAATTTGAATTCCTTTATTAATTTTCGCTCATCATAATAATCTGTTATCCTTATTCTCAACCATCTTTTTCTGTTTTTTAATTTCAATTTTACTAACCTGATTTTTCTATCTCCATCAATTTCTTTACCTCTTTCTTTCGAAAATTTTATATTTATAATCTCTTCTTTGAAAATTTCTCTCTTACCAAATCTATTTTTAAATACAATCCTATCGTCCAAAAAAATTATTTGTTTATTCCTCAAAGCATTAACTATCAACGAAATTAAAGTAATAATGATAAAAATTACTGTTATATAAATTATCGGGTCCTTGAAAACTATATAGAACCTTTCTTCTGAGAAATTTCCCCTTATGACAGAATAAACTATAAGAAAAATAAAATAAATTATTATTGATTTATAATAAAAATCTAATTTGAATTTGAATACTTTCTCACTCATTTTTTAAACTTTTAATTATTTCAAGAGCAATTTTTTTTGCAGCATCTTCATCAGCAATTTTTTTCGCATTTAAAGACATATCGTACAACCTTTTTTCATCCATTATTAGATTCTTTATAATAGAAAATAATTTATTTGTTAAGTCCTCATCTTTCAAAACAATGCAAGCGTTTTCTCGCTCCAATACTTTTGCATTTTTCTCTTGATGATTTTCTGCAGCATAAGGATATGGTACTAAGATTGACGGTTTACCAAAAAGTGATAACTCCATAACACTTGTTATCCCTGCTCTACACAAAACTAAATCTGAAACTATATAAATCTCATTTATATTATCGATAAAATCATAAATTTTTATTCTATCATTGTAGTTTTGGACAACCTTTTTTAAATTTTCGTAATCAATTTTTCCTGTCTGCCATATAATGTTTATTCTTAAATTATATAAATCATCCAAGTTTTTAATTATTGCATTATTAATTGATCTCGACCCCTGACTTCCTCCGAATATAAATAAAGTTTTATAGTCAGGGTTTATCCCAATTTTTTTTACAATATCTATTTTATCTATTCTTCTATTATAATTCCTAACGGGGTGTGCAATTCTTATTATGTTATTATTAGCTTTTAAATATCTTATTGTGTCCTCAAAATTGATAATAACTTTTTTTGCTTTATCACTAAAATACCTTGTTACCTTCCCTGGAAATGCATTCCCTTCTTGCAAAATAAAAGGAGTATTTAATTTAATGGCAGAATAAATAACAGGTGCTGATACAAACCCACCAGTAGCTACAACTATATCAGGTGTAAAATACCTCATTATCTTTTTACATTTTGCAACAGCTGAAAAAAATTTAAATGGCAAAATCAATGTTTTCAGAACTTCTCTTTTGTTAAACCCATAAATTTCTATTGTCTCTAACTTATAATTATATTTAGGTACAACCTGTTCATCTAATTTCCCTTTTGCACCGATAAAAAGAATATCAGCATTTGGATTAATATCTCTCAAAGCACCAGCAATAGCAATCGCTGGAAAAATATGACCACCTGTTCCTCCTCCTGCCATAATTACTTTCATTTATCCTTCATTGATGATTAAATTTTCATTATTACGTTTTTTACATTGTGAAGAAATATTCAATAGTATTCCAATCCCAACAGAATTGATTATCAAAGCAGTACCACCATAACTAATAAATGGCATCGGTACACCTGTAACAGGAAAAATACCAGTTGCAACGGCAGTATTAACAATTGCATAAGCAGCTAACATAGTTGTAATACCGAATGAAAGATATTTTCCAAAATCATCTTCAATGGTTTTAGAAATTTTATATCCACGAAAAATTAGTAAAATAAATACTAGAATTATTAAAGATGTTCCAATAAACCCATATTCTTCACCAACAATAGCAAAAATAAAATCCCCATAAGCTTCAGGTAAAAACAGTTCTTTCTGGAAGGAATTCCCTGGACCAACCCCATAAAGACCACCGTTTCCCAAACCTACTAATGCTTGTTCGAGTTGTAGATGTGCTCTACCATTTCCAGAAAATTCCTTATATTTAACTAATCTTTGCCAAGCGTATTGCTTGTGATACATAAAAAAGACTAAAAGAGGTAGTAAAAGAACAAATGTAACAAGAAGGTGTTTAAACCTAACATTAGAAATAAATAGAAGAGTTATTGAAGTACAGAAAATAATAATTGCTGTAGAAAAATTTGGTTGTAATGCAATTAAAAGTGTAATTAACACTATATAAAATAATAATGGTAAATAACCCTTATATAGTAAATGTACATAATCCTTTTTCTTTGACAATAAAAGTGAAAGATGTATAATTAGTGTATATTTAGCCAAATCAGAAGGTTGAAAGCTAAAACTAAAAATCTGAAGCCATCTTGTCGCATTGTTTTTTGTTGTCCCAATAAATAATACTAGTATGAGTAATAAAATAGTTAACCAGATTAAATACTTGCTTAAATTTTTATATAAATTATAATCAACCTTAGATAAGACAAAAACGAGAAAAATCGCTAGCAACACTTTTGGTATATGCATTTTAGCAAAGAACTCTGCTGAACCTTTTGTTTGTAAAGCATAATATGAACTTGCACTATAAAGAGCAGCAATGGAAAATAGCATAAGTGCAATTACGGAAAGCAAAATAAAAACGTCTCTCTTATTTGTAATAGTATTCATAGTTGATTTACACTCTTTTTAAATTCATTTCCTCTATGTTCATAATTATTAAACATATCAAAACTCTTATAACCTGGAGAAAATAAAACAACATCACCACTTTTTGCAAATCGTGATGAATTTTTTACTGCTTCTTGTAAAGTATCACACATTGTGACTTTTAAAATATCCTTATAATGTTTGTAAATCGCATCCTTAGATTCTCCTATTGCATATATAGCAGTAACTCTCTCTTTTATTAAATTATCTACCATCTGGAATTTGTTATCACCTTTTTTCCCTCCCATAATCAAAATAATATTCCCTGGAAAACTTTCAAGTGCTACATACAGTGAATCAAAATTGGTAGATTTTGAATCGTTATAGTACTTAACACCATTTATTTCTTTAACGAATTCTATTCTATGCTCAACACCTTTGAAAGTCTTTAATGTATGAGCTATAGCACTATTATCAATACCAAAACATTTTGCCGCTAAAATTGCTGCCATTGAGTTATAAACATTATGTCTACCTGGTATGTTTATATTTTTAATATCTATTATTTTTTCGTCGACACCTGAAATATCAGTAGAATATCTTACTTCTTCGTCTTTAATGTAGCATAAATGTTTAAAGTTTAAATTTTTAACTTTATCAAAACTACCAAATGCACATATATTTCCATTAATTCTCTTCGATTTAATTATATAAGATAGGACAGTATCATCACTATTATAAATAAAGTAATCTTTTTCTACTTGATTTTTGTTAATCAAAAATTTTGCATTAACATAATTATCAAATGATCCGTGCCAATCAAGGTGGTCTTCTGCTATATTTAGAATTGCTGCAACTTCAGGTTTAAAAGTTTCGGTGCTCATCAATTGGAAACTACTTATTTCAAGTATAATGATAGAATCTTCTTTGATTTTATCCAATACGCTTGCAAATGGGTTCCCAATATTACCACATACTATTGCATTAAAACCATAAGTCTTAAAAATTTCACCCGTTAATGCTGTTGTAGTTGTTTTACCATTTGTTCCAGTTATGGCAATAATAGGTGCTTTACAAAACCAAGAAGCAACCTCAATTTCACCATATACTCTTTTACCTGAAGAATTTGCTTTCAGAACAACTTCTGAATTTAGTGGAACCCCTGGACTTACAATTATTATATCAGATTCAAAAACCTTTTTAGTATGTTCACCTACTTCAAAATCTATTTGAAGCTTTTTGAATTCTTCAGGAGAAAAATAAAGTAAATCTTTTTCCTTACTACTTTCACTGAGAAAAACAGATGCCCCTATACTCTTTAAAAATTTAGCAATAGCAATTCCACTGCGTCCTGCGCCAATAATAGAATATCTCAATTTTTTTGCTTCTGATAAATTCATAACTTTTATCTAATTTTAAAGGTTGCAAGAGTCATAATTGCAAGAAGAATTGCTATTATATAAAATCTCATCACAATTTTCGGTTCTGGCAATCCTTTTAACTCAAAATGATGATGTAATGGAGCCATTTTAAAAACACGCTTACCCTGTCCATACTTGATGCGAGTATATTTAAAATAATATCTTTGTATTAACACTGAAACGGTTTCTGCAAAAAATATTCCTCCTAATAAAGGTAATAAGAATTCTTTCTTCACAAGAATACTTAAAGTTGCAACTGCACCACCAAGAGCGAGAGAACCAGTATCTCCCATAATTATTTGAGCAGGATAGGAATTATACCAAAGAAAACCTAAAGTTGCCCCAGCAAGCGCAGTACAATAGATAGTTAACTCACCATTACCCCTAAGATATATAATATTTAAATAATTTGCTGTTTCAATATTACCTGAAATATAAGCAATAATGCCAAGTGTAAATACTACGATACCAACTGTTCCTGTTGCCAATCCATCGAGACCATCAGTTAAATTTACTGCATTTGATGTTGCTGTAATTATAAATATTACAATAGGAACATAGAAAATAGAAAAATCAAATTGATAATTTTTAAAAAACGGAATTGTTGTAATAGAATTAATACCCTCAAATTGTGGAGCGAAATAAATCACAAGACCAATAAATAATCCCGTCAATACCTGCCCAAGTAACTTGTATTTTGCTACAAGACCATTTTTATATTTTTTAACATATTTAAGATAATCATCAATAAAACCAACAACTCCAAGCACAAAAGTCACAAATAATATTAACTGAACATAAATGTTACTTAAATCACCCCAGCAAAGAACAGGGATAAATACAGAAAATAGGATTATAAGTCCACCCATAGTAGGTATACCTTCCTTATAATAATGTGATTTTGGCCCATCTTCTTTAATCTCTATTCCAATGTTTTTTTTCTTGACAAGTTCTATCACCTTTGGACCAATTATAAATGTCAATATAAGTGCAGTGATAGCTGCAAGTGCAGAACGGAAAGTGATGTATTTAAATACATCAAATCCTGGTGGAGCAAATTTTCTGTTAATTAATTCTGCTAAATAGTAAAGCACTTCTCAAAAATTTAATTTATTATTTTGTTTAATAAATTTTCTAATTTCATTCCTCTTGATGCTTTCAAATAAACGACATCTCCTTGTTTAACAACTTTTTTTAAAAATTCAGCCATCTCATCAATATTTTTAAAATAAAAATTATTTTTCAATTTAGAGGCACCCTTTGAAAAATAAATTGCATCTTTCCCTATCGTGTATAGATTCTCAAAATTCATTTTTTGTATTAACTTTCCCATTCGAGTATGCTCATCTCTACTTGCTTTTCCCATTTCAAGCATGTCACTAAGGACAATATGTTTTTTACCCGTAGTATTATATTCCTTTAATGACTCAAGACCAAGTTTAAGAGAATCAGGATTACTATTATATGCATCGTTAATAAACATAACTCCATTACACTTTATTATTTCCATTCTCATATTTCTTGGAGGATTATAAGTTTCAAATGCTCTTTTGATTTGATTCAAACTCATCTTAAAGAAAACCGCTACACTTGCTGCTGCTATAGCATTAAAAATAGAATGCTTCCCAAATGTATTGATTTTAAAACGAACAGTTTTATTCATATATGTTAATTCAATCAACGGATAAAAATTCTTATCATAATCAATAAATTTCCCTTTTAAATCAGTTTCACACATATATGAATATGAAAAATATCTCTCCTTATTTATTCTTCTAAAATAATTTCTGATAAATTTATCATCAAAATTAGCAAAACAAATTCCATCTTTTTTATTTTCCAGCACATAATCGAATAACTTAAATTCTTCTTTTGCAACTCCCTGTAAGTTCTTGAAAAATTCTAAGTGTTCCCTTCCAATATTTGTTATCAGACCATAGTCAGGTTGTGCAATATCACATAAATACGAAATTTCATTAAAATGATTTGTCCCAACCTCCAGCAAACATATTTGATGTCTACTATTTAATGATAATAAAGTTAAAGGCAGACCAATGTGATTGTTATAATTACCTTCTGTAACAAGAACATTATATTTTTGCCTTAATACCCACCCTAAAATATCTTTCGTAGTAGTTTTACCATTACTTCCACCAATACATATTACAGGAATATTGAAATTTTCTCTATGAATTTTTGCGAGTTCACCTAAAGCTTTAATAGTATCATCAACAACAAATAGTGGAAAACTCTTAACTTTGTCTTTATTTTTGATATACCACTTTTTATTAACAAATACAGCAGATACACCTTTTCTAAATACATCCCTTATATAATCATGACTATCATGATTTTCACCTTTAATCGCAAGAAATAGTTGATTCTTTTTAATTTTCCGCGAATCAATACTTATACCTGGAAAAGAATTAAAATTTAACTTATCTAAATTTTTACATTCGCATTTCTTTAGTCTTAATATGTCTTTTAATTTTATCATTAATTTTCTTTATTGTATTTTTCAACTATTTCTCTATCATCGAAATGATATTTTACTCCTTTTATTTCTTGATAATCTTCATGACCTTTACCACAGATTAAGATTAAATCATTTTCTTTTGATAATTCTATCCCTCTTTTAATTGCTTTCTCACGATTTTCTTCAACTTCAAAATTCGACTTTCCTTCCATTCCTATTAAAATCTCCTTTATTATATCAAGAGGTTCTTCATATCGCGGGTTATCTGAAGTTACAATGCAATAATCCGAATATTCAGCTGCGAATTTTCCCATTACAGGTCTCTTAGTTCTATCTTTATTCCCACCACAACCAAAAATTGTTATTACCCGTGAGTTTAGATTGGACATATTTAATATCTCTCTTGCTGCTAATATTGCATTTTTCAGTGAATCTGAGGTATGTGAATAATCTATTATTGCATAAGCACCATTATATAATCTTATCGGATTAAACCTTCCATTTACAGGTTTAAATGATTTAACTGCTTCAACTGCAGTTTCCAAAGGATATCCTAATTCAGATATTGTAGCAAGTGCTGCTAAAATATTATATATATTAAACCTGCCCGTTAATTCAGAAGATATAAAATAATTTTTATTCTCATAAATTAAATTAAATTGCAATCCTTCAATTGTGAATTTAGTATCAGTTGCTTTATATAAAGGAAATTTTCTACTTAAGTAAGATGTATCTTTCTCTAAAGTATAAAAGACTTTTCTACCTTGTGTGCTGGACAGAATTTTCTCCCCATATTCATCATCAAGATTTGAAATTGCAATTGATTCTGATGAAAGGTTATCAAATAATATTTTTTTTGCATTGAAATAATTTTCCATATTCAAATGTAAATCAAGATGTTCACTTGTCAGATTTGAAAAGACAGCAGCAATGTAATCTATCCCATATACCCTATCAAGTGTTAGCGCAATAGAAGACACTTCCATAACACAATACTCACAATTATTCTCAACCATTTCGGATAACATATATTGAATATCAATCGAATCTGGCGTGGTTAAAGATGCAACTTTTTTTTCTTCCCCAGTTATATAATCAACAGTTCCAATAAGCCCACAACGAATATTAAAGTTATCTAATATATGTTTTATTAAATAAGTAATAGTAGTTTTTCCATTTGTTCCTGTAACCCCAATCATCTTTAGCTTTCTTGATGGATTGCCAAAATAATTAGCGGAGACCTGTGCTAAAAGTCTCCTTATATTTTTTACTATAATTAACCAAATATTATTTTTTTCACAAATTTCTTTATATATTACACTTTTTTCACTATCTGTTATGATAGCAAGTGAACCTCTATTAATAGCATCTGCAATATAACTACTACCATCATCTTTATAACCTTTTATAGCAAAAAAAACAAAATCTTTATCAACTCTCCTTGAATCATTTGCTAATCCTTTTATAATGAAATCATCTCCTTTATTAATAATTTCAGGAGAAAAGACACTTTTATTTTCATCTTCATTCAAAACTTTTAATATATCAGAAAATTTAAGATCTTGCATTTTAATTACAGATTAATTTTATCTTATTTGATTTTGGATTAACTGTACCTGCTTCAGGAATTTGACTAACGACTTTTCCTTTACCTTCAACTTCTGCTATAAAACCTTCATAAAAAAGTTTTGTTATCGCTCTTCTAATACTCATGTTAATTACATCAGGAACAATTTTATCTTTTTCACTTGATGACTGTATCTCTTTAACATTTAATTTTATTAATAAAGAACCATCATCAAAAGTAGAATTGTGTTGTCCAATAACAATATACTTTTTAGGAGGTATTTTATCTGAGTTTATTTCAGGTTTCCCTGTAACTTCAAATTTAATTTTTCTCTCATCAAGAATTTTAACAACATTATATAAATCTTTACCTTTAAGCTCTGGTATTTTCAAATTATTTTTAACTGTATCTTTTACATTTTGTATCGAAGAAGTGCTATAAAGATTGCCCTCATTGAAAACATCTGATGAATATATTCTTTCATATCCTATATATTCAATAATACGCTCGGAAATTCTTTTAAAAACAGGAGCAGCAACCTGACCTCCATAGAAATTACCTGTTCCACTAATATCATCAAAAAATATTGATATCAAAATCACAGGATTATCCGCTGGAAAATATCCGATAAAAGAAGCATTGTGCGAATTATCTCTATATTTGCCATCTATTACTCTTTGTGTTGTTCCTGTTTTTCCTGCTACTTTTACTTCTCCAAGGTTTGCAACCATTGCAGTACCTTTTTCTACTACACCTGTAAAGAAACTATTTAAAGTTTTTGCTGTCGTTTCGGAAATAACTTTTCTTATTTCAATTGGTTTACATTCAAAAAATGTTTTCCCATCTTTTGAAAAAATCTTTTTAATAATTTGTGGTTTCAACAACACTCCATTATTAGCGATAGAAGAATACGCCATTGACAATTGCAATTGATTTACCAAAACTTGATAACCAATAGACATATACTCAAGTGTCCCCATTTGAAATTCATAGGGCATTTTTAATCTACCTCTATTCTCCCCATATAATTCAATTCCAGTCAAAGAACCAATACCAAAATCTCTTGCGTAATAATATAACCTTTCTTTACCCAACATTTCTGCTAACTTTATTGTACCAATATTACTGGAATACGCAATCACTTGTCTGAAAGTCATACTTTGAGCAGGATGTTCATCCTTAAATTCATAAGTACCTTTTTTATATATACCGTTTTCTGTATTAATATTAGTATTACTATTAGCAAGATTTTCTTCAAGAGTTGCTGCAGCTGTTATTAATTTGAAAGTTGAACCCGGTTCGTATAAATCTGCAATAACTCCATTAACCATATAATTTGTATCGGTAGCTTTAATATTATTTAAATCGAAACCTGGATAATTTGCCATTGCAATAATTTCTCCCGTTTTTACAGAAATAACTACTGCTTTTCCTTTCTGTGCTTTGAATTCACTCAAACCTTTTTTTAATTCATTTTCTACAATTTCCTGAATGTTTAAATCTATGGTTAGAACTATATTACTACCTGCTTCAGGATATTTTTGAAAGAAACCCGCAAAAGGCCTTTTATTTCCTAAACCATCTTTTTGTAATACTAACAGACCATAAGAGCCTGACAATTCTTTATTATATGCATACTCAATTCCACATTTTCCCTCATTATTTTCATCAGTAAACCCAATCACTTGAGATGCAAGTCTATTGTTTAAATAATATCTATATGGTGTTTTTTTGATAATTATGCCATCAATTTTACTAATATCTTCTAACTTTTTGATGTCAGAAAGTTTAATGTTTGGTTCAATTAAAAATTCATTATCGGAATCAATTTTCAAAACATTCAGATAATAGTCCTTAGTATTTCCAAATGTAGCATTCAATATACTTGCAACAGTATCTTTGTTATTAATTTTTTTGGGGTAAACCGAGACATTAATAATATAATTATTTGTCGCGATTAACTTCATATTCCTATCATATATCAATCCTCTTTCTGGTTTGTAAAACTCGCGTATCTGAGTTTGTTTTTTTACAATAGATTTATATTTATCATGTTCTAATATTTGAACTTGAAATAATCTACCTAAAATAATCAAGAAACAAATAATGATTGAAATATTAATAAGTAATATTTTCTTCTTCTGTGTCATATTATCTTTTTTCTGCATCTTTAAGATTTATCAGAATTTCTCTTTTATCAATTGCATTTTCATTGTATATCATACCAAATTTTTCATTTACAAGAGTTTTTATTCTCACGAAAGATGTTAAAGATTCTATTTCCATCTTTTTCTTAGAATTTTCTGACTTTATCTGAACACTTTTTTCCTTCAATTCTTTATTTTTTTTCATCAAGCTATTAAAAAGTACTACATTATTAATGTAAAAGCCCGTTAGACCTATCATTATAAAAAAGACTATTAAAGAGTAAAAAACTGAAATCTTTTTATTTTGATTTCTTATTTGCATATTATTAATTCTGCTGCTCGTAATTTTGCACTTCTTGATTTACGGTTAGTCCTGATTTCATTTAGAGAAGGAACAATTGGCTTTTTAGTTAATATTTTTAACAATTTATATTGCATCCCATCACAGAAAACTTTTTTCATTGAGTTTTCTTTAAAAAAATTTTTTACAATTCTATCTTCAAGTGAGTGATAAGATATTACTACGATTCTACCACCATTTATTAATAGAGTTAAAGAATCACGCAGCACTTTTTTAAGATTATCTAATTCACTATTAACATATATTCTTAATGCTTGAAAAACTTTAGCAAGAAAATTTTCCTTTATATTGTTACCAAAACCTTTTTTAAGAATCTCAATGAAATCAAAAGTTGTATTTACATTTTTACTTTTACGAGATTTAATTATTAGATTTGTCAATTTTTTATAATTCTTTATTTCTCCATACTCTTTAAAAATAAATTCAAGCTCTTTCTTCCCAAATTTGTTAATTAAATCTCTTGCTTTTAATTTTTGCGTCTTGTCAACTCGCATATCTAATTCTGTATCCCTCATAAAACTAAAACCATCCTCATTTTCCAACTGATAACTTGAAAGTCCAAGGTCAAGCAATATTCCGGTTACATGATTTATTTTTATTTTTAATAACAGTTCCTTCAAGTTACTAAAATTCCCTTTTAAAAATTCAGCTTTAATCAAGCATTCTTTAAATCTTTTCTGAGAATAGTAGATGGCATTTTCATCTCTATCAACACATATAAGTTTTCCACTTGGTAATATCCTTTTTGCAATTTCCAACGAATGTCCTCCTCCTCCAACTGTACAATCAACAATTATATGATTTTCAATAGATGGATTAATTATATATTCAATTACTTCATTTAAAAGAACGGGTATATGATAGTTATTTACCAATAGATTATAATTCATTTAATTCATCTGATAATAACTTTGCAACTTCTTCGTAACTTAATTCTTGTTTTTTATCATACTCTGCTTTAATCTCAGGATTCCATATCTCCAATTTATCAATTAAACCAATTATAAGTACTTCATTCTTTATATTAGCATATTGAATTAAATGTGAAGGTATCAAGATTCTGTTCTGAGAATCTATTTCACATTCCTCAGCATACATTAGAAATTGTCTTAAGAAAAATCTTTTCTTTGGGTCAAAGATATTTAACTTCATTAATTTTTTCTCTAAAGTTTCCCAAACATCTTGTGGATAAACCAATAGACATGTATCTAATCCCCGTGTTATTTTCAATTTGTTATTTGATGAAGGGCTAATATTTTTCCGGAATTTTGATGGGAATACTATTCGTGATTTTGCATCTAATAGACAAATCGAATGACCCTGAAACATAACTATAAATTTAAATTATGAAAAATTATGATTTTTACCAAGCAATACATAATACACCTATTTAAACCACTTTGCTCCACTTAACTCCACTTTATTACAAATATAATTATATTTTTGAAAAAGTCAAAACAAAAATTAATCTTTTTTTGAAAATTTTTACCCCCTTAAAATTGATGTATTTATTGAAATTAATGAGTAATATTACCCTCTATATAATAAATAAAAAAGCCGCTTTTAACGCGGCTTTTTTTTTAAGTAAAAATATAATCAGAAGCTATTTTTTCTTTGATTTTGCTCTCTTTTTCTTTTCTATTTTAGTTTCTTCTTCTTTAAATTCATCTATTTCCTTTTCTTCTTCTGATTCTGTAACAGTTTCCTCCTCTGGTTTAAATAAAGCATCTTTTTTAAATACAAGTAAATCTTTATACTTCCTGAGCCCTGTACCAGCGGGTATTAATTGTCCTATTATTACATTTTCCTTTAATCCGTATAGATAATCAACCTTCCCTTTAATTGCGGCATCAGCAAGAACTCGAGTTGTTTCTTGGAATGATGCAGCTGAAAGGAAACTATCTGTAGTTAGAGAAGTTTGTGTAATTCCAAGCATAATTGGATCTGCTGTTGCTGGTCGTGGGTCTCTTGTTTTTATTTGTGCCTTGTTCTTCTTTTTTAATTCAGCATTAATTTCTTTTACTTGCTTTCTTGTTAATAACTGAAATAGCCTTACTTTATCTGAATCTCCTTTATCTATTACTACAAGCATTCCTTTTAACTTTTCGTTTTCCTCTGCAAACACATTTTTATTTATTATATCTCCTTCAAGTAATCTTGTATCACCCGGATCAGTAACTTTAACCTTCTGGAACATTTGTCTTACAATAATCTCTATATGTTTGTCATTAATTTTAACACCTTGCATTCTATACACTTCCTGAATTTCATTCAATAGATACTCTTGTACAGCCGAGACACCTTTAATTTTTAATATATCAACAGGGTCTAATGCTCCACCTGTAAGTGGTTCACCTGCTTCTACCTTATCACCATCTCTAACAAGTATATGTTTCCCAATAGGAATTTTGTAAGTGAATTCCTTTGATTTATCGGGAGACGTAACAGTAATTTCCCTAAATCCACGAGAAATTTTCCCAATCTTTACTTTACCATCAATCTCAGCAATCCTAGCAGGGTCAGAAGGTCTTCTAGCTTCAAACAATTCCGTTACTCTCGGTAATCCTCCTGTAATATCTCGGGTTTTTCCAGATTCTCTCGGAATCTTTACCATTACAGTTCCTGCTTTTACTGCATGGCCATCATCAACTAATAAGTTTGCTTTTGCTGGAATTAAGTATGTACTTAAAACCTCACCCGAAGAATCTGTAATTGCAATTGTTGGGCTCTTTGTTTTATCTTTACTTTCTATCACAGTTTTTTGATAGTGACCCGTCTGTTCATCTTTAATTAATTCAAATTGTTTCCCTTCAACTAAGTCAACATATTTTATATATCCATCATTTTCTGCTACTATTACTTCATTATAAGGATCCCATTCATATAATATTGCATTCTTTGGAACTTTTTCACCATTCTTAACTTTCAATGTAGCACCATATGGTACAGAGTATCTAGCAATTACCTCTTTCTGTTCATCAAGAATAGCAATTTTTCCATTCCTACTCAAAGACACGAGTGTTTTACCCGCAGTAACACCTTTATACTCAACAATTCTCATATTTTCAAACTTCACTTTACCTTCAAACTTAGTTGTAATCTGTGATTGGGTAATAATTCTACTCGCAGTACCACCAATATGGAATGTTCTTAAAGTTAACTGAGTTCCTGGTTCTCCAATAGACTGTGCAGCGATAATTCCAACTGCTTCACCAATTTCCACCATTTTACCTGTCGCAAGATTTCTTCCATAACATTTTGCACACACACCTCTTCTACTTTCACAAGTAAGTACTGAACGAATTTCAACAGCAGTAATTGGAGATTCTGCAATCAGTGCGGCTTTTTCTTCTGTGATTTCTTCACCAGCTTTTGCAATAACCTTTTTCGTTAGTGGATCAATAACATCAGTAACAGTTACTCTACCAAGGATTCTTTCTTCAAGACTTTCTTTTACTTCTTCACCTTCTTTTAAAGCTTCTGTAAGTACACCTCTAATCGTTCCACAGTCTTCCTCATTAATAATCACATCTTGAGCAACATCTACTAATCTTCTTGTTAGGTATCCTGCGTCAGCAGTTTTTAATGCAGTATCTGCTAACCCTTTTCTTGCACCGTGAGTAGAAATAAAATACTCAAGAATTGATAATCCCTCTTTGAAGTTTGCAATAATTGGGTTCTCAATAATTTCTCCAGCTTGTCCTGTTAGAGATTTTTGCGGTTTCTGCATTAGTCCTCTCATTCCAGCTAACTGACTGACCTGATCAACAGAACCTCTTGCACCAGATTCGACCATCATATACAATGAATTAAATCCATCTTTTGATACCCTTAAATTTTCCATTAAATCATTCCTTACAACATCCCTAACATGAGTCCAAATATCGATAACCTTATTGTATCTTTCATTTTCTGAAATAAGTCCCTCGAGTTTAGCATTTTCAATTCTTTCAACTCTTTTTAATGCATCTTCAATAATCTTTTTCTTCGTTGATGGTACTTCTATATCATCAATATTAATTGAAAGTCCTCCTTCGGTTGCATAGCGGAATCCTAAATCTTTCAATTTATCAAGGAATAATGCAGTTTTTTGATTTCCAACTTGTTTGTAAATTGTTCCAATTATTTCTATGAGTCTTCTTTTCTTCAGTGGTTCATTTATATAATCAATTGGTTCATCAGATTCACTTGCTTCTGGCATTATAGAATTAAATACAATACCCTCAGGTATTATAGAATTAAAAATAATTCTTCCTGGAGTAGTTTCAATAATTTTATTCTTATATCTAACTTTTATATTTGCATGCATTCCAACGACACCACTTTCGTAAGCAAGCAATAACTCTTCCGGAGATGAAAACATTTTACCCTCTCCTTTGTCCCCTCTCTTATCTTTAGTTAAATAATAAATTCCAAGAACAACTTCCTGATTCGGTACAATAATTGGATTACCGTTTTGCGGAGATAAAATATTGTGAGAGGAGAGCATCATAATTGATGCTTCAAGTTGTGCTTCATATGAAAGTGGAACGTGAACCGCCATCTGGTCACCATCAAAGTCTGCATTGAATGCAGTACAGACAAATGGATGTAATGTGATTGCTTTCCCTTCTATCAATACAGGTTGGAAAGCTTGTATACTCAATCTATGTAATGTTGGAGCTCTGTTTAATAATACAGGATGTCCGTCAATAACATTATCAAGAATATCCCATACCTCAGGTGCCCTTTTGTCTATCATCCGCTTTGCACTCTTTACAGTTTTCACATAGTCTCTATCTATCAATCTTCTTATTATAAACGGTTTAAACAATTCAAGAGCCATATCTTTTGGTAATCCGCATTCGTGCAATTTTAATTCAGGACCTACAACAATTACCGACCTTCCTGAATAATCAACTCTTTTACCAAGTAAATTTTGACGGAATCTTCCTTGTTTTCCTTTTAATATATCTGATAAAGATTTTAGAGCTCTGTTCTCTGCTTTTACTGCTGTAACTCTTCTTGAATTATCAAGTAATGCATCAACTGCTTCCTGCAACATTCGCTTTTCATTTCTCAATATAACCTCAGGTGCTTTAATATCCATTAATCTTTTCAATCGGTTATTACGAATAATTACTCTTCTGTATAAATCATTTAAATCACTCGTAGCAAATCTTCCACCTTCAAGTGGTACTAAAGGTCTCAATTCTGGTGGGATTACAGGAATAACCTCAAGTACCATCCACTCAGGTTTGTTAACTTTAGCACCTTCGCGGGGTCTAAAAGCTTCTAAAATTCGCAATCTTTTTATTATTTCCTGCCTCTTAACTGCCGATTGTTCTTCAAGAATTGACTTTCTTAAATTTTCTATTTCCTCTTCAATATTAACAGTTTTTAATAATTTCTGTACTGCTGCTCCTCCTTCATCAGCAACAAATTTATTCGGATTGGTATCTTCAAGCTCATCATTATTGCTTGGTAAAGAGTTTAAAATATCAAGATATTCCTCTTCACTTATAAGTTGCAATCTTTTATATTTTGTCTTTCCAGGATTAATAACAACATAGGTCTCATAATAAATTATTTTTTCCAAATCTTTCGAAGATATTCCAAGAACACTGCCAATCTTTGAAGGTAAAGTTCTGAAATACCAAATGTGAGCAACAGGTACACAAAGAGATATATGTCCCATTCTTTCCCTTCTCACACTTTTCATATTTACTTCAACACCACATCTATCACAAATTATTGTCTTATACCTAATGCCTTTATATTTTCCACAATGGCATTCCCAATCCTTAACTGGTCCGAAAATTTTCTCACAGAATAACCCATCTTTATCAGGTTTAAAAGTTCTGTAGTTTATAGTTTCAGGTTTGGTTACCTCACCTCTTGACTGAGCAACAATGGACTCAGTAGAAGCAAGATTAATAGTTACTCGCGTTATTCTTTTGGGTTTTTTAAAATCAGATTTATGCATAAAAATATTAATTATTATTTTTAAAATTTATTATTCAATATTAATATCAAGGCACAAACCTTGTAGTTCTTTCATAAGGACATTAAATGCTTCAGGTATTGACGGTTCTTGAATATTATCACCCTTAATAATTGCTTCATACGCTTTACTTCTACCTTGTACATCATCACTTTTTATTGTTAGCATTTCTTGTAATGTATATGCTGCACCATAACCTTGCAAAGCCCAGCACTCCATCTCTCCGAATCTCTGTCCACCAAATTGTGCTTTACCACCAAGTGGCTGTTGAGTTATGAGAGAGTATGGACCAATAGACCTCGCATGAATTTTATCATCTACAAGGTGAGATAATTTCATCATATAAATATAACCCACAGTAACTTTCTGATGGAATTTCATTCCTGTCATACCATCATATAAGTCAATTCTTGAATGCTCTGGTAAACCAGCTTTTTTGAGAGCTTCCTCAATTTCCTCAGTTGTTGCACCATCAAATATAGGTGTTGCAAATTTAACACCGAGTTTCTTTCCAACCCATCCAAGAGCAGTTTCATATAGTTGTCCTAAATTCATTCTTGATGGAACTCCAAGTGGGTTTAAAACGATATCAACTGGTGTCCCATCAGGTAAAAATGGCATATCTTCCACAGGAACGATTTTAGCAACAACACCTTTATTTCCATGCCTACCAGCCATTTTATCACCTACAGATAATTTTCTCTTTTTGGCAACATAAACCTTAGCAAGTTTTACAACACCTGTAGGCAATTCATCACCCAATGCGACTTTGACTTTTAGTCTTTTATATCTTTCTTCAATCTCTATTTGTTTGTATGAATAACTTTTATAAATATCTAGCAATAATGTATTTGCCCTCTTACTTTCTGTCCAATCTTTTTCATAATCAAGATTCTTAAAATCTATACCATTTTCGTATAAGTTTAAAAAAGTCTCTCTTTTGAAAACCACACCATTTTTAATAATTACATTACCCTTCAAGTCCTTTACTCCAACTGATTTTTTACCTTCTAAAAGAATACCAAGTTTTTCAGCAAATTTAATATTAAGTTCTTTAATATCTCTTTTCCTTTCAGCTTCTAATTTATCAATTTTCTTCTTTTCATCTTTTTTACTTTCCATATCACGAGTCTTGCGAGAGAAAAGTTTAGTATTTACTACTATTCCTTTCAATCCTGGAGGAGCTTTAAATGAAGCATCTTTCACATCACCAGCTTTATCACCAAAAATTGCCCTCAAAAGTTTCTCTTCAGGTGATGGTTCAGTTTCCCCTTTTGGAGTTACTTTTCCTATTAATATATCACCTTCTTTCACTTCTGCACCTACTCTAATTATTCCATTTTCATCAAGGTCTTTGGTAGCTTCTTCACTCACATTAGGAATTTCACGGGTTAACTCTTCTTCTCCCCTTTTAGTATCACGGACTTCAAGGGAAAACTCTTCAATGTGAACAGAAGTAAAAATATCTTTATGAACTAATCTTTCACTAATTACAATAGCATCCTCAAAGTTGTATCCACGCCAGGGCATAAATGCAACAAGAATATTTCTACCAAGTGCTAATTCACCATTTTGAGTAGAAGAACCATCAGCAAGAATATCACCCTTTTTAACTTTGTCTCCTTCTTTAACAACAGGTCTTTGATTTATTGATGTATCTTGATTAGTTCTTAAAAACTTAACTAAATTATATTCCACTACTTTTTTATCATCAAAACTTACTAATGCCTCTTCTGAATCTTCACGAATATTATATCTAACAACAATTTTATCAGCAGATGCATATTCTACAACACCATCAGCTTCTGCAACTATCATAGAACGAGAATCCCTAGCAACTATTTCTTCAAAACCCGTACCCACAATAGGTGCTTCTGGTCTTAGAAGTGGTACTGCTTGCCTTTGCATATTGCTACCCATAAGTGCCCTGTTAGCATCATCATGTTCTAAGAAGGGAATTAATGAAGCTGCTGCACTAACAATTTGATTTGTAGCAACATCTATATAATCTATTTCATTTGGTTTGAAGAATGGGAAATCCCCTCTATATCTTGCTTTTATTCTTTGGTTTATGAAATATCCTTTTTCGTCTATTGGTTCATTAGCTTGTGCAATCCTAAATTCGTCTTCTTTATCAGCAGATAGATATTCAATTTTATCCGTAACTCTTCCATTTTCAACCTTCCTGTAAGGAGTTTCTATAAATCCCAATTCATTTATCCTTGAATGTATACATAATGAAGAAATAAGTCCAATATTTGGGCCTTCAGGAGTTTCTATTGGACACAATCTGCCATAGTGAGTATAGTGCACATCTCGCACTTCAAAACCAGCTCTCTCTCTTGACAATCCACCTGGACCCAATGCACTAATTCTTCTCTTATGTGTCATTTCAGCAAGTGGATTGGTTTGATCCATAAACTGGGAAAGCTGACTTGTACCGAAAAATGAAGATAATGCACTTGTTATTGGACGTGCACTTATCAATCTTGAAGGAGTAAGACTGTCTTCATCATGAATACTCATTTTCTCTTTTACAGTTCTAATCATTCTTGTTAAACCTAATGCATATTGTTGCGAAAGTTGTTCACAGACTGTTCTCACTCTTCTATTACCAAGATGGTCAATATCATCAACTTCCATCTTACCATCAATCAAATCCTTAATAGATTTAATAATTGCTACAATATCTTCAAGTGTGAGAATCTTTATATTCTCATCAATTTTAAGGTTTAACTTCTTATTTATTTTATATCTACCTACTTCACTTAAATCATATTTCTTGGGATTGAAAAATTGTTTTTCTATATATGACTTTGCACTTTCTCCTTCACTTTCTGCAAGAAGTGAAAGTGTTTTATCCTTTTTCTTATCAGTTGTTTCAGTTGTTTTTTCAGTTTCATACTCATCATTGTCAGCAATAATAGTATTAAATATTACCTTTTCTCCATCGGTTGCTTCTGCTTTTAAAAGGTAAAGTGATTTAATTTTTGAGTTTAGAATTGTGATTAAATGTTCACTCGTCAGAGCAGAACCTTCTGCTATACCAAGATCATCTCCTGTTTCTTTATCAATAACATTTTCAGCAACTATTCTATTCTCAAAATCTGAATAATTTCTTTCGTTAATGTGGACATTTTCTACAAGATCGAAAAGTTCAAGCATTTTAATTTTATCATTAAATCCTAATGCCCTAAGAAGAGTCGAGAAATAAAATTTCTTTTTTCTATCTATATAAGCATATAATAAACCATTAATATCAGTAGAGAATTCAACCCAAGAACCTTTAAATGGAATAACTCTAGCAGAATAAAGTTGAGTACCATTTGCATGGGTGGATTCCGAAAAAACAACACCCGGTGACCTGTGCAATTGACTTACAATAACTCTTTCAGCACCATTAATTATAAAACTACCTCTTGGTGTCATATAAGGTAAGTGTCCTAAATAAACATCCTGCTCAATTTGATAATTCCATTCCTTTGCAGTAGGGCTTGGCCTAGTAGACAATCTTAATTTTGCTTTAACTGGAACAGAATATGTTAAACCTTGCTCCTGACACTCAATTATAGTTGCAGGTGGCTTCTCTATATGATATTCGATGAATTCAAGGATTGCAGTTTCTCTGGAATCTGTGACAGGGAAGCATTCTTCAAATACTCGTTGTAATCCTATTGATTTTCTCTTACTAATCGGTACATCTTCCTGTAGAAAATCTTTGAATGATTGAATCTGAACATCTAATAAATCAGGAGCATCTTTAGTAATTTGTGCTTTTGAAAAGGTTAGTCTTTTGTTTTTCGAATTTAGGTAGGGTAAACCTAAAATGTTATCATTAACATTCATAAATGTAAAAAATATTTTATTTTTGTTTGATTTTTACTCAAATATTAAGTGAAAAACTTTTGATATGAAAATAAAACTTAATAAAGGAATAGAAACTCTCACCACTTATTAAATTTCTGCTATTGTTAATTTTTAAGGAATTAATTTTTTCTCAATTTTAAAATTTTTGAGGGTTTGGGTTTGATTCCCAAACCCTCTTATAGAAATATTATTTAATTTCTACTTTCGCACCAGCAGCTTCCAATTCAGCTTTTAATTTTTCCGCTTCAGCTTTAGGGATGTTTTCTTTTACTGCTTTAGGAGCACTTTCAACGAGTGCTTTAGATTCAGTTAATCCTAACCCAGTTGCATTCTTTACAACTTTAATAACATTAATCTTATTAGCACCAATTTCTTGAAGTATAACAGAGAATTCTGTTTTTTCTTCTTGTGGTTCTGCAGCGCCAGTGGGTGCTGCACCAGCAACTACCATTGGAGCAGCAGCTGTTACACCAAATTTTTCTTCTAGTGCTTTTTTTAATTCAGCTGCTTCTACTAGTGTTAAGTTTGAAATCTTTTCTAATAATTCTTGTACAACTGACATTTTATACCTTCCTGTTTTTAATTTTCAAAAATATTATGCCGCTTTTTTCTTAGCGACCTCTTCAATTACACTTGCAAGGTCTCTGATTACAGCATTAATTGCACCTACTATACCAGCAACCGGTGAACCAAGGCTACCACAAATTGAAGAAATCACCTCATCTCTTGAAAGCAACGAAGAGAGCTCTTCTAATTTATCCGAGCTATAAATATTACCTTCAAGAATAGCAACCTTAAATTTTGGTTTCCCGATTTTATCAAAATTTTTCTTCAAAATTTTCGCTGGTATAACAGGGTCTTTTCCTGCAAACACGATCCCAGTTGGCCCTACAAGAAATTCAGATAACTTATCAACATAAGGACTGTATTTATCTGATTCCTTAAGAGCTCTTAAAGCTAATGTATTCTTCACCACTTTATACTTTACATCAGAATTGTAGAATTCATTTCTAAGCTCATTTGTTTCTGCAACAGTAAGATATGTAAAGTCAATGAAGTATAAAGCGTTTGATTCGGACATTAACTTCTTAATCTCTTCAATAATTTCAACTTTCTTTTCTCTTTCCATTTTAAATAAATTAAAAATTCAGAATTATATTCTGGTATATTTCTATACCAGGATTTAAATCTGACTTAGAAGCATTTTCTATGGCTCCGGTAGAAGACCATTTATATGATAAGTGCGTAATATTCAAAAATAATTTAAGAAAAAGTTTTAATATCAGTTAAGTTTCTATCTATGGATACACCAGGTCCCATTGTACTTGACAAAGTAATTCCTTTAATGTATGTACCTTTTGCAGAAGCGGGTTTCAATTTTATTATAGTGTTCAAAAAAGTAACAATATTCTCTTTAAGTTTTTCAGGTTCAAATGACGCTTTTCCAATAGATGCATGCACTGTTCCGTTTTTATCAACTCTGAAATCAATTTTTCCTGCTTTAACTTCTTTTACTGCTTGTTGGATATTTGTTGTAACCGTTCCACTTTTGGGATTTGGCATTAAACCTCTTGGACCGAGTATTTTTCCGAGTTTTCCCAGTTCACTCATAACATCAGGAGTGGCTATAATTACATCAACATCAGTCCACCCTTCCTGAATTTTTTGTAAATAATCCTCATAACCGACATAATCTGCACCTGCTTCAATTGCTTCACTATGTTTTTCAGGCTTTGCAATGACAAGAACTTTTACCGATTTTCCCGTACCATTTGGCAACGAGACTGTTCCACGTACAACCTGATCAGCATGTTTAGGGTCAACACCAAGGTTAACAGCAATATCAACTGATTCATCAAATTTTGCTTTTGCAAATTGTTTTACAATTGTAATTGCTTCATCAATTTTATAATCCTTTTTTAAATCTACTTTACTTCTTATTTCTTTTTGTTTTTTAGTCAATTTCATAAAATATGATATTTCATTTTTAAAATAAAATATGGACTTTTTTTACTCGACAACTACTCCTATACTTCTTGCGGTTCCTTTTATCATTTTTATTGCTTGATTAATGTCTTTCGTATTCAAGTCAGGCATTTTTATTTCAGCAATTTCTCTAACTTGTTTTAAAGTTACTTTACCTACTTTAGTTTTATTTGGCTCCCCAGAACCTTTGTTTACACCAGCAGCTTTTAAAAGTAAAACAGCAGCTGGGGGAGTTTTGGTTATAAAAGTGAAAGATTTATCTGAATAAACTGTAACAATAACAGGAATAATAAGACCTTGTTTATCCTTTGTCCTTGCATTAAACTGTTTACAAAACTCCAAACCATTTACACCTTTTTGACCTAAAGCAGGACCAACAGGAGGTGCCATAGTTGCTTGTCCACCTGGAACTTGAAGTTTAATAATTCCAACTACCTTTTTTGCCATACAGTTATGATTTTATTTTTCCTTTTCTATTTGTGTGAATTCTAATTCTATTGGTGTTTTTCTTCCAAAGATGCTCACCATTACTTTAACCTTCATCTTCTCGGGATATATTTCAAGTACATTACCACTGAAATTATTGAAAGGTCCACTTATCACTTTTACAGGATCTCCAATATTTAGTCTTAAATCTATTTTTTCAGTCTGATTCTCCTCACTTAAGAGCATTTTCAACCTTTTAACTTCATCAGGTCTTAAAGGAATTGGTTCTAATTTTTGCTCCTTACCTCTTTTAGTACCAACAACATTCAAAATTGATGGTGACCTTTTAATAAATGCTCTAACCTCATCATCTAATATTGCTTCTATTAATAAGTATCCTGGAAGAAAATTTTTCATCTTAACTTTCTTCTTACCACTCTTTACTTCAAATACTTTTTCTTCTGGTAATATAACATTCTTAATTTTATCTCCTAAATTTTCTTGCTTGATTTCATTCTCAAGATATTGTTTTACTTTCCTTTCATGACCAGATATTATCCTGAGGGCATACCATTTATACTCTATTGATTGCCCTTCTTGAGAATCACCAGAAGATTCCTTGACTTCGCTATTTTCTAATATTTCTTCAGCCATCTATTTTTTTAAAATAATAATTGTAAAATTGCTTCCAGTGCTTTATCAATCGCATAAACTATAATTGCAAAAATAATCATTGTCACAATGACAATTTTAGTTGAATCAATAATCTCTTGTTTCTTAGGCCAAGAGACCTTTTTCATTTCCCTATAAATATCAACAAAAAAATTGATAATTTTATCTTTCATAAATAAAAAAATTAAAAGGAATGCACGGGAGGAGGGACTCGAACCCCCAACCGACGGTTTTGGAGACCGCTACTCTACCAATTGAGCTACACCCGTGTGAGGTATTATAATAATAAGAAATATTTATTTTATTTTCAAATAAAAAATCATTTCGATATCCTACACATTCGAATCTATTTGATAAGCATAACTTCATGAGCTGATGACCGGGATTGAACCGGTGACCTCTTCCTTACCAAGGAAGTGCTCTACCAACTGAGCTACATCAGCAAATTAGAGCGGGAGACGGGACTCGAACCCGCGACCAACAGCTTGGAAGGCTGTGACTCTACCAACTGAGTTACTCCCGCGCGGGTTTTTGTGGGTAGGGAAGGATTCGAACCTCCGAAGGCATAAGCCGTCAGATTTACAGTCTGATGCGTTTAACCACTTCGCTACCTACCCATAGGTATACAAACTTGTAAATTATTAATTTTTAAAATTTAAATCAATAGAAAATTTTCTATATATGTTAAATTCTAAGTTATAAAATATAAGCTATATTTTTATATATATTACATTCACTTTAAATAAAATTTTGATAAACTCAAAATTTCTCATTAATTCTAAAATTACTACAATTTTTTTACATTTTTAAATATTAATCCAAGAGTATATAAAATGAATGATAACAGTGTTATAGGTGGCATTCCTCCTGGCCAGCTATCATAAGAAAACCAACCTTTATACCCCATAAAAAAAAGATGTACTAAAGGTAAAATAGATAAAATAGAATAAAGTAATTTGTTTGTAATTATACTACTATCCTTTTTTACTACATTAGTATATAATAAAAAAATAAATGCCACAGTCCCTGCAAGCATAGATATTCCAGAATCTAATTTAAAAGTCCCAGATTCATTATAAAATTTTCCATAATTTATTTTATTTAGTAAAATTAGGCTTATAATTACATGCAAACAAATAAAAATAAATCCTGTTAGATAGTATATTTTTACATCTTTTCTCTTAGTAAAATATTTAACTATCGGTGATAAAGCAAAATAAAGTAAACCAGAGAAAGAGAGAGCTTTATTAGTAATAAACAAGGGTATTTGATCCCAAGAAGTCACACCAAAAATTATATATCTCAAAACTGCATAAACATAAATTCCTATAAAAATCAAAATTATGATTAACTTATCCATTCAGATTTATGAGATAAATTATTTAATAATTGCAATTTTTTTAGATTGAAACTCTCCCCTATTATCAGATAACATTATATAATAAATACTACTCGGAAGTGATGTTGTATTATAAGTTATTTCATATTTCCCTGGATATAGCCTTTCATGCATGATTAATGCAATATTTCTTCCAGTATTATCAAACAACTCTAACTTATAAATACCTTCTTTATTAATTTCGAAACTTATATTAAACTCAGGATTTGATGGATTTGGATATATATCTTCAAGTTTAAATCCTTTTACAATAGATTCGTTTTTATTAACAAAAGTAGGAATTTTTGTAAGCATTACAGAATCTATCAAAATATTTAGATTATTATATACTTTAAGATTTAAAAAATTACTTGCAACATCAATTATTCCAAAATTATAATCCTGTACAGATTTTACAGTATAATATAAATTCGAAGGAGTATGTAATGGAGCACCTCCTCCTCCAAGAATCATATGGTGAATGTTATTAAGAAAATTGTGCTGATAAAAATGTGAATGACCTGAAATTACCATATCAACTCCTGTGGGTTCAAAAATATTTGTGACCATTACCTTCATTGTAGAATCCTCTCCATGCCCACCTGCACAATAAGCAGGAATATGTGATATAACAATCTTCCATGTTTTTGTGGATGAACTTAAGTCTGCCATTGCAAAATTATATTGATTACTTCCAATTGAATGGTTAACATAATTATTTATTACAAGAACATGCAAATTCCCATAATCAAAAGAGTAATAATCTTCTGTTCCACTTTGAACTGTTATTCCTTTTGTAAAAGCTTTCGAATTTGTTCCCCACCCTTCATGATTACCAGGTGCAAGGAAAAAAGGAACTCTAGAAATTATATCTAAGGTACCTTGTCTGAAAAATTCGTACTTGAATGTTGAATAATTACTATCGTTTGCAATATCACCCCCATTCAAATAAAATCTTGGATTATATGCTGGTATTAAAGCTGTTATCTGATCATGGATAGCAGTTCCCGTTCTACAATCACCTATCCATACAAACCTGAAATTTGTTTGATCATTACAAGCAGTAATAAAGCTATATCCACTTGAAGTTGAATTAAGTTGTCTAGCACTATAATAATAAACGGTATTTTCAATAAGTCCAGTCAATTGTACCTTATGGACATAAGTGTTTTCGGTTGTTATACTAATACTGGAAGTCTTCGCCGTATTTCCGTATGCAGGTGTTAATCCAAAATTGACAATAACAGTATCTATAGTGTTGCACTCAACTAAAACCCATACACTATTTTTTTGAACACCCATAAGATATGGTTGCATGATAATTGCCGAATTAGCATTTATCATTATTAATGTAAACATTCCAAAAATTAAAATATTTCTAATTTTCATAATTAAACATTAATATAATAATTAATTAATGATAAATCGATTATTTGTAATTTCTGATATCAAATTTTTTAAGTTATTTTTAAAATCAAATTGGTAAAAGCTCCAAAAAGTTCGGGTAAGATTATCTCACCATTTGCGATGTTTTTTAACCATTATTATTTTATATTTCAAACACTAATTTAAATTAAATAATTCGACAGAATTAGTATTCTTCTTTAATTTTCTCTCACTTTTTACTTTTTTATCAATTTTATTTTGAAGATATAATTCCTTCTGTTTAATATCGCTATCTGAAAAATAAGTAGAGATTTCAGATATTATTCTCAGAATTTCTTTTGCGGATTCAATATCATTTGATTCGATGAAATTATTAAAATCAATTATATGCTCGTCGACTTCAGAATTTGCAATATAATAAATTTTATTTTTAAGATCTTTATATACAATCGGATTATAAATACTATCCATCATATTCAAATACAAAATTGCACTTCTCCAATCGTTTTTGTAAAGATTCTCAATTATGTAAAAGCAAAATGTATTAATTTTCCCTTTAGCTTTCTCTACATAATCTCCTTTTTTATATTTAGAGATAAAATTTTCATAGTATTTTACTTGCTGTTCCATCAAAACCAAATTATCAAAATTATCCCCCTTTTCTAGTTGAATATAATCTATATATTCTTTTAGGTGTAAATTATAAAACAAAAGGAATCCAAGTACAATAACAATTAAGCCCCCAATTGTATTTGTTATTAATCTGCTTTTTTTTCTCCTTTTTAACAGTTTAGGATACTTTTCTTTTATCACATATAATTTTGTTCGCAATAAATCAGACTCAGATTTATCCGCATAGTCCAATGCTCGGCTATAATATAATTCTGCGGCTTGTAAATCTTCATTAGTTAAAGCTGCATCCCCTGACTCAATTAATTTCATTTTAATGTTTATACGTGATATAGCTTTATTGAAAAATTCTTTTACTTTAAGATTGTTTTTATCAATTTCTAATATTCTCCTACATACATTGATTGCATCTATAAACCTATTATTATTTATAAGGAACTCAATATTTATAAGAGCATCTTCAATACTACTGGCACCTAACATTTCATCTTGAAAGACAATTATTTTGTAATCGCAATCGTAATTTGCACATCCATTATTTTGATACCAGCATTCAATATGATAATACGATTTACACTTTGGGCAGGTTAATAAATCAAAATTAGACTCTATTACTGAACTACAATACTTGCAAATTTTTTTTAAATCAGTATTGAACTCTTTACTCACAAAAAAATTATTTTAAATTGAAAAAGCGAAATGAAAAATTTTTAAAAATAAAAAAACTCCTAATAAAATCAAAAAAACACCCACATATTTATTCAACCTATTTAAGGTCGAGGGTAGTATTTTATGTACATTATTAGATATGATTCTTGTTAGTGCATAAAACCAAAGTGTTGTTCCTGTCATAACACCAACCGCTAAGAAAATTCCTGACATAATATTACTATCAATAAGGTTATAACTTTTTAAATAGCCAACTGTAGCAACCCAAAATGCTGGAACTGTAACTGAAGACATACATAATAAAATTCCAGAGACAAAATAAGCATAAAAACTTCTTGAATTAGTTTTTGGTAAGGGAGCTTTCTTGATTATTTTTTTCAATTCCTCTTCTTTAGATAAAATCTTCGTTGTGGTTTCTTGTTCAATTTCATTTATTTCTTCCGTAATTTCTTTATCTTCTTCAAATACTTTGCTCTTATATATTCTCACCCCAAAAAACATAACAACAACACATCCTATAGCTGTAATACCAATTTTAAAACTTATTTCGTTTTCATTAAAAAAATTCTCCACAGATACAGGGACAAATGCTCTTATCAAGGATAAACCTCCATAAGCAATCAAAATATAAAAAAAATCAGTAAATCCTGCACCTGCACCAATCGCAATTCCCTCTTTAATTTGTCTCTTAAAACCCTTTGAAATTACAGCAAAATTGGTAGGTCCAATTGGTGGCATTGATAATATGAAACCAAGAAATAGCCCTATTACTAAATCCAACAACAAATCAAATCATTTTTAAATAAAAAATAATTTAATAGTTATATTTTATATATTCAATTAAATTTAATCGAAACGTTAGAAAAACAAAATTTTCTGTTCTTTAAATAATTTAAGTATATTAATCAAAGACATTTTACCAATATTTTTGGAAATCCTTGTATAATTTAAAAATATATCGAGAACTGTTGAGTGTATATAATTGAACAAATTTTTAAAATTTTATATATTGTTATTAGATGAAAAAACTAATCATTATAATATTACTTTTATTTTCTCTAAACATAACTCCAAACTCTGGATATATTAACATTTCAAAGCAAAGGAACCCAATTGTATATATAATTAATTATCAAAATGATGACTTAACTACAAATACATTAGATAAAACAAAAAAAAGTTTAGTTGAAATGTATCTGAATTTATTGATTGAGATGCAAATTGCGTCGAAAACTTCAATTAAAGATACTTCCTGATATTATCCAAATCTGCTTGCTCTAATAATACTTTTGTGATGACTGATTTTTTCAATAATTGAATTTAACTGTTTAAGGTCTTTTACTTCAAGAATAATAGTTCCCTCAAATAATGACCCTTTAGTATTAATATTTATACTTTTAATATTCACTCCAAAATTTTTTGATATCATCTCGGTTATTTCATTTACAATACCTTTTCTATCTTCACCAATTATAATAATACCACCAGCAAATGTATCATGGATGTTCATATTCCAATTCACATCTATAATCCTATTAGGATCCATTAAATATAAATTTATGATGTTATTACAATTTCTTCTATGAATTCTTAACCCCTCTGAACGAGTAATATACCCCACTACTTCATCACCAGGTATTGGATTACAGCATTTAGCAAAATCATATTTTAATCCCTGTATAATGTTAGAATCATAGCTATCTCCGATTGTTATAGAGCCAACCGATTCCCGTATTTCCTTAATAAGTCTTTCCTGTTTTAACTCAGCTGGTAAGAATTCTACTTCCGGTAATACTTCAGGAACATTATCTACAGATACTGACTTCCTTTTATTCAAAATTATGCCAATCATCTCGTCAGCTCTAATTTCATCCAATCCAACAGAATAATAAAAATTTGATAGATCTTTATATCTATATTTCTGGACCATTCTAGTAAGTTCATCTTCATTTATATTAATTTTTTTCTTCTTCAGTTTCTTTTCAAAAATATCTCTACCTTTAGAAATAATTTTTCGCCTTTCAGTGTTAAAATATTTTCTCAAATCTGACTTTGCCTTTTGAGTAACGACAATCTTTTCCCAATCTTTTTTTGGTGTCTGGTTCTTCGATGTTATTATTTCTACCTGCGATCCACTTTTTAATGGTGTATCTAAACTTACAATTTTTCCATTTACTTTTGCTCCTATACATCGCATCCCAATTTCTGTATGAATTTCAAAAGCAAAATCCAGAGGAGTCGCTCCATAAGGGAGTATTTTCAATTCCCCTTTAGGTGTAAAGCAATATATTTCATCCTGATAGAGATTCAACTTGAATGTTTCGAATAATTGACTTGAAGAAACATCTTCCTTCCCAACATTTTCAATCGTTTCTCTAATCCATTTCATCCACTCATCAAGTTTTTTATCACTTATTCTTATATTCTCTTTGTATTTCCAATGTGCAGCAATACCTTTTTCTGCGAATTCATGCATCTCCCGAGTTCTTATTTGAACCTCAACAAGTTTACCTTCTTTACTTACAACTGTGGTATGAATAGATTGATAACCATTTTGTTTTGGGAGTGAAATATAATCTTTAAATCTCTCAGGGACAGGTAAATAAATTTGGGAAATAATTCCATAAGCAGAAAAACAATCATATTTATTTGGAGTATCGAGAATTACTCTTACTGCGAACAAGTCATAAATTTCATCAATTGGTTTATTTATTCTCATCATCTTCCTATAAATACTATATATATGTTTGACCCTACTCGTAATTTCAAATTTGTAATTCTCTTTTTTAAGTGCTTCATTTATTGGTTCAATAAAATTTTTTAGGAATTTATCTCTCTCCTTTTTTTTCTCTCGCAATTGCATTGCAATTTCATCATAAACACTCCTATTCAAACATTTAAAGGATAAATCTTCCATTTCAGCTTTTATGTTAGATAGCCCAAATCTATGTGCGAAAGGTGCAAAAATCTCCAAAGTATCTTGAGCAATTCTTGTTTGTCTTTGAGGGGGGAGTTGTTCTATCGTTCTCAAATTATGTAATCTATCAGCAAATTTTACAAGAATTATTCTTAGGTCTGATGCCATTGAAAGTAAAAGCTTCTTGAATGAATCTACGACTTTAACTTCATAATTTTCAAAAATACCTTCTATTTGCGAAGCACCTTCAACAATTTCTGCAATTTCATCTCCAAACTCTGCTTTTATATCTTTAATTGTAAATTCAGAATCTTCCAGCACATCGTGAAGTAAAGCAGATGCGATAGAAACATCATCAATCGGAATTTCTTTTGCCATTATCATGGCAACTTCGTATGGATGTAAGAAGTACGGTTCACCAGACGCTCGATTCACATTTTTATGTGCTTCAAGTGCAAATTTGAAAGCATTAGAGATCAAATTATCATTTACTTTCTCACTCCCTAAAGTTCGTTTACTTACAGATATTAATTCGTCCAGTTTCTTTTTGTAAAAATTGCTTAACATAATTTGATTTATAAAAAGATATTGCTAAAAGAAATTAAAAATCAACATAAAAACTAACACATATAATTTTTAAATAATTCAAATTCCTAATTTTCTATATTATTATACTCGCTATGTCCCGAAATATCTATCTCCTGCATCCCCGAGTCCTGGAACAATGTAACCTTTATTATTTAAATTTTTATCGACACTAAATGTGAATATTCTAATCTTAAAATCTTTCTCAGGAAATGCTTTTGAAAGTGCTTTAATTCCCTCTGGTGCACACAATAAACTCGCAACAAATATATTTTTCAAACCACGATTTTTAAGTTGTTGTATTGTATCTATCATACTACCACCCGTAGCAATCATTGGGTCAAGTACAATATTATAAATACTTTTTTTGTTTTTAATTCTTGGATATTTAAAATAATATCTCACAGGTTTTAAAGTCGTTTCTTCTCTATATATCCCTATATGAGAAACTATAGCTTCAGGAAATAAATCAAGAAAACCCTTAAGTAGTCCAACTCCAGCTCTTAATATTGGTACCAATACAACTTTATTTGTTATAATCACACCCTTTGCAGGAGACAATGGAGTTTTAAGATTTATTTCTTTTTTATTCAAGCTAGAATATAAATAAACCGCAAGCACATAAGACAACCTATCTAGACTTTGCCTGAAATTATAGTAATTTGTTCTTTTATTTCTTAAATGTGATAAAAGATGTGATGATATTGGATGCTCTATATAAACTAATTCAACCATTAAAACATTAATTTTAAAAAATACTTAAATATTAATTGCTCAAAAAATATAAACTAAAGAAAAAATTCTCATCCTTATAATAGTTCTAATGATAATTTTATCTCATCTGATTTTTCTACTTTTGCAGACTGCCCTTTAGCAGATGCAGAGATAACAGCATATAAATACTTTTTCGTATCTTTTTTAGATATACAACCACGAGATAAATTTAGCTCAATTTTCCCTGAACCTTCACCTTTTACATCTTCAAGTTTATAAGAAAGACCTGATGATTTATCCTTAAATGAACTTTCAATTACTTTAAAAACAAGATTTGCATCTAATCCGATAATAATTCCTTTCTCTGTTCTATTCAATGACTCTATCTTATATGTTAAAACATTTTCGGCAGGAAAATTACCTAGCGCAGCTTCTTGATTATAACTCCAGGTAGAATCGACATAAACTTCTTTTTCAGGGAGCATTTGAAATTGAGTTTGAATTAATTCTTTTAACTCATCTTCTATCGATTTTCTAACTATTTCTTTGTCACTACTCTTTAATGTATCTCCATATTCTTTATAAATGTAATCATAAACCTTCTCAAGGTCATACAAAGTTGTAACTTCTCCTAAACTAGTTACTCTTGCTTTAAACTCTCTTCCTACTAAAGCATCAAAAAGCATGAAATCTTTATTCTTTACTGCTTCATCTTTTTTGTTTGAATTATAACTCATAGAGATGCTCGAATCTGGTGATGAAACAGACATATCCATCTTAACACTATCATAACGAACCTTAAAAGTAATTATTCCTGATTCATTTATCTCTGTAACTTCATTGGTGTAATATAATTCTAATATTTGTGAACTTTTTATCTCTTTATTTTTATTCAGAGAAGATTTATCTGTTGAATTCTGTTGAATTTTAAGTTTATATCTGAAAATATCACCTAAAGATGGTTTAAATTTCAAATTAACTTTTTCCCCTTTATCATCTTTTATAATTAAATCTTCGTTTCTACTTTCTGTTACTTGTTGCTTTTTATCTGTCAAATCTTTTACTTTATCACAAGCACTAAAAGATATGAAAATAAAAATAGATAATAAAAAAAATACTGCTTTTTTTAACATATTATAAAATTTTAATTTATAATTTATACAATATATGATTATTAAAATTTTCTTTCAAAGTAATTAGATATTGAAAAGTAACTTTTAATGGGTTACAAATATTTACTCAAAAGAATAAATTTCATAAATGAAAAATTTTACATAAATTTTATAATTAAAAATTTTTAATTAATAAAATTTTAAAAACATCATTATGAAAAAGAAAAAATTAGGTAATACAGACTTTGAAATAACTTCAATTGGACTTGGTGCATGGGCAATGGGGGGAAATAATTGGCAATTTGGATGGGGGAAACAAGATGATAATCAATCTATTAAGGCAATACATAAAGCTCTTGATTCAGGAATAAATTGGATTGATACTGCTGCAGTATATGGATTAGGGCATGCGGAAGAAGTTGTTGCAAAAGCTTTAAAAGGAATGAACGAGAAACCATATGTATTTACCAAATGTGAGCTCAGATGGGATGATAAAGGGCAAATCTATGGTTGTATGAAAAAAGAATCTATTAAGGAAGAATGTGAAGCAAGTTTGAAGAGACTGCAAGTAGAAATTATAGACTTATATCAAATCCACTGGCCTAATCCTGATAATGAGATTGAAGAAGGTTGGGAAACACTACAAGAACTTAAAATGGAAGGTAAAATAAGATATGCTGGTGTTTCTAACTTCAGTGTGAGCCAAATGGAACGTATAGCAAGAATTGCACCTATAAGTTCTCTTCAACCACCTTACTCCCTTTCTCAACCAGAAGCAGAAAAAGAAATAATCCCCTATTGCGAAAAAAATAATATTGGAGTTATTGTTTATTCACCGATGATGTCAGGGTTGCTTTCTGGTAAAATGACACGAGAACGAATATCTTCTTTACCAGATGATGACTGGCGCAAAAGAAGTCCTGAATTCAATGAACCCAAATTAACAAAAAATCTCCTGATTGCTGAAAAGTTGAAAGATATTGGGAAAAAATATGGTGTAGAAGCAGGAGCAATAGCAATTGCTTGGACTTTGCGCTTATCGGGTGTAACTGGTGCCATAGTTGGTGCAAGAAGCCCAGAACAAGTAGATTTACTTATATCTGCTGGAAATATAACTTTAGAAAAAAGTGATATCGATGAATTAAATAAAATGATAAACTAATAAAATAAATTAAAGATAATTAAACTTTAATAGCATTTATTAATAATGATATATCCTTTTCTTCAAATTGCTTAGCTTTAAAATCAGAGTATAATCTAAAATAATTGAAACCAGATTCCTTTAAAATTATTATTAATTCTTCTTTAATTATTGGGTAATGAATTGTTGAATTTTTTAATACTTCTCCAGTCTCTTTAATCGTTATTTCTGTTTCAAATATAAGTTTACTTTTTGAAATAAATTTATAATTCCTTTTAAAATTGACATTTTCATTGTCAATCTCAGGTAATGAAAATAAACTCTCCTGGACTATTCTATCGTAATTAACAACCTGCAAACTTAATTGTCCGTCCTTTCTCAAAACTTTATAGCATTCCTTAATAAATTTTTTTATTTCCTCTACATTATTTAAATGTGCAATTGTATTTCCCCAACAAATTACTAAACAAAACTCATCTAAATTGAAATATTCTGTCATATTTAGCATATCTCCAACTATAAAATTAACTTCTGTGCAATTAGTAATTGCTGAACTTTTTGCAACATTTATCATATCTTGATCAATATCTATTCCAACTACATGAAAACCCTTTTTAGATAATTCAATTGCAAGTTCCCCTGTTGCACATCCAACATCAAGAATTTTCTTATTAACTAAGTTAAAATTATTTTCAATAAAATTTACTTTTTCTTTATTTAATGGAAATATTTTATTGTAATATTTTGATATTTCTTTATACATTATAAATTTATAAATTAATAAAAATTAACTCAATTTTAATTATGAACTTTAAAATTAACCAAGATTTTTTCTCTTTCAAGACATTAATAACACCGAAAGTAATCCAATTTGTATATATAATTTTTGTTTTGGTTTATACATTACTTGCAATTCTGTCTTTAATATTAACATTGATTAACGGTGAGTTTATAACTGCAATTTTGATAATTATTCTTTACCTCCCATTTCAAATCCTAATTCGATTAGGACTTGAATTAATAATTGTAGTATTTGAGATTTTTGATGTTTTGAAAGAAAACAACAGACAATTATCAGAAATAAAAGAGGTTCTTTCAAATAAATATTTACAAAAATAAAAATCATTATCATGAAAAAATTCTTCTTGATTTGTCTAATTTTGATATTCTTTCTTAGCAGTTGTTCAGTATATCATACCTTAACAAATGTTCAAAGATTACAATTTAAACTCGGGTCAGTAAATGGTTTTACAATTGCAGGAGTTAATATTAGTAACATAAGTTCATTAACTGATATTAGTGCACTTGATATTATAAAATTAACTAATGCATTTGCAAGTGGAAAATTTCCAACTAATTTTACTTTAAATTTGATCGCAAAAAATCCAAATGATGGCACAGGTGGAACAACGCAAACAACTGCTATAATAAAAAATTTAGATTGGCGATTACTAATTGATAATAACGAAACTATCAATGGAGCAATTCAGAATATCGAAGTTCCTGGAGTTGGAAAAGAAACAGTAATTCCAATACAAATTTCTTTGGATTTATTAAAGTTTTTAAATAAATCTTATGATGATTTAATGAAACTTGCTCTTGCAATTGGTGGAAAAAATGGAAGTGCTGCAAGATTAACTTTAAAAGTAAAACCAACTGTTGATACTTTTCTAGGCCCAATTACATATCCAGGAGAAATTTCCGTAATAGATAGAGAATTCCGTAGTGAATAATTCACAGCGAAAAATCTTTTTGATAAAATATAAAAAGATAATTTAGAATAGAAAGAATTATTCTATTTGTAAAATGATTTGAAAATTTAATTATTTAAGATTAACTTTGTAATTTGTAAGGGCGATTAGCTCAGGTGGTTAGAGCGCTTCGTTTACACCGAAGAGGTCTGAGGTTCGAGTCCTTAATCGCCCACAGGGGAGTAAAAGTAGAACAAGATTATTTTTTCGCTATATTTACTATCTCTTCAAATAATATAATGAATCATCTCAAAACTATAAAAATCTTAATTATTCTATATTTAAATAATTTATAAAATTAAAAACTTTTAAGATAAAACATTAAAATTTTCACCACGAAAAGCAAAATTTTACTTCATCACAATTTTTTTTAAAAAATTACTGAAAAAATTGTTGCATTGAATAAAGTGGAGGGATTTACGATATTAATATGAATTTAAAATCAACTCTTCCTGTACTTTGAAGCATGTAGCTGTTCTTTCACAATAAACAAACTTATTTTTATCAATATTAATCAACTTAATTTTATTAAATAAATTAATAGATATGAAGCTTGCAAAAAGAATGGAACGTCTCGGAACCGAGACAGCATTTGAAGTATTAGCAAAAGCAAAAAAGCTTGAAGCTGAAGGGAAAAAAATTATCCACCTTGAAATTGGTGAACCAGATTTTGACACTCCAGAAAACATTAGTAATGCTGCTATAGAAGCACTTAAAAAAGGTTTCACACATTACAACCCTTCCCCTGGACTACCAGAACTAAGACAAACTATTGCTGAATATATGTCTAGAACCCGAGGACTTAACTTTACCGCAGATGAAGTTGTTGTTATGCCAGGTGGAAAACCCGTTATGTTTTATGCTATATTAGCAATTGTAGAAGAAGATGATGAAGTAATATATCCGAATCCTGGCTTCCCCATTTATGAATCTATGATTAATTTTATAGGTGCAAAAGCTGTTCCCATACCTCTAAGAGAAGAAAAAGGGTTTGCTTTTGATATTGAAGAATTTAAAACTCTTGTAAATGACAAAACAAAGATGGTTATATTGAATAGCCCTCACAATCCAACAGGTGGAGTTCTGACTAAAGATGATATTTTAAATATTGCAAATGTGATAAAAGATAGGGATATTTGGGTTTTGAGCGATGAAATATATAGCAGACTAATTTTTGAAGGTGAACATTTTAGTATCGCACAAGTAGATGGTTTTAAAGAAAGAACAATTATTCTTGATGGTTACTCAAAATATTATGCAATGACTGGTTGGAGAGCAGGATTTGGAGTAATGAACAAAGAAATCGCACCTCATATTGCAAAACTTGTTACTAACAGTGTCTCCTGTACAAACACTTTTGTTCAGAAGGCTTGTATTGAAGCATTAACTGGTCCTCAGGATTCCGTTGATAAAATGAGAGAAGAATTTATGGCAAGACGAGAGATTATTGTTGACGGTTTAAATTCAATACCAGGATTCTCTTGTATTATGCCACATGGTGCATTTTACGCTTTCCCAAACATTACAAAAACAGGATATAAAGCAAAAGAATTACAAGACCATCTTCTGAACAATGCTGGTGTTGCTTCTCTGGCAGGAACTGCTTTTGGAGCGTATGGAGAAGGATATTTGAGATTTTCATATGCTAACTCAAGAGAAAATATTAAGGAAGCAATCAAAAAAATCAAAGAAGTTTTATAAATAATCCTGCTAGTATATTTTTAAAGAATAGTTTTATATAATAGTTTTTGAGAAATATAAATGCTCCATTTATTGGTTTTTTATTTTATGAAATTAAATAACGGAGCATAAATAATTTTGCCATTATCAATTAATACTTTAATTTCATTTTAAACTAAACAATTAATAGATGAAAACCGATTTCTTGATAATAGGTAGTGGTATTGCAGGTTTATCTCTTGGTTTAAGATTAAGTGAATTCGGTAAAGTTATAATTATTACAAAAAAGAAAAAAGCTGAGTCTAACACAAACTATGCTCAGGGGGGTATTGCATCTGTACTTGATAAAGAAGATAATTTTGACTTACATATAAAAGATACAATTGAATGTGGAGCAGGCTTATGCAATATAAAAGCTGTAGAAACAATTGTTAAAGAAGGACCGTCAAGCATCTACGAGTTACTGGCATTAGGTGTAAAATTTACAAAAGATGAACATGGTAATTTGAAACTTGGAAGAGAAGGAGGTCATTCAAAAAATCGTATTGTACACGCTCGTGATTTAACAGGGAAAGAAATAGAAAGGGTACTTTTACACAAAGTATCTAAAAACCCAAAAATAACAGTATTAGAATATCACTTTGCAATCGAATTACTTACTATTAGAAACATAAAACCAGAATATAGAAAATATTTTAAAGATAAACATATTTGTTACGGTGCATATACATTAAATGCAAAAACAGGTAAAGTTGAAAAAATAATTGCTGGAAAAACAATTTTAGCAACGGGCGGATTAGGACAGGTTTATTTGCATACCACAAATCCTGCAATTGCAACAGGAGATGGGTTTGCATTAGGTTATAGAGCAGGTTGTGAACTTGCGAATATGGAGTTCGTTCAATTTCATCCCACTTCTCTTTACCAGAAAGACGTTGACGAAGAAACCCAGGTTTTCCTAATATCAGAAGCTGTAAGAGGTGCTGGTGCTATTTTAAAAGATAAAAAGGGTAAAGAGTTTATGCATAAATATGATAAGCGTAAATCACTTGCTCCTCGCGATATAGTTGCAAGAGCAATAGACTGCGAATTGAAAAAAACAGGTGAAAATTTTGTTTACCTTGATGCAACAGTAATAGGAGCAGAAAGAATTAAAAAAGAATTTCCTAATATCTATCAACAGTGTTTAAACCGTGGAATTGATATAACAAAATCAATGATACCTGTTGTTCCAGCTGCACATTATTCTTGTGGGGGTTTAAAAGTCAATATAGAAGGTAAAACAAACATAAAGAACTTATATGCTTGTGGTGAGGTTGCAATGACAGGAGTACATGGAGCGAATAGACTTGCTTCTAATTCTTTACTTGAAGCAGTAGTTTTCTCAAAGAAAATATTTGAATCAATTAAGCAGGAGCACTCTAAAAATAACAAAAAAAATAATAAATTAAATTTAGATAAGATTGAAAAATGTATTTTCAACTGGAGTGATAAAGGAACTGTAAACGCAGAAGAGTGGATCTTGATTAAACACAACAAATTGGAAATAAAAGAAATTATGAGTGATTATGTTGGTATAGTAAGAAGTACTTATAGGTTGAAACGAGCATTAAGAAGAATAAAAATGATGAAAGATGAAATAAAAGAATTCTATGATAGGACAAAGGTAAATGTTCCACTATTGGAATTGAGAAATCTAGTAACAGTGGCTTATATTATAATAAAATCAGCTATGAAGAGAAAGGAGTCACGGGGTTTACACTATATGCTTGATTACCCTGAAAGAGATGACAAAAACTTCAAAAAAGATACAATAATTTATAAACGAATAAAGATATAAAATATCAACACCATAAAAGAAAATATTGAACTCTCTATTGTAATAGTTTCCTGGAATAATGAGGAAGAAATAGCAGAATGTTTACGTTCTATCCATTTAAACAAGTTTAATGAACAACTTGGAGAAATCGAAACAATAGTGGTTGATAATGCTTCACTAGATAGTACAGTAAAAGTAGTAGAGACATTTAAAGAGCATTTTGATAAAAAAATTACACTTATTAAAAATGAAGAGAATTTAGGATTTACACGAGGGGCACAAATTGGATTAAAAACTGCAAAAGGGAAAAGAATTTTTCTTTTGAATCCAGACACTGAACTTGTAGAAGATTGTCTTGTTAAACTTTGTAATAAATTGGATAGTGATGAGAAAATTGGCATTGTTGCTCCACAACTTGTTTTTAGAAACAAAGAAATACAAAAATCAGTTAGAAGGTTTCCTACTTATTGGGATATGTTTTGTGAAATCTTTCTAGTTGCAAAGGTCTTTCCAAATAGCAGAATCTTCTCTAGATGGAAAATGAATTATTTCTCTCATAACGAGGAAGCTGAAGTTGACCAACCAATGGGAGCAGCTTTGATGTTTAAAAGAAATGTATTAGAAGAAATAAATTATCTTGATATTCAGTATGATATGTTTTTTAACGATGTTGATGTATGTAAAAGAGTGAGACTTAAAGGTTATAAAATAATATTTTATCCCTCTGCACAAATCATTCACAGAAAAGGGATAAGTGT
>JAOADD010000032.1 GCA_026417495.1 Ignavibacteria bacterium
TTTCTCTCAGAAAATTCAAGCATTTCAGAAATAATTGCCCTACCACCGATAACACTACCTGAAACTTGTTTTTGACCAAGTAGTAAAACTCCAGCAGGTATATCTAAATTATCAAAGTTAGCACCAACAAAACATAAATTACCATTGGGCTTTAGTACATTAATGTATGAAAGCCAATTAAGTTTTGTGTAAACCGTAGAAATTATAAAGTCTAAAGAGCTTTCCAATTTTTTCATTTGTTTTTCATCATTACTTTGTATAAACTTATGAGCACCAAGTTCTATCGCTTCTTTCTCTTTATCAGGAGATGTCGAAAATGCAGTTACTTCACATCCCATTGCTCTTGCAAATTGAATTGCTAGATGTCCCAGCCCCCCTATTCCAATAACTCCAACTCTATCTTTGGGCTTAACATTATATCTTCTTAAAGGAGAGTATACAGTTATACCACCACATAGAAGTGGAGCTGCATTTTCAGAAGTAAGCTTTTCAGGTATCGGAAAAGCGAATCTGCTATCAGTAACAACATAATCAGCGAATCCACCATTTCTTCCAACACAAGTAGCCACTTGTTTAGAACATAAGTTTTCAAATCCTGAAGCACACCACTCACATTCAAGACAGCTTCCTGATTGCCAACCAACCCCTACTCTTTGTCCTACTTTTAACCTTTCAACTTCACTGCCAATCCCTACTATTTCACCAATGATTTCATGTCCAGGAATAAATGGATATTGAGAAACCCTCCAATCATCATCAATCAAATGAATATCACTATGACAAATACCACAATGAGTAATTTTAATTAAAACTTCTTTTCTGCCAAGCTCATTTGGTTCATATTGATATGGTTTCAATTCAGATTTTTTTTCATAAGCAGCAAAGCCAGAAATTTTCATTTTATACTCCTTTTTTTGATTAAAATAATAGTATTATGATCTTTTAGATCAAATCTAGATTAGTCCTTAATAAATAAAACTAAAACAAAATTACATATCATTTTCAAGAGTAGAAATATCACCAATATCCTGTCCCCACTCTTTTGCTCTCAAAACTCTTCTCATAATTTTACCACTTCTTGTTTTTGGTAGTGAATCAACAAACTCTATTTCTTGTGGCATTGCAAGTGGAGATAATTTCTTTCTAATAAAATTCATTATATTTAACTCAAGATCTTTACTTGGTTCATAACCTTTTTTCAAAGTTATAAATGCTTTAACAACTTCCATATTGACAGGGTCAGGTTTACCAACAGCAGCTGACTCAGCAACAGCAGGATGTTCTATTAATGCAGATTCTATTTCAAAAGGACCAACAAGGTGTCCGCCTGTGTTAATTACATCATCATCTCTACCAACAAACCAGAAGTATCCATCTTCATCAATACTTGCTCTATCACCACATAAATACCATCCATTTTTAAACTTAGCTTGATAAGTTGCTTCGTTATTCCAATAAGTTCTAAACATAGATGGCCAACCTGGTTTAAGCGCAATCATTCCGACGACCCCTTTTTGTTCAAGTGGTAAGAAAGTTTTCAAATCCACTACGGTTGCTTCTATTCCAGGGAATGGTTTTCCCATTGAGCCTGGTTTGATTTTCATCCCTGGATAATTACTTATTACAATTGCTCCTGTTTCCGTTTGCCAGAAAGTATCGTGAAACATTTTTCCAAAAACTTCTTGTGACCACAGAACCGCTTCTGCGTTTAAAGGTTCTCCAACACTAGCAAGATGCCTCAATGAAGATAAATCAAATTTTTTTACAATTTCATTTCCTTCCCTCATTAATGCTCTTATTGCTGTTGGTGCTGAATACCACACTGTAATTCTATGCTTTTCAATAAACCTATACCAATTTTCTGCTGTGAAACCTGCTTCTGTTACACATTGAGTAACACCATTAGACCAAGGACCTATAATACCATAAGAAGTACCAGTAACCCATCCTGGATCAGCAGTGCACCAGTAAATGTCATCATCCTGCAAATCAAGTACATACTTTGCTGTTATATACTGTGATATTAATGAATAGTGAACATGTTGAGCGCCTTTAGGTTTTCCTGTGGTTCCCGAAGTGTAGTGTAATACAGAAGGAGTTTCAGCAGTTGATGGATATATATCAAAATTTTCAATTCTTTCTTCTCTTTCCATATGAAATGCATATTCCTTATCTTTTAACGGTTTCGCACCATCATCATCAACAACTATTATATATTTCATATAAGGTAATTTGTCGAGAATATTTCTTACTTTAGGTAGGTGCTTTTTCTGAGTAATAATCGCAGAAGTTTGAGCATCTTCAAGACGGGTTAACAGAGATTCAGAACCGAAAGCAGAAAACAATGGCTGAACAATTGCACCCATTTTAAGAACTCCAAGAAAACCAAAATACAATTCTGGAATTTTATCCATAAATAGACATACTCGTTCACCAGGTTGAACTCCAAGATTTTTTAAATAATTTGCTATTGTATTCGTAAGTACTCTTAAATCATTATATGTATATCTTTTTTCTTCACCTTTAAAACTTTCCCAAATGAGTGCAAGTTTATCCCCTTTACCCAACTGACAAATTCTATCCGAGCAATACCATCCGATATTAATTACATCACCATCTTTGTATCCAAGTTCCTTTTTAGAAATTTCCCATGAAAAGGTTTTTAATTCTTCTTCATAAGGTTTCATATTTGGCATATGTTAATCCTCATTTAATTTTTAAAAATAATCTTAAAAATTGTATTATTAAATTTTAAAAACAATTGAAAAGATTAGTAAAATATGATATTACATTAATTCAAAATTTTTTTCAAAACCACAACCCAAAAGAGAATACCCCAATTTTTATGTATCTTTAATTAATTAAACTAATTTTTATAATCTGGTAATGTGAAAATGCTTTTAATTCAATGAAATAAATACCAGAACATAATTGATATCTTCTAACATCCAATTCATATTCGTAAGTTCCTGCATTTAAAAACCCAGTAAACAAATTAGCTATTTTTCTGCCTGAAAGGTCATATATTGTTAAACTTATTAGGTTAGACTTGTTTTCAGGAATCTCAATTCTAAATTTGGTTAAGGAATTAAAAGGATTCGGATAATTTTGAGTTAATTTATAATTTATTGGTACAGGTACATTAATTTTTTTTAATCCTATATTTGAATTTGAAAACCCTTTCAGTGAAACATTTATAAGTGAATCAGAATTATATATTGTCAATAGTCCATTATAGGTTTGATTTATTGCTGTTGGTTTGAACTTTATTTTAGCATATCTTAATTCATTAGCGGGGACTGATGTAGGATACGATTCTACTATAAATTCCTGCATATTAGAAGTTATTGATGAAATAGAAAGATTAGAATTTCCATAGTTCATAATAGCAAGGTAATAACTAACAGTATCATTTACAGCTAAAGTATCAAAAGTTATACTAAATGGTGAAACAGTAATTCTACCTTTAAATATAGTTGGAGCAATAGAATAAAAACTTCTAATTCTATCTATAAATTCAGGATGGTCAATAAATGGATTAAAAATATTTTGAAAGGACTTTATTCTTTGATTTCTTGTCCTTTCTTTTTGGTCGACAGTATCTGTCATGTTCCACAATCTTAAAACATTTTCTTCTTTCTGGGCAAGATAATTACCCTGGTTACCAAACCTGACAGCAAAATAAAAAATAGATCTAGCAACATTTCCCTTATGCACATCACGGGGTTCGAAAACGATTTCATTTTGATAGTCAAATCCTCTTTTTGAACCTCCCTGTTGCCAAGTAATATTCGAAACCACAATTCCAAAATGATAATCAGACCTTGCATTATTTGCAGTTGCAAGAGTTGGGTACAAATGGAACAAATCACTCCGCATTGGTTCAGCAGAGTTAAAATAACTTTGAGGCCAGGTATGCTCTGTGTTAAACCCCTGATTCTGTGCTTCAGTTCTATTTGCTGCTTTTATTTTTACACCTGTGTATACACATTCAATTGTATCATCATTATTGTAGTCATCAATATACTCAAACATTTTATCCCTTGCTAAATTGTAACCAAGAGAAATATAATTTTGTTGAGTAAAACTTAATAAAGCTGCTTTTAAATTTTCATCAATAAGTCCTTGAGTGAATTTATATAATGTATCAGGATATCTTGCTGTTGCAAGAGAGTAGTTTATAATTGAAGAATTTAACCCTTTTGTTTCAAAAATTAAAAAATCCTTATAAGTAATGTTCTGATTAGTTTTAAAATATACAGTTATCAGTACACTATCAAATGGATTTATTGTTATTGGCAGAAAACTGCAAAAGAATTTGGAAGTAGTAGTGCGAAATGAATTTATTGTTATTGGTTTGGGGGTAGGATTTTTTAAATAAAAATTTTTACCAACTTGAACATTTGTTAATACTGTATCATAATATATTAAAACAGGATTATATTGAGAAAAACCACTATTATAAATAAATAAAATAAAAAATATTGCTAAAAGTTTTTTGCAAAAAATTAAACAGACTTTATACAAAATATTTTTATAAACCTGGAAATTCATTATGACTAATAGTAACTTCAACATCAGGAAATTCGTTCCTTATAAATTCTGCTGTTCTTTCTGCAGCATAAACTGAACGATGCATACCACCTGTACAACCGAAAGAAATCATAAGGTCTGTGAATCCTTTTCCCTGATAGTTTATTATTGCTTTTTTAATAATATTGAAGACATCTTTAAGAAACTCCTGCATATCAGGTTGCTTATCAAGAAACTCAATTACTTCTTTATCTTTACCTGTAAGGTGCCAGAATTCCTCAATTTGTCCAGGATTTACGATAAATCTACAATCAAACACGAATCCCCCACCATTTCCAGTTTCGTCAAAAGGAATACTACCATAAATATAACTGAACGAAAATATTCTAACTTTTAATGCCAAATTTTTATAGTTTTACATTTATATTTATTTACATAATTTATTAAAATTTTATCAAACATAATATTAAAATATGGACCATAATTTAATAACAACAGCTTTTACAATTGATGGATACAAAATTGTCAAAAATCTTGGAATAATTAGGGGTATAGTTGTTCGCTCAAGAAATATCTTTGCAAATATTGGAGCTGCTCTGCAAACAATAAAAGGTGGTAATATTACATTATACACTGAACTCTGCGAAAAAACAAGAAGTGATGCTTTTGAGCTTATGGTTCAGCATGCAGAAGAACTTGGTGCAAATGCTATTATTGGAATGAGATATGATGCTACTGAAGTAATGTCAGGTGTAACAGAAGTACTGGCATACGGAACTGCTGTAATAGTTGAAAAAATATAAGGACTATTTTGATTGCCTTACAGTAGTATAGAGAAAATTTTTTTAACTTATTCTATTATCTTAGCCCAATTATTTTTGTTCTGCTTTTCTCTTCATTCTTCTTATAATCCACAAAATTAGCAATGCAAATAAAGCAAAAGGTATAATAACAATAATTGCCACAATAAGGAAAATCAAAACTTTTGCTAATCCTCTTAATCCAGTTTTTATTGCTTCCCAAAGTTCATAAAAGAACCCACCTCCAGTAGAAGTTTCAAGCAAGTTTGGTTCATATAATGAAATAGTAAGTGTTGAATAACTTGCCTGACTTTTAAGGTATTTCATTTTTCCCTCTACTGACTCAATTTTTTGTCTCACAGAAGACAACTTTTCCTCAACCTCAAGAACATCAGAAAGTTTAGTTGCTTTTTCAGATAACAATTTAAGTAACCTTTCTTCTAATTCCTTTTGTGTTTTTAACCTTGCTTCTAAATCTATATATTCTTCAGTTACGTCACTTGCACTTATATTTGATGATAATACCTTTCCTATTGAAGTTATTTCTGCAATTAATAAATCAAACTTTTCTGCTGGCACTTTTAATGTTATTACCCCTTGTTTTTTACCTGCCGCAGTTAATGATGAATTAGAAGATGCAACATAACCATTATACTTACTTGTAATTTCATTTACTTTCTTTTCAGATTCATCATATTTTTCCACTTCAATAGAAACTTTTCCAGTTTTAATTACTAATCTTTCTGAAATTTTTAAATCTTCATTTTTACTCCCTTCCAGTTTTTGCTTGCTCACATCCTTGCTTTCTGTTTCGCTTTT
>JAOADD010000001.1 GCA_026417495.1 Ignavibacteria bacterium
GAGGAAAATATTATATCTTTTAGTAAAAATGAATTAGTAACGATGCAAAATAGTCCACCAAAATCACAAAGAGCCATTGGAAGGATAACAGCATTAAAGTATGTTGCCAAAAAATTTTTTTCCTTAACTTTTTTTAGTAAATAATTCTTCAAAGGAAAAGATAAAACGCAAGTGATTATACAAAGAACTAAAGATATAATTTTAATGGGAAATAAATTGTGAAGAGAGCTCTTCGGGTTATCTGAGTTTAGATGTTCAGGGGAAAATATTCCGATAATATAAATAATTATTATACCGAGAATAATTGCTATGGTGAGTATTCTTAACCTTCTTGATACGAAGTTAAACTCTACCTGGAGTTTTGTTGAAATGGGGATTCCTTTTCTGTCTGTTATTATATCATATTTTTTTTCCTGATTTGTCATTATGGTTTTACTGAATGAAAGGTTTTATTAATTGTATATGCATAAATTTAGCATTATTTTTATTTAAAATGAAATCAAAAGCAACCATAAACACACCAGTAAGAATTCCTGAAGATGATAAGGATTTTACAACTCTAATTCGCCCTAGAAACTTCAAAGAATTTGTTGGTCAAGATAAAATAAAGGAGAATTTAAGAATTTTCATAGAAAGTTCTAGATTATTAAAGGAACCTTTAGATCATATACTGTTTACAGGTCCTCCTGGTCTAGGAAAAACCACGCTAGCACATATTATTTCAAACGAACTTGGAGTTCAATTAATTTCTACTTCTGGTCCAATTATAGAAAAGCCAGGAGATCTTGCGGGTATGTTAACAAGACTTTCAAGAGGGCAGATTCTGTTTATAGATGAGATTCATAGAATACCAAAAATTGTGGAGGAGTTCTTGTACTCTGCAATGGAAGAGTATCGGCTTGATATTATGATTGACCAGGGACCAGCCGCAAGAAGTATCCCACTTAAACTTGAAAAGTTCACTTTAATTGGAGCAACAACAAGGCAAGGATTACTTTCCTCTCCTATGCTGGATAGATTTGGAATTACCTGTAATTTAGATTACTATTCTGTTGAGAATTTGGTTGATATTGTTAAACGTTCTGCAGGGCTTCTGAAAATAAGAATTGATGATGATGGTGCATTAGAAATTGCAAAGCGTAGTAGGGCAACTCCAAGAGTAGCAAATCGATTACTTCGCAGGACTCGGGATTTTGCTGTGGTTAAGGGAAAAGGGATTATAAATAAAGAAATTGCTAAAATCGCTCTTGAAGCACTTGGAGTTGATGAGCATGGGCTTGATAAGGTTGATAAAAAAATTCTTGAGACAATAATATTTAAATACAATGGTGGTCCTGTTGGTCTTTCAACAATTTCTGCATCAATTTCTGAAGATCCTGGTACAATAGAGGAAGTATACGAACCATTTTTAATTACGGAAGGATTTATTAAACGTACACCTAAGGGTAGAGAGGCTACACAGCTAGCATATAAACACCTTGGAGTAATTAAAGGTAAAGAGGGAGAGACAGGAGCATTATTTTAAAAATTAACTGTATTAACAGTAATGTATTTTTCTCTAATTTCATTAAAAAGATCTTAAGACTAGAAACAGTGTATTTCTAAATCTTTTTCCTTATATCCAAATAACTTAATTAGTTCCATAACAAGTTTCATAATACTATTTGCACTAAGATTTGTCTCAACGTAAATTCCACTTCCTCTGATAATAGATGGTTTTCTAATTTTACTAGAAGATTTTGAAAAGTATGGCCTTTGTCTTCCTTTAAGATTTAAAACCTTTTGAAAATCTTTCGGATGATTTTGATAAAGAATATTGCATATACTGATTAAGAATTTACTCCAGGAGTTTACCTCGTATTCTATTTGCTTAAATTTAAAAAAAGATATCTTTTTGTAAGTATAATTTTTATTGACGTGTAAATTTGATTTCCCAACCCTAGAAGGTAAATCAATCTTAATATCTTTAATAGTAAGATCGTGAGTTTTAATAAATTTTTTAACAGTCTCATCATCTGGAGTGAACCCACAAAGTTTTGCAGTGGTACTACTAATCAAATTAACTAATTCCTCATTTTGTTCTTCCCAAATTTTATTCCACGCTTTTGGCAATGTATTTTCAATTTTGTTTTGCTTTTGTTTTCCTTCAAATACGCTTTCAGCATTTTTATATGCTTTGTCGGACAATACTTCCTCTTTTTGCAGATAAAGTTCAAAATTTTGACAGATTTCATCTGCTTGCTGTTCGGTTATTTCTATGGTATAAAATTTTCGTTGTTCCCAATCACCTTCTTTAAGAGGTAAATAAAACCACCAACTTAATCCATTTGTTAAAACTGCAAGCTTTACACCTTGTTTAAAAGAATAATTTAACAATTGTTCTTGATGTACATTTAAATCTATTCTACAATTTTTTACTTCTATAAAAACTTTGTTTTCTCCCTTTGTATCTCTCAAAACATAATCTACTCTATTACTTTCTACTGAATATTCGGGGAATACTTCGTTTGTGTTGAATATGTTCCATTTGAGGAAAGATAATATTGGTAAAATAATTCCTTGTTTTGTTGCTTCTTCTGAATCAGGAAAATCCTTTTTGTTTTGTAAATCTTGAATAAATTCCTTAAGATTATTATGCATTGGATGTAGTTTTTAATTAAACTATTGTTTTACCAAAAATAAAAATTAAAAAATTTATGATAAAAAAAACCAATTATTTTATATTTATAAAGCGGGCTTGATATTGTCTATATAGAAACAAAAACATATTAAAAATTAATTTATTATCATAGAAAATAAAAATAAATTAAATTATCTTTTTAGATTATGAAAAAATTAGTAAAAGAATCGATTGTAATTCTTGTAATTGTGATTATTTTTGCAGTTATTGGGAATATTTTGAACCCCAAAGGGATATCCCTATTTCCTGATGAAAGTAGATATAAAATAGACTCTACCAGTAGCGGAATAGATTATTCAAAAGTTTGGAACGACCCTTATGACACAACCAGTAATAAAGTTGCAATTTTATCAGGTGGGGAGACGACAAAAGAAGGGTATATAAAACCACAAAACATAAATTTAGTTCAAGCAAAAACGCTATACGATATTAACGGATTGTTTATTGACGGTAGAAAACGAGAGGAATACGAAAAAGGACATATTAAAGGAGCGATAAACATTCCTTACGAAGAATTTATGAAATTAACTGTTGATGAAAGAAAAGAAATGATGAGAAAATATAATAAAAATGGAGTAATTGTCTGCTACTGTGAGGGGGGAGGTTGTGATGTAAGTATAGACCTTGGATACGAGATTGCGAAAATTGGATTTAATAGCGTAAATATATATTTAGGAGGATATTCAGAATGGAAAGCAAAAGGATATCCTATAGAAGAAAAATAATTTTGTAATAAAATCTACTTTAGAAATGTCAGAAGAATTTGTTAAGAATACCGAAGAAAAGAAAGAAATAACTGCATTATCAAAAATTTTTCAGTACAAAAATTTTATATTTTTACTTAGACTAATTATTGGTTTGCTGTTTATTTATGCATCATATGATAAAATTTTGAGACCAGACGAATTTGCGAAAGCAATTAAGAACTATGACATACTTCCATTTAGTTTGATTCATATTCCTGCAATTATTTTACCATATCTTGAACTCTTTACAGGGTTGTTTTTGATATTTGGAAAATTTAAGCTCGGTAGCCCATTTCTTATTGGTCTGATGTTAATTTTCTTTCTAATTGGTTTAATTCAAGCATATGCTAGAGGGTTAGATATTAATTGTGGGTGTTTCTCACTTGATAATCCTGATGCAAGTAGTAATATTCTATTAAGAATTTTTGAGGATATTTTAATGCTTATTGCAGTTGTTTTAATATTCATGCATAATTACAAGCAGAAACTTTTAAATGATAAAAATAGTTAAAAAATAATAATGAATATGAAAAAACTAATTCAAACAAATATTGCAAAAACACTGTACTTTTTAGTAGGACTTGTGTTAATATTGCTATTGATGTTATATGTGAGTGACAATTCAATTATTGCTGCTTATGATAAGGGACCTAAGATTGTATTTAAAGAAACTGAACATGACTTTGGGAAAGTGCCACAAGGTCCATCTTTGCAATATAATTTTAAGTTTACTAATAAAGGTAGTGGTATATTGAGGATTGAAAAAGTTTCTACTTCCTGTGGCTGTACAGCTGCAGAAGTTGGAAATAAAACAGAATATAAAAAGAATGAAAGTGGTTATATTAAAGTAGAATTTAATACACAGGGTAGGGTTGGTCATCAGGAAAAGACTATTACTGTATTTACAAATGACCCTGATAACCAACAGGTTAACCTAAAGATAATGTGTGATATTGATCCTAATATGTCCTATTAAAAAGGTCATCTATTTTAGAAGTTTGATTCAATCAAAGGGGTGAAGTTTATCAACTATTGTTGAGTATTTTAGTTCTTTTTTTAGTAATTTGCTTCTTTTTGTTTTCCATGTTCCTTTTTTAAACCAGAAAAAGATTATTATTCCTTTCAATAACACAGTTAAACAAATTGCGTACCATATACCATTTAATCCCCAATAAAAGGAGAATAAAGCAGCCAGTGGTACTCTTAAAAAATTAATAGTTAAGCCAACCACAGCAGGAGGTATTGAGTATCCAGCTCCAGTAAAAGCACCCTCTAAGATAACCTCTATAGTGGAAAAAATAATTACAATTGCAGTTAACTTATTGAAAAAAGAAGAAACTTCAACAATTTCTAAATCGCTAGTGAAAAATCCTGCTATTTGTTTACTAAGAATGAATAGAGCAACCGAATAAATAGCGGAGACAATACAACCATAGAATAATGTTTTCCATGCAAGTTTTTCTGCCCTATCAGGATTTTCAGCACCAATTTGTTGCCCAGTAATTATAGATGCAGCAATAGAGAATCCTACAGTAATCTGGTAGGAAACAGATTCTGAACGATGGCTAATTCCTACGGCTGCAAAGCCTAAAGTACCATAGTGAGAAATAATATTTGAAATTAAAATATAAATTAGAGAAAACGCAAAGCCATTAAGAGAAATTGGGAATCCAATTTTTGCAGATTCTTTTATTATTGCAAAATTGAATTTGTATTTTAAAATTGAATTAATATAATTTTTTTTCAGAAGAACAATATATCCAATTATAAACGATATGAAATAAGAAATGATAGTTGAAAGCGCAGCTCCCCTAATACCCATTGGTATAATAATATGAAAACCAAATATGAAAACGGGAGCAAGAATAAAATTCAAACTTAATGCAATTGATAAAAGATAAAAAGGAATCCTTGTATTTCCGTTGCCGCGAAAAATTGAGTTAACCACGGATAACAGTATTATTACAGGAAACCCCGATAAATATAATACTAAATATTCAGTTGAAAGAATAGAAAGTGAATAATTTAAATTTGTAAGTGAATATAATAAAGGTAATATTTGAATTATTATAATACCAAGGGTAAGTGAGTAGAAAAAAGAATTCAGTATATTTTGCGTTCCTATTTTTTTTGCCAAAGAAAAATCCCCTGCTCCTACCGCTTGTGCAATTAAAGAGTTTGTACCTGTTGCAAGCATCTCTCCAAGTTCAAGAGATGCCCAAACAACAAACATAGAAAAAGTTAAAGCTGCAAGTTCATCACTACCAATTTGACCTACCCAAAATGCGTCAATCACAATGAAAAAGGCTCGTAAAACAGTTTGTAATATTGCAGGAATGGCTAAGCTTAATATTATCTTTCTATCACTCAAATTATATATCGTATATTTTTAAAGTTACAAAAATTTTTAGCACTTTTTTTAAACCTTTAAATTATTTGTTATTATTTATAAATTCCAATTTGTGAGTTTATAAATAATTTTTAAATGGAGAAATTAATTGATACAATTATAGATTTAATTGAAGAAAATAAATATAAAGAAGCATTATCTGAATGTTCCAAACTTGTTTTTCATTATCCGCTTAACCCACTTGGTTATGAACTGAGAGGTGATTGTTTCTTGTATTTTAAAAAATATAATCTTGCATTTATTAATTACAGAGAAGCTATCAGTTTAACTAATGCAACTGATGTTAGGAATAGGAATAGTTTATCTTTGTTATATAAAAAGAAAGGGATTTGCAATTTAAAAACCAGAAATTTCAAACCTGCGGTTGAAGATTTTACAAACTCGATTAATTTTAATCCTGATAATTATGAAGCATACCATTTACGCTCTAAAGCTCTTAGAAAAATTGGGGATTATGAGTCTGCTTTAAAAGATGCAAATAAAGCAATAGAACTATTTTCAGAGTATGCTGAAGCATATAATAACAGAGGCTGTATTTATTATATGACCAATAAACCAGATGAAGCAATAAAAGATTTTACTAAAGCAATTGAGTTAAAACCAGATTACGGAGGGGCATATTATAATAGAAGCCTTGTTTATAAAAACATAAAAAATGATTTGCAATCTGCAGAACAAGATTTGGAGAAAGCAGAAATTTTTAGAGCGCAAAAATCACAGCCACCTCAAAAAATAAAAATTACAAGAACAGAAGAAATTAGAGAACAAGATAAGATAACTTCGTATGAAGAAAAGAGAGAGAAGTTTAGCAATATAACAATAGATGAAGGGTTGAAGCTTTCTGAGGGTTTATTCGAAAGTTCAGAATCCAAACCTAACGTGATTGAGTTGAAAAGCACTAATAAAGAAATTGAAGAATCAGAGGGAAAATCATTTTCAGATATTTTTGCAACAGAAGGTAAAACGGTAGACCAAGCAGAGGAAGCAAATTTAAATAACTATGCAGTGGAAGAAGTTCTGGAAGCTAAACATAAAAGCGAAAATTTATCATCACCGTTTACTGAAACGCAAGAAGGGAAATCACTTGAAGATTTAGTTTCCGAAGTAAAGATACCGGAAGAGTTAAAGGAATTACATAACCAGATAGTGCTTCCCCCACAAGAAGAAACAAACCCCAAAGAAGAACCAAAAAAAGAGAAATTAATCAGAGAAAAACTAGAAACCAAAGATAGTAAAGAACAAGAAAAAGAAATTCAAAAGAAAGATTATAAAGAAAAACCTGAGCCTAAACTGTATAGTAAGTATTTATATGATGAACCAAAGAAAAATTACACAACCCTGTATTTTATTATAGGTATTTTGATTTTATTGTTTATTGTTGGGGGTATTTTTTTAGTGAAATTATTGCAGAACAAAACAGAAACAAACAAGCAAGTAACAACTGAGACAGGTAAGAAAATATTTGTAATTTATGAAAAAGGAGATTCTAATAAAATTACAGTGAGCGAAGATTTTGAAAAAGTTATGTCAGAAAAAGGTCTAGTTCTTGTAGCAGTTGATAGTGGATTTAAGTTTCAAGCTGGTTCATTTAAAGACTCAGTGTATGCAGTTTCAAGATCGAAATGGCTAGAGGAACAGGAATTTGAACCAGAAATACAACTTGCAGATTTAAAAGATAAGGGAAAGTTTTATAGAGTAAGATTTGGTGATTTTAAAACTGTTGAAGAAGCAGATTCAGTTGCAAGAACAATTAAATAAAGTTTAACAGTATAATGAACAGCACAAATTTAATAAGTAAAATTTCCGCTAAATTCAACATAAGCAAAAAGAAATGTGAACTAATTTTTGATAAAATATTCGATGGAATTAAAATGAGCATAAAAGAAAAGAAAGAATTTAATGTGGAAAATTTTGGTAGCTTTAAAGTTGTAAGGCGGAAAATGCAAAAAATGATTGATTATAATAAAAAAGCTGTTGTTTTGTTACCACCAAAAGATAAGCTTGTTTTTTACTATTTCAATGGAGTTGAAGAACAAAATGTTGAACAAAAAAAGAAAGAACTGCAAGCAAAAGAAATAATTAAAAACATTGCAGACGAATATAATATAAACGAAATTGAAGTATACAATTATTATTACACTTTATTTGACATAATTAAGGAATGCTTTAGGAAGAATATAAATGTTAATATTTTAGAGTTTGGGAAATTTAAAATATCAGGTAAAGGGAAAGTAAGTTTTTCTCCTGCAAAGAAATTTCAGGATGATATAAACTACAATTTTAATAATCTTGAAACAGTAATTATCAGAACATTAACACCGACAGAGTTTGCATCACTTACTAAAGAAGAAGAAAAAAGAATTTTAGAAGAGACAAAAGAAGATACAGCAATAAAAGATACATTTGAGATTGAAGCACCTGTTGACGAAATTACCGAAGAAGAACCTTATGAAGAACAGGAAATAAAACCAAAAGAGGAAGTTATCGAAGATTTATTGGATAGAGAGAAAGAAATTATTAAAATAGAAGTGGAAGAAATTTCAAAGAAATTTGATGAAGAAAAGTTAAGATTAAAAGAGGAAATAGATGAATTAAGAAAACGAATTGATTCACTGGAAATTTTAGACAAGAAAATTCGTGAGTTAACTGAATTAGGAATAAAGGGTTTAGAAGAGAAAAAAGAAATAGAAACTCCAGAGGTTATAGGAAAAGAAGCGCAAAAGGAAGTAACAGAGATAGAAAGGGAAACACAACAAGAAGCGAAGCAACAGGTAGAAGATTTTGCAGAGCGAGAGCAAGAAATAGAAATGCCTAAAGAGCAAGAGTTAATGGAAATTGAAAAGGAAACCAGAGAAGAAGAAGAACAACTTAAGAAACTTACGGAACTAGAAAGTAGAATACAAAAAGAGGAAGTACAGGGGCTTAAAGAAATAGAAGAACATATAGAGTTAAAAGAACCTGAAATAAAAATAGAAGAACCTGTTGAGAAGAAAATAGAAGAAAGTTGGGAAGAATCATTTGAGAGAAAATGGAGAGAATTAAGAGAAAAAATATTTTCGACACCCAGTGAAATTGAAGAGCTGAAACCACCTTCATTAGCAGAAGAGATAACTGAAAAATTAATAGAACCAGAGCCTACAATAACCACACCAACAATAGAGGAAAAAGCACAAGATGCAGAAGAACAACTTACTGAAACAATAATACACGAAGCACCAACAAAAATATTAGAAGAAAAAGATGCTGGTACAATTTTTGAGGAACCTGAACTGGAAGAGAAAGATATTACACCTGCATACCCTGAAGTTTTTGAGGACGAAGATACATTATCAATAAGTGAAATATATGGAAGGTTAAAAGAAAGCTTCTCTTATATTTCAACTGAACAGGGACAAAAAGAAGAAGATAAAGCAATAATTTCTGAGAAGAAAGGGGATACTCTTTCAACTGAAAAACCAAAGGAAATTGAGACAGAGCTTAGAGAGAGTTTTGATGAAAAAGAAGCAATTATTAAGGAAGAACCAACCGAGATAGTCGATACATCTATGGATGATGTAATTAGAAGGTATGAAAGATTAAGAGAAAAACTTAAAGAGGAATTGATAAAAGATGAAATTTCATTTCCTGATGAAATAATTAGCGAAAAGCCAATTACTCCTATTGAACCCGTTCCTGAAGAGATTAAAGATGTTGATCTGAATGGTATTGGAACTGATAATATTACTAAGATATCGGATTTTGACATTTCTGAATTTGATGTGATAGAGGAAACAGAGGATATTACAACTAAACCCATTTCTTCAATAGAAGACTTGGAAGAAAGAAAAGTAAAAGATGAATTATCAGAATCAATTGATAGAACGCTACAAGAGATAAAATCTTATATGGATGAAATTGCTAGAAAGGAAAAGCTTCCTCTTAGTAATAGTGAAAATAATATTGAAAAGGAAACACCGTTTAAAGCCCTAAATGATATAGAACTACCTAAAAGTATTGATGATTATTTTGAACAAATTACCAGAGATAACATTAAAAAGTTTCCCGATATTAATGATGAAGAGAATAAAGATATTACTGATGAAGAGAAATTTAAGGAAAAAGAGTGATTATACACTAAATTTTTTTGAAGATATTTTTATACCCAATCCCACAAACAATATTATAACCGTAAGATAACAGCATATTCTTGGTAGCCAATCTCCATAAAGCGTATAAAAAGTTTTTTCTTCTCTCAGCCCAATATTTGCAATAAAAAGAGCTTCCTGATTTATTGATGTTTTATGGTAATAATTTCCATAAGGATCTATTGTTCCTGAGATGCCTGTATTGGCACATCTAACAATCCACCTTCTATTTTCTATTGCTCGAAATATTGCAAATTGATTATGTTGATATGTACCTTGTAATTTTCCCCACCAACCGTCATTTGTAATTACTATTGAAAATTGAGCGCCTTTATTAACGAACTTTGAAAAAAATTCGGGATATATTGATTCATAACATATAGCTACATTAAACCTGAACTTGTTGTATACATTAAAAACAGTTGTATCCTGCCCTGTTTGATATGAACTTAACCCTACTCCCCACCTTATAATATCTTTTAAAAATGTCAATTTTTCCTGATAAGGCATTCTTTCGCTACCAATTACGAGTTTTATTTTATTATACCTTTGAAGAAAATCAGTGTTTGAAGTTGTGTCTATTAAGACAGCCGAATTAAATACATCATAATAATAAGTTTTATCCGCTGACTCTTTTGAGTCAATTCGTGGCTTTTTTGAAGGAAAATTATTTGAAGAATCTTTGTATATATAAAAGTCTGGAAACCCTAATAATATTGGCAACTTCAAACTATCCGAAATATTCTTTATAACAGAATATTCTTTTCTATAAGCAGGATGTAGTATGTAAAAAGTTACAGCTGTTTCTGGTAGAACAACCAGCTGAATATTTTTGTCTTGATTATATAAAGATAAAATTAAATCTGAATATTTTTTCATTAACTCGTTATGTCGCATTCCCCATTTTTCCCAAGGGTCAATGTTAGGTTGAATAACTCCAATTTTAAGTGTATCGGTTAATTCATTTTTTGAATAGAGATATCTTTTTGCAGATAATATTGTATATAAGTTTGGAACAACTAAAAGAAATGTAAATATTATTGCAGTAATTATAGACGGGGCAAAGTGTTTTTTGTTTTCAGAATTACTGCACTGTAAGCTTTTTATCGTTTTTTTAAGAGAAAGGAATATATAATAAAATAGTGCTGATAAGGTAAGAGCCCATAAGGAAACACCATACACACCTGTAATGTCGGCATATTGAATTTTTTCTAAACTGTTCGAAAAAGCGTTTCCCGAAATTAACCAAGGAAAACTTACTTCTGTTATTGACATTAAAAACTCATATGCTGTAAATATTATGGGAAAAAAAAGAAGTGATATATTTTTATGCTTAATTTTATTGAACTGATTTGAAATAAAGTAAAAAGCATAAACTGGAATCAATAATGTTATACAGTGAAGTACTATTGTAAAAAACCCACCTAATATTAAGAACTTGTCTGCATCGGTTCTTACTCCTGCTAGTGATATCCATGATAATGCGATTAAATCAAAAACAAAAAAAACAAAACCAGCCCTTAAAAAAAGTTTTTTGTAATTTTCAGTATTTTGTATTATATGTATTAATAAAGCATATCCTATAATTAGCAAAAAACTTATATTAAAAGGAGGAAAAGAAAACCCAAGGCAAAACCCTGTAACTATCAATAAAATTAGTTCGCGAAGGAAATTTTTAGTAAATTTCTGTGAAATTTTTTTAAACGACAAATCAAACTTTTTATTTTAATAGAATCACAATTGGAAATTAAGCTCTTTTATATTTTATTTTTAAAACTTTATTAATAAGTAACCATATCTGTACTACAATGAAACCAATTAATAAGCCAATTAATATGCCTCCAGCAACATCAGAAGGATAGTGTACTCCTACAAACACCCTAGAAATTGCAATTAGAAAACTTCCTATATATAAACCAATTTTATATTCAGGGTAAAAATGTGAAAGTAGATATGAACCCGCAAAATGATTTACCGCATGGGAAGAAGGGAACGAGTAAGAAGATGAGCAAGGAATGAGCAAATGTACTCCTGGTAAAACATTACAGGGTCGAACTCTGTCAAATATATTTTTAATAAGAACACTACTTGTTTGATCACTAATTACAACACAAATAATGATTAATACAGCAGCAATTCTTCCACGCTTACCTCCCTTTATAACCATTACAAACCACATAATAACGAAGAATATCATCCAGTGATTTCGTTCAGTAATGAAAGGCATTAAAAAATCAGTAACTGGATTTGCTAATGTTACATTGATAAAATAGAAAAGACTTACATCAATGTTATAAAAAAAATTCATCATTCGTACTCTAAAATCAAAAATTAGGAATTAAGAATAAAGAGAAAAATAAAAAAGCTAGTATTAATTTTTACACTATTGTTTTACTACCAGAACGATAGTATATGCTGAGCAACCCCTTTTTTCCCCAATGAAACCTAACCCTTCAGAAGTGGTAGCTTTTATTGAGATATTTTTGCAGTCAATTCGTAGCGAGATGTTTTTTTTCATTTGTGAAATGTACCGCATAATTTTCGGCTCTTCAAGAATTATTATCGAGTCAACATTTACAACTTTCCACTTTTTCTTTTTAAGTAAACTATAAGTTTTTTCAAGAAGGATTAAGCTTGAAATGTTTTTATATTTCTTACTTGTGTTTGGGAATTGATTCCCAATATCTTTTAAACCTGCAGCACCAAGTAAAGCATCACAAATTGAATGTAATAACACATCAGCGTCAGAATGTCCAAGTAATCCATATTTGTAGGGTATTTCTACTCCTCCAAGTATCAGTTTTCTGTTAGCTGAAAACTTATGAATATCATACCCAAATCCTACTCTTAAATTTCCGAAACTCATAAAAGTTAATTTAAAAAATCAAAATAATAAAAGAAAGTTCAACCTTCAATGTTATATAATTCCAAGAAAGCAACTATATTCATTACTTCTGATGACTTTTTAAAAGGGAAAGTAGTTTTCGCGTTTATTTTTTAACCTTAACAATCAATATTAAGATGTTTAATCTGTTTTATAGAACAGTATTTATATAAGAAAAGGGCTTCGCATTAATAAAATTAATCAATTTTTTTAACACGAAGCCCTAACTTCCAAAATTGAGTAGTATAATTTAGTTAGCTATGACTGATTATTTTAATAATATCATCTTTTTTGTCTCTACGAAACTTTCGGAGATTAATTTGTAAAAATAAATACCACTTGGGTTATTTCCTGCATTCCATTCTACTTCATAAGTACCAGGAGAATGGTTTTCATTTACAATAGTTTCAATTTCTTTTCCGAGTGCGTCAAATATTTTTATTGTTACAAATGTATTTTTAGGTATTTGGTAAACAATTTTGGTTACTGGGTTAAAAGGATTAGGATAGTTTTGTTGTAAGGCAAATCCTGAAGGAACCTCGGAAGAAATATTTTTTATTCCTATAATTTCGGTAAAGCTTCTACGCTACACCCTGTCATAGGGAAGTGCAGCATATATGTAATTATTAGCAATTAATAAAGCAGATATAAATGGAATAGTATATGGGAGTCCCTGATTTTTATAAATCCAATTTACACCATTATTACTTGTCATAAGTACTCCTGCCCCTCCAGCAAAAACGTAATTTCCACTCACTGCGAAACACCAGCACCCTATCCCATAAACTTGAGTCCAGCTTGTGCCATTATTTGTGGAACGGCATATACGGTATGGTGTACCCGCAAAAAGGTTTGTACCATTTATAGCTAAGCAGTCTACAGTTTCAGTGTCAAGTGGGGTTTGTATCCAATTTTGTCCATTGTTCGAAGTTACAAATACTCCATATTCATCAGTTCCCGCAAAAAGATAGTTGCTACTAACCGCTAAAGCATAGATATCTTTATTTTGCAAACCAATTTGAGTCCAACTTACTCCATAATTGGTAGAAAAGTAAACCCCAAAACCTTCATCTAACCCTGCATATATATTGTTTGAGCTGGCTGCGAGTTCTAACACACGTTTATCGCTTAATCCAACATTTGTCCAGTTTGAACCATAATCTGTTGAACGATAAACACCATTTTCTGTTCCAGCAAATATATAACTACCACTAGTAACAAAACAAAAAACACCCACATTATTTAAAGCAACTTGTGTCCAGGTAGTACCATCATCAAGTGAACGAAATATTCCGTTTGTGTCTATCCCTGCAAATAAAGTAGTTCCATTTGCTGCAAGAGATGATATTACCCCTTGTGGACCACCTAATAACACCCACTGACTGGGACATTCTGAAGTTAAGAAAGAAAGACATAGAACAAGGTGTACAATAAAAAATGTAATTGATTTTTTCATAATATTAATATTTGGTTATAAATTAGTTAGTTAAAGTTTCTGCTAATACTCCCGTTATTTAATGAAAAAATAATAATTTTAAAAACATGTATTTTAATACTAATCTTACTATGACATATATGTTGTATAATTTCTCTATACATTTTTAGAAATTATAACCATCTATTCTTATCAGAAAGAGAATAGCAATCACATTCCATTATTCTCTCAATGCAAGAGATAAAAAAACTACACATGTATCAAGAAATGAGCTTTATATGACCTACAATTAAGAAAGTTTACATTTTTCCAAATTGAAATGTTATTATTAGAAAAACTTTTTCCTGTCTATCTTGAAATTCCCACGCGTATTATTTTCTCACCATATTTGTATTTAATCTCATCAAGGGTGTAATAAGGAACAGAAACTTTATTATTGAATAAATTGAAATTTTCACATCTACTATCCGTTAGCAGGTTACTGGCTATTAAGCCAAAAAGTCGCGCTCTCACATTTGAGCGTGGGGCAGGTAGTTTTTTGTAAATTTGTATAACAGCAGAGAATAACTCTCTATCGTCGTTTGTATAAACTTTTAATTTTAAATCTTCTGCTGCATATTTTAAATTTTCATACCTTATTACAAATACCAGATACCCTGTAACAAGGTTTTTATCTCTGAGTTTCCTACCTATATATTCACAAATGCGGCGAATTTCCTGTTTAACTTCATCAGATTTGTATATTGGATTTGATAAAGTGTGTTGGTGACTTATTGCTTTTTCGTGTTCCTGTTTGTGGAAAATTTCTGAAGTGTCTTCACCCCGAGCAAGTTTTCTGTAAACGATGCCATTAATCCCAAATTCATGATGCAGAATGTGAGCGGGTGTATTTGCAAGGTCGCCAATTGTAAATATATTATACACACTTAATCTTCGTGCTATCCTTGTTCCAATTCCCCAAATTTTTTTTACGGGGAGCTGATATATAATTGATTTATCCTTTGGAGTTATAATGGTTAGTCCATCAGGTTTTTCAAGCTTTGTCGCAATTTTTGCATAGGTCTTGTTGTAGGAACACCCAAGAGAAGTCGTAAGATTTTCTCTTATGCGTATTCTTGATTTAATCTGTCGAGCAACTGATAGAACCTGCTCCCAGTTTATAGTTTGTGAATCAGAATTTTTGACAAGATGAGAAATATCAATAAAGCATTCATCAATACTATATTGTTCAATATTTTCTGAAGGTGCAAATTCTTGCAGAACCTCCATTATACTTTCCATAATTGCTTCATACTTGGGTCCGTAGCATGGAATGGAAATTAATTGTGGACAAAGTTTCTTTGCTTGCCAGACACTCATTCCTGTATCGACCCCAAATGCGCGAGCTTCATAAGAAGCTGTCATAACAATCCCTTTCCCATCTGGCGTTCCGCCTACCGAAACGGGTTTTCCTCTAAGTTTGGGATTATCACGCTGTTCTACCTGTGCGTAGAAAGCATCAAAGTCTATGTGGATAAAACATCTATCTCTATGTTCAGTTAAGTTTGGATTTAAATCCTTAAAATGTGGATGTGAATATAAAGGCATTAGCCGTACCCGCTTGAAAACCCCTGAAAGAGAATCGCTTTCTCTTGGAATGAAAAAATATGAACTTGCTTTTTTCATATACCTTAATTAATTATACCATAATAATATATGGTATAATTTTAGAAAAAGCAAGCAAGAAATTTTTACAATATAAAAATGCTATTAAAACGGAGAATCGGTATATAAAAAGAAAAAGCCACCTGGACATTTGCCCAAGTGGCTTTTTTTAAAGCAAAACGTATTCTATATTTTTGTAACGTTTGCCGCCTGTGGACCTTTTGGACCCTGTTCTATTTCGAATTGAACCTTATCACCTTTATTCAAAGTTTTGTAGCCTTCAACATTAATAGATTTGAAGTGCACAAATACATCAGGTTTTCCTTCTCGGGAAATAAATCCAAATCCTTTTTCAGGGTTGAACCACTTTACAGTTCCTTCTTCCATTTAAGAGATTTAATTAGTGCAAAAAAGATTAATTAAAGCAAAGTGTATAAATTTTTGTTTTAAACCCCAATCAAATACTATACTACATACTATAGTTATAGCAATTTTGAGATGTAAAACTACGATTTATTTCACTTCATTGTAAATATATATTAATATTTAACCAACTGCAAGACTAAATACATATATATTTATTGGTAATATTTTTATTTTAAACACTCTGAATATAATTAAGTCTTTTAATTTTGTAATTAATGGATATATATAAGCAAATAAATATTAATGACTATAATTATGAGTTACCTAAAAATTATATTGCCCAATTCCCTTTAAAGGAACGTGACAAGTCAAGATTATTAATATATCAGCGGGGTAACATTATGGAGGATATTTTTTTTAATATAGATAAATACATACCCTTTAATTCACTTCTTATATTTAATGATACAAGAGTAATAAAGGCAAGACTATTTTTCAATAAGCCTACTGGTGCAAAAATAGAAATATTCTGTCTTGAACCAGAACAAGGGATGGAATTCTTACATACAGAGTTTAATGCTGTTGGGTGTTCTACCTGGAAATGTCTTGTTGGAAAAAGTGGAAAATGGAAACATAATGTCTTGGAAAAAGAGTTTCAGTATAATGACAAAACATATAAATTATTTGCCAGAGTAAAAGATAAAACTCCTGAATATTTTGTTATTGAATTTAAATGGGAACCCCCAAATATTAACTTTCATAGTATTTTAAAAATATTTGGGGAAACACCTTTACCTCCATATATTAAGAGGCAGGCATTACCTGGTGATGAATCTACATACCAAACAATTTATGCTCAAAAAAACGGCTCAGTTGCTGCTCCTACCGCAGGATTTCACTTTACAGATGAGATTTTCAAAAAATTGGTAGAGAAAAACATAAAAACTCTGTATTTAACATTACATATTGGAATAGCGACATTTAAACCTGTGAAAAGTGAAATTATTGCTAAACACAAAATGCATTCTGAGTATATTTGTTTCGAGAAATCTTTGATTAAAACTCTTTATAACAATCTTGTTAATTTGGGTACAGATAGTTACAGAAAAACTATTGCGGTTGGCACCACTTCAACCAGAGCACTTGAATCCTTATACTATTTAGGGACACAAATATCAAAACTTGGGGTAGAAAAATTACAGTCTAAATTATTCTCCTTTAAAATTAATCAATGGGAACCCTACGAAACCTCTGTAAAAATTTCAACGAAGGAATCATTAGAGTTAATTTTAGAAGTAATGGAAAAAGAATCTATAAACAAGATTTCAGGGGAAACAGAAATGATTATTGTTCCTGGCTTTCAATATAAATTTATCGATGGGTTAATTACAAATTTCCATTTACCTAAAAGTACATTGCTTTTATTAGTTTCGGCTTTTGTTGGAGATAAATGGAGGGAGATATATGATTACGCTTTAGAAAATAAGTTCAGATTCTTAAGTTATGGTGATGGGAGCTTACTTTTTAAAGAATAATTAAATTTAAAATGGAGAAATTGAATAATTCTTTAATACCAACTCCTTTACATAAGCTTGAAGCAATATCGAAATATCTTGAAGTAAATATATATTGTAAAAGGGACGACCTGACGGGATTTGCATTTGGCGGTAACAAGACCCGAAAGCTAGATTATTTAATTGCAGAAGCTAAGGAAAAGAGCTACAATACAATTGTGACAACAGGAGGGTTTCAATCTAATTTTTGCAGAATAACAGCTGCTTATGCAGTAAAAGAAGGGCTAGAAGCATACTTTGTTCTTGGTGGGAAAAAAAGACCCAATAAATTAACAGCGAACCTACTTTTGATGAAGATGTTTGGAGCAAAGTTAAGTTTTATTGAAACTGAAGATTGGGACCTGTGGGAAAGTGAAGCTATGAAATTAGCTGATAGATTGACTCAAAGAGGGAAAAAAGTCTATAGAATGCCAATCGGAGGTTCAAATTCAACGGGAATACTTGGTTATATCGATTGTTTTAATGAAATTGTTTCTTACGAGAAGAAAAATAACATTTACTTTGACTTTATTATACATGCTTCTGGTTCTGCAGGGACTCAATCAGGATTATTGATTGGTAAAGCAGTTAACAATTGGAATGGAAAAATTATTGGAATCTCGGTTGCTAAAAGTGCTAAGCAACTTATAAATGAAGTTCTTAAACTTTCTCATGAAGGAGGAAAAAAATACAATGTAAAAGTCAATTATAAGGATGTTATTGTTGATGATAAATACATCGGAAAAGGGTATGGAGTTCCTACACAAAAAGCAAGTGAAGCAATAAAAATTTTTGCAAAGTTAGAAGGTATATTACTTGATTCTGTATATTCTGCAAAAGCCGCAGCAGCTCTTATTGATTATTGTAGGAAAAAACAGTTTAAGAAGAAGCAGAATATACTTTTTATTCATACAGGTGGTAATATTTATTTATTTAAATAAAGATTTTTGAATTTAAAAGATGCTTTTTTGTTTTGGTAAAAAAGTTTATCTTAAAATAAAAAATTATGCCAAAACCAACACCAGAAGAATACCCTGAATTTTTCAAGATTTATGTTAGTCTTATTGAAGATGATGATATTGTAAGTATTTTATTAAATCAATCACAAGAGTTACAAGATTTATTAAAAAACATCTCTGAAGAAATTGCCAATAAAAGTTATGCTTTTGGTAAATGGACTTTAAAAGAAGTAGTTGGACATATGATTGATAATGAGAGATTATTTATTGCACGTGCATTGAGAATTGCAAGGGGAGATAAGCAAAGATTACCTGGATATGATCAGGATTCTTATGTCAAAAACGGCAGGTTTTTTAGAAGAACACTTGAGGACTTATCCCAAGAGATGCTTTTGCTTCGCGTTGCGGATTTATTGTTAATTAAAAGTTTTGATGAAACTGAACTTGCTGAAAGAGGAATTGTAAACGATTATGAAATAACAGTGAATGCTATATTATATGTACTTGCAGGTCATGAGAGGCATCATATTAATTACATAAAAGAAAATTATCTGGCTCAAAAATAAATTTTTTCAGGGATTCAACTATTTGTTATTTGGGGATATAATTTCTTTCCAATTATTCCAATTAAGTCTCCTTTTCTCCTTAATATGCCTATTATAGGACCTATCATAAAGTATATGTTCCCATCTTGGTATCACACATCCTGTTATTTCTGGTTTGTCGTCGATTAAATAATTACCATTTACTAAAGTTTTATCGTTTGTGAGTATTAGTTTATTAACCCAATCTTTTCCAAGATGTATTTCAACCCATTTGTATTTTTCAGTTACGCAATATTTATAGTTTCTAAAAGGACTTGTGCAGATAAAAACATTGTATCCCATTTCTTCCATCTGATATATTGCTTGTTTTCCACCTTCAATTTCAGGTAATGATTCAATAAATCCTTCAGTAATTATGATTTCTGTAATTAGATCTTTGTATTCATCAGGCATTTCTTCCCTTAAATAGAATTTAGTCCTTTTATCTGGTGGTACAATGAACTTATCTGGGTGTCTTCTTTTCCATTCTTTATAAAATCCCCCATCAAAATCAGCAAGCACATCATCTAAATCAACAAGAATTATCATAAGTTTTTATTTTAATTAGTTTTTTACCAAAACAATGTAATTATTAATTCTATTAGTTTCAATAAAAAATTGTTTTTATCTTTAGATAAAGGTGAAAAATTTGTCAGCAACCTTTTGATAACTAAAAATATTTATTCTGTTAATAAATTTTAAACTCTTTTGGAATTTCATATAGCCACGATAATTTTCAGTTCTTAGCGGTTAATCTATATTTTATATGAATATGATAATTACCAATTAGAATCTTTTTTAAGAATTTTATTTATGTAAACTAAAGGTTTGTTTTAAAATAAATTCCTTTTAATTATATTTTTTTTTAAATAAATTACACAATAAATATAGAAAAAGGATATTATTATGAACTCAAAATCAAGCACAGCGGAAACCAAACCAAGGAAGATAAAAGGAAAGACAATTATTGATATACAAAAATGCAAAGGTTGTGAGTTGTGTGTTACAGCCTGTAAAGAAGGCGCTATTTCAATGTCTAAAAAAATAAACAACATGGGGTACAGATATGCAGTTGTAATTAATGATTTGTGTACTGGTTGCGCTAACTGTGCACTTGTGTGTCCTGATGGTGTTATTAAGGTATATAGAGAAGGAAAGAAAAAGAAAGAACTGATTGCTACAATTTCAAATGTACAATCGGATATTAAAATTGAAATAGATAACCCATCAAAAGAAGATCTTTCTAAAATGGATTATTTATAGCTTAATTATATAAAATAATCTTCAAGTATATTTCTTTTTGTGGTTTATTTGAAATTTAATTTAATTTTAAGAAATAAGAATTAAAAATCAATAATATGGAAGAGCATGATATAAGATTAATGAAGGGTAATGAAGCATTAGCAGAAGCTGCAATACAAGCTGGCTGTGATGCTTTTTTTGGTTATCCAATAACCCCACAATCTGAGATTCCTGAGTATTTTTCTAGAGAGATGCCCAAAAGAGGAGGAGTGTTTTTGCAAGCGGAAAGTGAAATTGCATCTATTAATATGATATATGGTGCTGCTGGAGCTGGAGCAAGAGTAATGACAACTTCTTCTTCTCCAGGTATAAGTTTAATGCAAGAAGGTATTTCTTACATTGCTTGTGCTCAACTTCCATGTCTGATAGTTAATGTTAACCGTGGAGGACCAGGGCTTGGAACAATTCAACCTGCACAGGGAGATTATTTTCAAGCAACCAAAGGTGGAGGGCATGGGGATTATCGCCTGATTGTGTTAGCCCCTAATTCTGTTCAAGAAATGGCAGATTTTGTTTTCCTTGGTTTTGAGCTAGCCGATAAATACCGTAACCCTGTTATGATTTTATCAGATGGAGCAATAGGGCAAATGATGGAAAAAGTTGTTTTTAAGAAAAGAGAGATTAAAAGGGTTCCAAAACCATGGGCTACAACGGGTAAAACCAAAGATAGGGAAAGAAACATTATTACATCACTTTTTATTCAACCCGAAAAAATGGAAGTTGTTAATATTGAGTTACAGAAAAAATATGAAGAAATATGTAAGAATGAAGTAAGATGTGAAGAAATTATGACTGAAGATGCTGAATATTTAGTGGTTGCTTATGGTTTGAGCGCAAGAATTTGCCATAAGACAGTACAACTTGCAAGAAATGAAGGTAAAAAGTGGGGACTTTTAAGACCTATAACACTTTACCCGTTTCCATATAAACGTATTGAAGAGATCGCAAATCATTTAAAAGGTGCCGCAACAGTTGAGTTAAACGCAGGACAAATGGTAGAGGATTTAAAACTAGCTATAAATGGAAAAGTACCTGTAAGTTACTATGGTAGAATGGGAGGGATTATTCCTAGCCCTGAAGAAGTGAAAGAGAACCTTGAAAAAATTTTTGCAAAATTTTAATTAACGAAGAAAAAAATTAACATTATAATATTATGGAAGAAGATAAAAAAATTGAAGTTCCAGAATGTTTAACAGAGGAGGATTTGGAAGGGTATGATTTAGTTTATGAAAGACCACATACCTTGACCGAAAAAAGATTTCATTACTGTCCTGGGTGTGGTCACAGCACAGTACATAAACTCCTTGGCGAAGTAATTGAAGAATTAGGTATTCAAGATAAAACTATTGGTGTTGCTCCTGTTGGATGTTCTGTTTTTGCATATGATTACCTTGATATTGATATGCAAGAAGCCGCTCATGGTAGAGCAACGGCAGTTGCTACGGGAATAAAACGAGTACTTCCTGATAGGTATGTATTTACTTATCAAGGGGATGGTGACCTTGCAGCAATAGGAACAGCAGAAACTATTCACACAGTTAATAGGGGAGAACATATATTAATAATCTTTATAAATAACGGCGTTTACGGTATGACCAGTGGACAAATGGCACCGACTACTTTACCTGGAATGAAAACAACAACTTCCCCCTATGGTAGAGATGTAGGTAATGTTGGTTATCCTCTTAAAATGTGTGAATTACTTGCGAATTTACCTGGTGCATATTATGTAACAAGACAAGCGGTTCATACTCCAAACCATGTTAGAAAATGTAAGAAAGCTCTAATAAATGGTTTTAAATATCAAGATTTGAAAAAAGGCACTTCTTTTGTAGAGATTGTTACAAATTGCCCATCAAACTGGAAAATGACACCGCTTGAGACCTTGAAATTTCTTGAAGAAGAAATGTTGAAATACTATCCTCTTGGTGATGTGAAATTGCCTCCAAAAGAATAACTATAAATAGAAAATATTTAAATAAATTTTTTATGGTAGAAGAAATAATTTTTGCTGGCTTTGGCGGACAGGGAGTATTGTCAATGGGACAAACTCTTGCTTATGCTGCAATGAAGCAAGGAAAGAATGTTTCCTGGATGCCTTCATATGGTCCTGAAATGAGGGGGGGAACCGCAAATTGTATAACCATTGTTTCAAATGAAACAATTAGTTCTCCCATAGTCTCTCGATTTGATACTGCTGTTGTGTTAAATCAACCATCAATGGAAAAATTTGGGGAAAGAGTTAAGCCAAATGGCGTTTTAATTTATGAAGCAACAAATATCCTGAAAGTTGTTGATAGAAATGATATAGAAATTTATCCAATTCCAGCAGCAGAAGAAGCTAATAAATTGCATAATACTAAAGTGACTAATATGGTATTGCTTGGTGCATACTTGGAAAGAAAACCACTTGTGAGTATAGATTCAATAATTGATGCCCTGAAAGAAGTATTACCAGAGAGATACCACCATTTATTAACTGTTAACAGAGAAGCTTTAACTGTCGGAAGCAATATTATGAAGTCTTTGATGGCTAAATAATGAAAAGAAAAGTCTTAGATAAAGGATTTGTTGAACTTATTGATTATATTGGTAGCGACTTAACTGTAGTAAACTCTGCAAGAGTATCTTTTGGAAAACAAAAGGGGACATTTGACGAAAGAGATAGAATTCTTGTAAAATTTCTAGCAGAAAACAAACATTACTCACCATTTCGCCATCTAATTGTCCAATTTCATATTAAAGCACCTGAATTTGTAATGAGGCAATGGTATAAGCATGTAGTTGGTATTGAAACAAGTTCAAGCTATCCTACAAAGGACCATGCATGGAATGAAATAAGTGGCAGGTATGTACCTGTTTCAGACTTTTATTATCCCACAAATTGGCGTCAGCAATCAGAAGATAACCGACAAGCTTCAGAAGGCTCAATAGAAAATCAGGAAGAAGCAAACAAAATATTTAATAATGCAATGTCTCTGCTAACTGAAATGTATGAGAAACTACTTTCGCTTGGTGTAGCAAAGGAACAGGCGAGGATTATTTTACCATTAAACCTCTATACTGAAGTGTATTGGACAGCATCATTTCAAGCAATTATGAATTTCCTTGACTTAAGAGATGACCCGCATGCGCAGTGGGAAATTCGTGAGTATGCACTTGTAATTAGAGACATTATGTTTGAAATATATCCTGAGACTACTAAGATATGGTTTGAAGTGCACGATAAGCTAAAAACAAAGTAAGAAGAATTATTTATAATTTATATTATGCTTCATTTATTTAGTAAATGAAGCATTTTGTTTTATAGAAAAAGAAATTGTTTTTTAAATATAACCTTTTATCCAATAATAAATTAATTTCATATACTCAGATATTACATTCCGAAAACCATCAGCGTAGTTCCACCAGTTTGTTGTATTATAATCGGTGTAATAAACCGAGCAATAAATTTGAATACCTTGGGGAATTAGAATCTTCTTATAAGCATTAAAACTTCTTTTAGAATGAAATGCTTCTGTTAATAAAATTACTTTGCTATAACCATACTTTTTAAGAGAGTCGGATATTATATTTGATTTAGTAAAAGTATATGGGTGTTCTATATGATAATAAAAAAATCGATAATTAAACTTATATCCTAAAGAATCCAATGTTTCTTTCAGCACCTTTCCAAGTTTTTCTTCAGGGATAATATTTTGTTTAGAAGGTAATCTTATTATCCATACTTCTTTACAACTTTTTTCACTATAAAGGGAATTGCACTTTTCAATACATGGCTTTATTAAATTGTCTTCTTCCATCAAAATAACATCTGCGGTATTTGTTTGTAGTTCTTGTATGATTAGGAAATTTGCAATACTAGTTAGAATGGGCTTTTGAAAAATATAAACTAAAATTATTAAAACAATTAGTACAACTAATTTGAACCGAATTGTAAATTTTTTTCCTTTTGCTTCTTTAAAAATAAATCCCACTTAACTAATTTTTAAGTTTTACATAAATTACAATGTATAAATTTATCAAACAATTAATTTAAGAAAGCATGTATTTTAGAAAAATTTATCACTTTATATGATTGAAAAATGTATGTAAATTAACATAAAAAATCTTTACAAAATGAATCCTATAAACAAATTAATAGTAGCAGTTATCCCCCTCTTTCCTAAAAATGTTGTTAGAATATTTGCAAGCAGATATATTGCAGGGGATAACATTAATGATGCTGTCAAAAAAGTAAAAGAGTTAAACTCTAAATCAATAATTGCAACGATGGATGTTTTAGGTGAAAGTATAAAAGATAAAGAAGAAGCGGTTCAATCTAAAAACGAATCAATTGAAGTTCTTGAATATATAGATAAGTTTAATCTCAACTCAAACCTATCTATTAAACTAACTATGCTTGGGTTAAATATAGATTTTGATTTATGCTTAGACTTGACAGCTGAAATAGTGGAGAAAGCAAGAGAATATAACAATTTTGTTAGAATAGACATGGAAGATTCTTCGGTCACTGAGAAAACAATACAGATTTATGAAACTCTGCGAAAAAAATATAATAACGTAGGAATTGTTTTACAATCTTACTTAAAAAGAACTGTAAACGATGTAATTAGACTTACAAAAGAAAAAGCAAACTTTAGAATATGTAAAGGTATTTATATAGAACCGAAAGAAATTGCATATAAGAAAAAACAGGAAATAAGAGATAACTTTATGAAAGCACTAGAGATTATGTTTAAGCGTGGAGCTTATGTTGGAATTGCTACGCACGATAAATATTTAATAGATGCTTCAAAAAAATTAGCAACGGATTTAAATATTCCTGATGATAGATATGAGTTTCAAATGTTGCTTGGAGTTAAGGAAAATTTGCGTGATAAGCTTGTTGCTGAAGGATATAAAGTAAGAGTATATGTACCATTTGGGATTCGTTGGTATCAATATTCTATGAGAAGATTCAAGGAAAATCCAAATATAGCAGGTCAAATACTTAAATCTTTAATTACTTTTAGAAGATAGAATAAAATATAGCTATAAATAATTTCAATGAGGTCTATAATTATAATATTAACCATATTATATAGTTTTACAACTTTTACAAGTTATGATGCTAATTATTTAAATACTATTGAGCAAGTTAATAAGAAAAATAGCAAAGTAGGTATTGCAAGACTTAAATATTCAGGGGGAGGAGACTGGTTTAATGATCCTTCAGCAGAAGTTAATATGATGGAATATCTTAAAAAAAATACACTTATTGATATGGACGATCCCCAATTTATTGCAGTTGATATATCTACAGATGAAATTTTTAAATTTCCTGTAATAATTTTAACAGGACATGGTAATATAAATTTCTCTCCTGAAGAAGCAGTACGTTTAAGAAAATATTGTGAGTCTGGAGGCTTTCTATTTGCCGATGATGATTACGGTATGGATGAATCCTTTAGGAGAGAAATAAAAAAGGTGTTTCCTGATAAAAATTTAATTGAACTTCCTTTTAATCACCCTATATACAATTCACACTTTAATTTTCCAAATGGACTTCCAAAAATACATGAGCATGATCAAAAGCCCCCTCAAGGTTTTGGGATATTTTCATTAGAAGGTAGATTGTGTGTGTTTTATACATATGAAACCAATATTACAGATGGGTGGGCAGATACAAAGGAGCATCAAGACCCTCCAGAGAAACGAGAAGAAGCATTTAAAATGGGAACTAATATTATTGTATATGCATTAATGAATTAGTTCTTAATTAACAAATAAAATTTTTCAATATTATGAAGTCATATAGAAAAGAACTCTGGTTTGAAACAAAGAAGAGAAGAGAATTTATAAATATTACAGGAGAAGTAGAAAGAGCCTTAAAGGAAAGTGGAATTAAGGAAGGATTTGTTTTAGTTAATGCTATGCACATCACAGCGAGTGTATTTATCAATGATGATGAAAGTGGACTACATCAGGATTTTGAAGAATGGTTAGAAGGGCTCGCTCCTGAAAAACCATACTCACGGTATAAACACAACGGATTTGAAGATAATGCGGATGCTCATTTGAAGAGAACCATTATGGGTAGGGAAGTTGTTGTTGCTGTTACTAATGGAAAGCTTGATTTTGGTCCATGGGAACAAATTTTTTATGGTGAATTTGATGGAAAAAGAAGAAAAAGAGTTTTAATAAAAATAATTGGGGAATGAGAGTTTTTTTCAAAAGCTCCCTATCTATTAGAATAAAGTTTGTAATTATATTAAAATTATAATGTTCCAATCCTGATGAAGTTATTGCCTGAAAAGCAAGCATATAGGTTATTGTTTCAAGTACTTTCTTTGATAATTCCTTTGCTGATATATGTTTTTACATTAGCTCCAACAATATCTTATACCGATTCAGGGGAACTTGCTCTTGCTTGTATTAAACTTGCAATTGCACACCCGACAGGGTACCCACTTTTCACAATGTTAGGAAAAATATTTTATTTACTTCACTTTGGGGAGGAAGCATATATACTTAATTTAATGTGTGCAATATTTTCTGCTTTTTCTGTGTTTATTTTCTTTAATGTTTTAGTTTTGTTATTGAATTATTTAAAGCAAAACTTTACAGATAAGAAATTTCGTACAAGTTTAAATGAATTAAATATTAATATCATAAGTTTATTTTCTGCTTTCTTACTTGCATTCTCACGAACATTCTGGGATTCTGCGAATTCAATAGAAGTATGGTCTTTACATAACCTATTCATAACCTTACTTCTTTATGTGTTTATCAAGGCAATAACTCAAAATTCTGAAAAGCATTACCTGCTTTTTGCCTATCTACTTGGACTGAGTTTTTCAAATCATTTATCAACATTTTTCACTTTATTTGGCTTTTTATCTTTGTACTTTATGTATGAAGGTTTCAACAGGATATCATTAAAAAGAATATTGTTTCTATTCATTCCGTTTATAGGGGGATTATCGGTATATATTTATTTAATTATAAGAGCTAATAACGATATTATAACTTGGATTTATCCATTGGATTTGTATAACTTATATTATCATATAACAGGAAAACATTTTAGCGGGTTAATGTTTAAGTCTTTCAAGTCTTCTATTGATATGTTAGGTAACTTTATAGAATTTTTTCCAAAAGAATATTTTTTTGTACCACTATTGATAAGCATTGTTGGAATTTTTTATTTATGGAAAGTTTCTAAGAAATATTTTGCTTTTACGATTTTGCTTTTTATTGTTAATATTTTGTTAGCAATAAATTATGAAATACTTGATTTTGAGAATTACTATTATTTAACTCCAATATGTGTCGCTATCTGGTTCGCATTTGGATTAGTTTATTTGATTGGCAAATTTAAGTTAAGGTCATATCTTATAACTATTATTTCTATTATACTACTATTATTTCCTTTAACTCAAAATTATTCTAAAGTTAACGAAAGCGATAATTATGTTATTCATGATTATTATATGAACTTTGTAAAATTTTTGCCTGAAGATGCGGTGGTTGTAACTGAAGGTATGGATGTTGCTATGCTGGCTTCTTTTTATTATCAAATGGTAAAAGGAATTAGAAAAGATGTCGTTATTTTTAATGATAATCTTGTAACTTCAGCTCCTTGGTACATAAATTTTTTAGAACAACACTATAAAAATTTTTATGAAAAAAACAAAAATGAATTTGATATATACTTCAAAAATCTTCTTGATTATCACTATAGTAAAAAGGAAAATTTTTATAATAAGGAGCTTATTAATTCATACATAACACTTTATAAAAGTATTTTAGAAAAAAACGATGTTTTTTTTACACAGGAATTTGTCAGAAAACATCTTTACAATTCTGTCCTAACGCCAATTGCTAAAGAGTATAACTTGATTCCATATGGTTTATTTTTTAGAGCAACGAAAGACTCAAATTTCATTGATGATGGAAGTCCTGAATTTAATTATCAAGTTAAGCAAAAATCTCTTGAAAAACTAATAAAGGAAGACCCATTTTATACAATAATAGCTTATGTATATTATAATAGTTATTTGTCTCGAGCAAATTACCTTATCCAAAACATGAAATTTAATGAAGCAGAGAAATTAATAAGAAAAGCTGAAGCAATTATACCCGAAGAGAATAAAGCAAAGCAGATGTTGAATACACTCAACCAATTAAAAAATAAACAGAAGTAAATTTTTATTTTAGCAATACCATTCTTTTTACATCTATAAAATCATTAGCTTGAAACCTGCAATAATAAATCCCACTGGGAAATTTTGTTGCATTCCATTCAATTTCGTAAATCCCTGCACTTAAATTACTGTTGAATAAATTTGCAATTTCTTTTCCAAGAATATCAAAAATTATTAGACTTACAGAATAATTTCCATCGATACTAAATCTAATTTTTGTTGTGGGATTAAATGGGTTTGGAAAGTTTTGTTCAAGATATATTTTATTAGGAATTTCACCTTCAATGTTTTTTATACCAGTTAACAACCAAAGATTATATAATACTTGTAGTGAGTCAATAGGGTCTTTATTTGTTGGTGTATTATTTACATTTAAATTTAGGTAATATGAATTTGGAGGATCATTAGGTTTTGCTACTCTTATAAATGCGGATATTGAAGATTTATTATATTGAGTACATCTTGTATCTGCTCCTATCATTTTTGCTCCTTGTAAAGCAGCCATGAGTTTATCAGCAAGAGTACCTTGAGTATTTAAAAATCTTACTTGCATGGAATCAAGAACTTTCTGTCCGAGCAATATATTTCCCTGAATTGTATAAGTAGGTCCAATAATATGATTTTTATAATTCTGACAGTTTACACCTGTATAAGCTGCGGTTCTTCCTCCATTTACTAAATCTACTATACCATATTGCCTAATTGTAGGATTTCCCTGTGCATCATGTGCAATTAAAGAGTCTATTATTTGCTGGGGAGAAAGTCCCATATTCATCAGAGTTCTTGCATAATTTTGATTTGTAGCGTTATAATATGCTTGTGTATGAATTACCCCTACCCCAGGGTGTACATCACTCAAAATGATGCAACCACTGACACAAGATGCTCCTGCACTTCCAACCTGCCCTGTTATAGGATCGACGGCAGTTATTGAAAAAGTATCTTGAGAAAACATCTTTTCATTTAATAAAGTAATGAGAAATAGTATTATCAACAATACTGATGTTTTGTTCAATTTCATATTAGTTTTTTTAATGTTAAACTATTGATAAAATTTTTCATATGCAAGTCCGCAAGAATGATAAAAAATCCCGCAGTGTAATAAGTACACTGCGGGACCGTAAAACGAATTATTTTTTACCTTTTATTTTAGAAGAACCATCTTTCTAATAGCACTAAAATTATTGGATTCTAATTTATAGAAATATATTCCACTTGTAAGGTTTTCTGCATTAAATTCATATATATAATTTCCTGCATTCATTTTTTCATTAATTAGTGTTGCAACCTCTTTTCCAAGAATATCATATACCTTCAGACTTACAAAAGCAGAAGTAGGAATTGTAAATGAAATTTTAGTTGTTGGATTAAATGGATTAGGATAATTTTGAGAGAGTTTAAATTCAACAGGAATTTCATTTTTACCAATATTTACAAGCGAACCGCTACATCCCATATAAGCATAAACACCAACACCACCTACTCCATGTCCGAGAGTGAAGCAACTATCAGTTGAGTATCTATAACCTGCTCTTACAGGAGTGAAACTAAATCCCATATTTGTAGAAAGAACAAATGCAGTTGGCATAGAACCGTTATTATATTGCCTTAAATATATACTTGAAGAAGTAGGACTATTTCTTACTGCGTATGCAAAACGGAACTTGTTTCTTATTCCAGGGATTCCTTCTACATCCGTGTAAATTGTGGTATCTAATGCACCACTTATATATCCCGAACTCCATGAAGTACCATTGTTAGTGGTGATTCTGTAATAGGGGTCCCAATCTGTTGAACTGAATTGTCTAGTATATGCTAACATTATATATTGTCCTCCTATTGTATCATCATTTCTTGAGCTTGCTAATCTTGGCATGTAATTTACATTTGTTTCCGTTAGAAAAGGGTTTCTTGAAGGGGAAGTGGCACCATAATCATTAGAGTATGTGAAATACAAATTGTTTATTCCAGCTCTATAGAAGTTAGAAACAGTTATTAACCAGTCTGTAGATGCGGAATCAGAGTATACAATATCGTTAAATAGAATAGTTGTATCTCCAGCATTAGGAAGTTGCCACCAATAAGAATTTTGGGGAGTAAAGTTTCTATTTGTAATTGTTGGTGTAGCAGCATAAGGATTTGTAATGATACTAAATTTTGTTTTTAAATGATGTGTGGAACCAGTGGTTGAATCCTGAGTTAGAATTATATACACATAAGTTAGATTTGTATATTTACCATTATCACTTGTTATTCTTGGGTTAAGAAAAGCATTTCCAGGAACGGCAGAATAAAAGTTTGCAAAAAATGTTTCACCACCACTGCTATTCATCCTATATATTGTTGAATAATGAACTGAAGAAGAAGTAAATCCAGCAACAACATATATGTATGAAGTAGTTCCATTATTTATTGCCTCGATATCGAGTTCGTCATTTCTAAAATCCATATCCACAGCATAAAATACTCTATATATTAAAGTCCAAGACATACCGTGATTTGTCGACGTATAGACTTTTGCAGTATCTGAAGCAGCATTAACATATTTAGTTTGCACGACATATATTCTACCTGATATTGGATCAGTTGAAGTGGCGACTGCCCATGCTGCATCTGTTGGGGAAATTATTGTAAGGTTATAGTCAGATTGACCTAATGGTTGGTTAACATATTCAATAATTGGAAGTGGTCCGTTATTAATAAATACTGAATTGTCTTGTGAAATATTTCCTGTTATTTTTTCTAATTCTTTTTGCAATTTCTCTGATTTAAGAAAATCTCCATTTTGTCTGGCATTTCTTATTTCAGCCACAATAGTATTAATTTTTTCCCTATCATATTGTTTTGAATCACTTCCCTGAGGCCCATTGTTTGGAATTATGTATGCAAAAGTCGACATTGTTTCTCTTGTATCCTTCTGAGAATAAAGAGGAGAAGTAATAAAAACCAAGGTTAGAATTAAGAGGGGTAAGAAATAAATTTTGTGTTTCATTGTGTTTCTCCTTTCTGTTATGTTAGTGAAAAACAAAACATACACATTGAATAAAAGTTCCAATTAATCTATTAAATTTTTATAATGAATTTTTTGAAAGAAATAAATTACAGTTTTTCTAAAAGATTAATAGCTTATATACTGATTAAATTTTTTTAGAAAGAAAACTGGGAATAACAATAAAACAGCTAACCTCTGTTTGTCAAATAGACCCCTATTAAAACTAAAATAAATCCTGCATAGTGAAGAGGAAATAAAACTTCACCATCTAAAATTCCCCATACTATTGCAACAGAAGGCATCAAATAAGTTACCATTGTTGCAAAAACAGGTGAAGTAATTCTAATTAATTTGTTGTAAAGTATTAATGCAAATGCAGTTCCAACGGTACCGAGTATAAATATAGATAATAACGGATAGATATAATTCTGTATATCACTAATCCTGTTAATAAAATCAGTGGTAAGTAAAAATATAATAGCGATTGGTCCAACAAAAAATAACGCTTGCGTTGTTAAAGCAATAGCCCCTGTATTTTGAAAGTAATGCTTTATCATATTGGCATTAAAAGCGTATAGTATGGTTGCAATTATAACATAAACGGCAAAGAAATTGAAACTACCCAGCTCACCAGTATTACCAACTAATATAATACCTAATGTTCCAATTAAACCTAATAAAACACCCAAGATTTGAATGATTTTGAATTTTGACTTAAAAAATAGTATTCCAACAATTAAAGTAAAAACTGGAGTTATAGAATTTATAATTCCAGTTATTGAGCTTTCTAATTGAGTTTCCGCAAGAGAGAATAAAAATGCTGGAATAAAATTGCCTGTTAGTCCAAGAAAAAAAACAAGAGGTTTTCTTTTTAATGGGATTTGACTAAATGTCCTAATTGCTAAAGGAGCGACAACCAAAAATGCAAAGAATATTCTTCCACACCCAACTTGAATGGCAGAAAAGCCATCTAACCCTTTTTTAATTAAAATGTAAGATGTCCCCCAGATAAGCGACAGAATAATTATTAAAATCCAAGCGGTTAACTTATTATTTTTTAACATTAAATTATTTTATCTCTTCATAATTTCATAATTAACAAAATTGCATTTAATATTAATCATTTTAAAGTATAAATTAGTTAATAGAATTAATATTTACACAGTAAGGAAAATTTTCTCTTTAGATTTGTTGGAAATTTTTTGTGTTTTAAATTTTATATTTTTTAAAAGATGTAAAATTGTATAACAGAATTCTAAAAGTATTACAACCAAATTTATATTATTGAAATTTTATTACATTTATACCCTTAACTATTTTTTTGGAATTGCGGAAAATTAGTCAATAACATTATTTCAGAATCACCATCTTCTTTGCCATGATAAATTGATTTTCTTCTGTATTCATTCGATAGAAATATATTCCGCTTGGAATTTCTGAGGCATCGAGTAATATTGTATAATAACCAGCATTTTTAAATTCATTTACAATTGTTTTCACTTCTCTTCCCAACAAGTCATATAATGTTATGTTTACCTTGCTGTCTTTTGGTAATGCAAAATCTATTTTGGTTATTGGATTGAAGGGGTTAGGGTAATTTTGGCTTAACTCAAATTTAGTAGGAATACCTATTTCAACTATACTGTTTAAATCAAAATATTCATAATTGCCGTTATAATCTATTTGTTTCAAGCGGTATTGATACTTACCTGTCTGAAGTTTCTTATCTTCGAAGATATAATTAGTTATTGTGGATTTTGTTCCTTTTCCATTTATGTACCCAATCTTTTCCCATTTATCAGCTCCATTATTTTGATATTTACGGTGGATTTCAAACCCTTGATTATTTAATTCTGATTCTGTTATCCATGCGAGTTTAACATCTCTACCGTTGGTAGTATGGGTAAACGATAGTAGTTTAACTGGCATTGCACTTTCAGTACCTCCCGTGAAAACACTAAAGCTATTAAGTGCTGTCTTGTATAATTTATTATTAGTATAGTCTGCTTGTCCAAGATTTTCCCACGATATACCATTGTATTTACCAAAATAGATGTATTCATCATTACCTACTATGTCATTATCTAAATAATTAAGAGTAATTGTATATGATAAATTATTTATTGTTCCAGAGGGTTCTAAAATCCAATATCTCTTTAAATAGTTATTTTCACTTTGATTATTTATGTGTTTGACATTTGACATTTGTAGAGATATATATGCATTTGAAAATTCTGTTCCTGAAAAACTTAGTATCACTTCTGAATATTCGCTTGTTTCTCTTGTATCTCCTATATAGAATTTATAATCAATATTATTAGCAGATACTTTCCTTTTTAAAGTTCCAAGATTTGTTCCATCATCAAGCACTATCATATTATTTATCCCAGGATTTGTACAGTTAATAGAACCTTCAACGGTAAGAGTATTGTTGGCAAGCTTAAGTAAACCACTTGTTAATGTTAATGAGCCTCCTAATGTTAAATTTCTATTTAATATAATTCCATTGCTATTGTTTATGACAAGTGTAGTGTTTGACCCGAAGTTTATCGTACCACTACCTCCAATTGTTTGAGTAGATGAACCATTTAAAATAATATTGCTAGCTGATGTAGGAGAGAAATTAAGTGTAGCACCACCAGCAACATAAATATTGCCTTTAATATTTATTCCACCTATTAAGTTTAAATAAACAGCTGTTGCTGAAGTAATTGTTAAATTATCGACTGTTAAAGCACTGGTCCCTGCTGTTTGTGCTTGGTTGTTAAAAGAAGGAAAATCAATTTCAAAGTTAGCATACGTCCTACCAGAAAAGGAGGGAAATTGACTACTTTGATGTTTATATAAGCTTCCCGATTGAAAAACGACTACAGAATTAGGAGCTTGAGCACCAAAAGGGTTTGCCCCTGATTTATTTATATAAACCGAACCATTAGCAAAAACTACTGAGTTTAAATTTGTTGTTCCAAAAGCATTTCCAGAGAAATTTGTTTCAGCTGTGAATGTACTACCACCTTGAAATGTAATAGCGTTTGCATCTACTGCTGTAAGCCTATGTGCTGCATTTGAAAATGTCATATTTCCTGATACTAAACCAGTTGTTCCTGTTGATAAGGAAATGGTTAACGAATCCGTGCCATTAATATTTAGTTGGGAACCTGCATCAACGATTAAATCCGTTTCGTTTCCACCTGTTATGGTTAATATATTATTAGCAGCCCCTGACTGTAAATTGACAATAGTAGAGTTTGTAACTAAAAGCTTCCCAATTGTCTGAGTCGGAACATTTGTAACTGTTACAGTACCTCCATTGTTAAATTGTAAAATATCAGAAGGAGAGGGATTATTTCGTGAAGGAGTCCAATTTGTTGCAGTAGTCCAGCTTGCCGTTCCTATTGCATTCCATGTATAAGTATTTTGCGAAATTGATGAGCCATTAATACTTACATTATCTACTGCAAAGCTTGGTCTTGAACCAGAACCACTTACTTGTCTTGACGCCCACCTTAATTGTACAACGGATTGGTTATCACAAACTGATGGTAAAGTTATTGTTTTTGTTTGAAGGTTTTGAGGAGAAGTTGTATTGCCTGTTTGTGTGGTTGTATTATTTTGATATTCTATCCCAGTAAGATTTGTGAATAGTCCTGTTGTTCCAATTCTGTATTGCAAAGTCACTTCATTTATTCTTGTATTGGTACTTCCATCATAGGGGTTTCTTATTGTCATAATGTCATATTGAATCTGAATATTTGTATATCCTGTTGTATTTATCGATAAAATGATTGTTAAATCAAGAGAACTTGAATTTAGAAATCCAATTTTTCCATTGTAATTATGAACATTTCCAGATGTTGTAGCTGCAGTACTTGAAGCAGTTAAGGATCTATCTGCTATTGGGGCAGCAATGTTAAAATTAGAACCAGGATTGGTAGATATAGTCCATCCCTGCCACCCTGAAGGATAAGTTGTTGATGTATGTGGTAGCGAACTAAAATCTTGGGAGTATGGTAAGGATTGTGGAGTAGGGTTTGTTTGTCCTAAAGTTATGTTTATTAAAAGTATTAATGTTATATAAACAGATAGAAAAAATATGACCTTATTTTTCATTTTTACAACTAGTTTTAAATTTTTATGTTTTATTCAAAGAATTTTTAGTTTTATGATTATTTTTTGTAAAAGGTTTTTCACAACAAAAATTTTAATTATTTTTCAGTTCATAGATTTTACTTAAAAAAGAATAACAATTTAAGAATAAAATAGTTCCTGAAATAAATTTATTGAGCAACTGTTAAAAAGTAAATATTATTAACTTATGTGCGCAATACCAAAAAATGTTTCAATCTAGTACAAAATTTGGTTTTTGGATTCAAAAGAAAAACTTAAATGCTGCAATAAAGAACTAATAAAAAATAAAAATTATACTTTAATTAATTATTAAATGTGAATTAAGTTTTTCTCCTAAAAGACGTTCTTAATTTTTTAAATTTATAGAGAATTTAATCTTTCCACTTTACATAAAAGATTGGAAATTTCCGAGAGGCTTCTGAAAAGATTAAGTAAATCTTTGTAACTTTTATATTTATAATGTCCAATTAGTGTCCTGAGCTTTCTGTCATAACAACCGATGCGATATTAGAATAATCTGACTATCCACCATAATTGGCAGCTACTACTCTATAATAATATGTTTTTCCTATCGTTAAAGCTTTTTTAGGAGCGTCAATAGATTCTGGTTTGTAACCCGAAGAGCCAGCGTAACCCTAGAATACCTGATCAGAACTGCGCTCTATCACAAAAAACAATTCATTAGTTGAATTATCCTGCTATGTTAACTTTACCTCAGCCAAAATTTAAAGCAGTTCCCACCAAATTACTTGGAGCAAATTAAGCTGTAGAACTTCCTAATAATAAGTTACAAAATAAAATTATCCCCCTTAATAATGAATTTTTCATTTTTACATCCTTGTTATTTTTGTGCTTAAATGATAATAAAAAAACTTTTCGGATATTAAATTGTTGAAGTAGTAAATTTAATTCTACTATTATGACAAAGTATCCTTATAGCGTTTCTTGCTAATAATACTGCAGAAGGTAAATCACCTCCTGGAGACAACCAGTGTCCTGCCCTATAAGAGTTTTTTAAATTTGGAAGTTGAAAGGGAAACTGAACCACATCGTTGATTTTTTATTTAACAGCCACCCTTCATAAGAAGCGCGCCAGTTTCCTGTGTATCTCTCAAATGTAATTGGAGTTGTAACATTAACTACTTCAATTTGATTTTTTATTCCTGGATATAATTCAGTTATAGAATTTATAACATCCTCTGTAATTTTCTCTTTTGTATCATAATAATTGTTCTTATCTTCATATAACTTCTTCCAGTGATTATATTCTGTTGGTATCATAAATTGTAAAGTACTTTTTCCCTTCTTGTTAAGTATATTATCAAAACTTTTGTTTGTAAATTCTAATTCTTTTACTTTTTTACCAGCTATTTCTATTTCTTTTTTTAAAAGTAGTTTTAATTCACAGGGCTCTTTAGTGTAATCGGAGTTTAGCCCAAGAGATATGTAAATAATGGGTGGAAATGGTTCTAATTTGTTATAACATTTTTTAATTTTATTATTAATATATTTTTCCTCTAACCATTTAAAAATAGTTGTATAACCATCTGCAGCAAAAAGTATAATATCTCCTTTTATTTCTCGATTGTCGATGTTATAATTCCAACGGAATTATTATTTTCAGTAGTAATTTTGTTTACT
>JAOADD010000026.1 GCA_026417495.1 Ignavibacteria bacterium
TTATCTAATGCAATGTTTACTGCATCCAGCATAGGCTTTACTGAAATATCAGAACCAACCGCGTTTTTCATCCATTCTTGGGGTATGATATTACCTGCTGCGCACATGCGTTCCATTTCGGGACCGAGCTTTTTACCTTCAAGGTAGTTTTCAATTTGAAATTCTATAATGTGGCCAATAGCGTAATTGGGTAGATAAAGTGGATTATCTATCATATGAGAATATATAGCAAGTATGATTTGATCTTTCATACCAAAAGCATCTGCAAAGTATTTATTCCAGACATCTTTTGCTATTGAAACAACTGCTTGTTTTAGTTCTTCGGGAGTTGCATCAGGATGTTGGTAAAGCCATTGCCAAACTTTAATATCAACAAGAGATACTCCCATAATTTCATAAGTTTTCCAAAAATTATCTAATATATCATAATACTTTTTATCAGGGTCTGTATCTTTAATACCAAGAACTTCTAAATCCCTTGATTGAAATACAAATGCAAATGCTTCTGTAAAACTTACATTTGGAACACCAATCAATGTATAATAATCCATTTTATAAAGAGTAAGAGTCTGTTCAACCGTATGACCGAATTCATGCATTGCGATATTGTATCCTTTATAATTCATACCGTCTTTACCAACCCGTGTTCTCAATCTTGCTTTGAACTTTTTAATTAAAGAACCAGTTGCATGTCCAGGTCCACGAGAAGGGTCAACTTGAATTTTTTCTGCAATATATTTTGCACTTTCTTCAGAGAAATCAAGCTTTACCAAAATGTTATACAGATCTTTTTCAAATGCTTCCGCTGTTGGATATTTTTCTTTTGTTATTTTATCAAGTTCTGATTCATTTAAAGTTGATTTTTTCTTAAATCCAGTATACCATATATCAAAAGGTAATAAATCTCTACCAAGCCGTTTCTTTATTAATGCAGCTACTTCTTTTACCTGTTTTGAACTCATTAATTGTTCATACATTTCTTCCACTTTTTTTAGAGATATTTCCCTACCGCTTTCAAAACTTCTTAAAATATGAGTGTTATAATCAGGGAAATATGGATCAAACATTCTCATTGCATTAAACGCATTCAGGAATTTTTGATATCTAACATTATTCTCTGCTTGTAAATTTACTTTAACACCATTTTCATAGGTTTCATTTGTATATGGATTCCACTTATACTTGGGAGAGTTGATAACAGCTGCTGGAATTTCTTGTAATATTATCCTTTCCATTACTTTATAAATCATCTTTTGTTTATCAATATCCTGTGGGTTGGAGTATCTAGCTTTAATTTCGTCCCTTAGACCCCAATGGCTTACAAGTTTTAGGTCCGATGGGAACAATTGTTCTTGATTATTATCAATAAGATTTCCCATATAAATATTATATTCACTAATATATTGATCGGCATCAGTTAGAATATCACTTACTTTTTGATTAATATCAGCGGGAACTCTTGCAGTATAGTTACCAGCAAGTCTTGCATAAGCCCATTGCAAGCGGTTCCAGTCTGGACCAAGTTTTTCTCTCTCCTCGAGGGAATATTTTGGGAAATTTAAAAGTATTAAGAAAATATACTTATTAGCAAATAAATCATCAATTAGATGTGCATAGGGATTATAACTACCCATAATTAAATCTATTGGTGTTGTTTTTCCCCAATCCAAATCAATCGGTAATCTGAGTTCAATCATCATTTCATTCAGGTATCCATTTAAAATCTCATTATAGTATTCAATTTTATCGAACAAGGATTTTTGTGCTGACTCATCACCCGCAAAATTATCCAAACAAAATTGTTTAAATTCTTCTTTTGTCCCATCAGACTCCTGCCAGAACTCGGCTACCTGATTAACTCCTTTTTGTATTCTAAATTTCTGGCTTTCTCCATGTTTAGAAATCAATAAATTAATGACTTCGTTAATTGTAACATTATCAATATTGCTCTTGTGTACTTGAGCAAAACTTAATGTTGAAATAAATAAAATAAATAATACGATTAATGTTTTAAACAATGTTTTCATATTTTTTATCCTTTAGAATTTTTTTTAATGCTTTAATTAAATATTCGTACTGACTTATTGTATTGTAAGCCTGTGAAGCAATTCTTAAAATTCTTTTTGGGGGATTCTCCCAATATGTAATGACAACTTCAATATTATATTCATAAAATAAAATATCTTGAAGTTTACTCCTATTATTAATAATATAATTATTAATCTGCTTGTCTTCAAAAAAAGGGATACCGTAAAGTGAGCCAGTCATATCTTCAGGATATGGTAATTCAATACCAAACTTTTCACAAATCATTTCTCCAGCTTCAAAAACCAAGTCATGATTTCTTTTCATCAAACCTTTTATTCCGTTATTATGAAGAGAATTTAAAAACTCAATCGCTTTTGGAATGCATAAAAAAGAAGTCACATCATCTGTCCCCTGCCATGAAAACTCCAACTGATATCTATTGACTGATGGATTATTTGTAGTTCTGCTAATAACAAGAGGATGGATTTTATGTTGATATTCTTTCTTAACATATAAGAATGCGGAACCTTTAGGTGTGCATAGCCACTTATGACAATTTCCAGTATAGAATTCGGGATTTATTTCTTTAATATTTAGATCAATCATACCAGGTGCGTGCGCTCCGTCAATAAGCACATCGATATTTTTTGAATGTAAAATTTCTGTAATTTCTTTTACGGGAAAAATTATTCCAGGAATAGATGAAACATGGTCAATTAGAGCAAGTTTTGTTTTTGGAGTTATAGAAGATGCAATAGTATTAACTATCTCAAATTTATTTTTAATAGGAAGTTTTATTTTAATTTCATTGACAGTTAGCGATAATTTATTTGCAATAAAATGAACTGCATTCTTGCAAGCAGGATAAATTTGATTTGTAATTAATATTTCATCTCCGGGTTCGAAATCATAAGATTTAAGAATGGTATTTACTCCGGTAGTTGCATTATTTACAAAAACAATATCATCATAATCACAATTAACTAAATCAGCAAGTACTCTTTTTGAGTTATTGTAAAGTTCCTCATATTCCCTTGTAAAGAATCTTACAAGCTCACTCTCTAACTTTTTTCTTAAAGATAATTGCTTTTTCAGTACTGGAATTGGGCACGCACCGAATGAACCGTGATTCAGGTAAATAATATTTCTATCTAACCCCCAATACTTAACGAATTTAGAATACCCATTTCTCTTCATTAGACATCAGGGTTTATTTATAAAACTTTTATTAATTTTTCAAGACTTATAGAAATAGATTCAATTTCACTTTCGGATAGTTTAGACTGAATCTCACTTTCACATTCATTAATTAAATCTTCAATCTTTTTTTTGACATTAGAACCTTTTTGAGAGAGAGTGATAATGTTACATCGTTTATCTTTTACATTGCGCTCTTCTTTTAAATATCCCTTTTGAATTAGTTTATTAATTACCCTGCTACCTCTCGATGGAGATAAACCCATTTTTCGGGACAACTCATTACAGGTTAATTTCTCATTTGTTCTAATAGAAATAATACCATTAAACTCCGCAGGTGATAATTTCATTCTGATTCTAATTTTATCAAGATGATTTGCGCAATTATTTTTTAAAATTGATAACGCTTCAATTATTTTCATTTATTAGAATTTATTGCCAATGACAAATATATAAAGGTATACTAATCCAAACAATGTAAATACAATTTTTAATTAAAAAATTCATCGATAAGTTAATTTATTTTAATAAATAAATAAATTTTTATATTTAAAAACTAAAAATAATTAGTTAAATTACTTTGTCAAAATATGAACTTTTTTAGTTATTCTTTGTTTGTTAATATGTAAGAAAATTATTGTTGTAATTATGAAAAAGAAAACAAAACAACCTGCCAAAGCAAAAAAATCTAATGCTAAGAGAACAATAGTTTTTTTAGAAGAATTTATGGAATATAAGGACAATCCATTGTTTTGTACTGAGTGTGACCATGATTTAGATACCTTTTGGTTATCTGAAAGATCACGCGATCCTGATGCGGTAAGAAAGAATCATCAAAGATGTGTAGAAACCGGTAAATTCAGGGGGGAATTATGTGCTAAGATGTTTATAATAAATGATAGTGATGTAGATGAAGTATGGTTAAAGGATGACTAACACACCAAAAGGGGATTAAAATATTTAAGACACAATATTCAACGTTTTTGTTTAAATAAATTAATTATTCATTTTATTTTTGCAATAATTAATTTATTTTGCAATAAATTATGCGCGGTTGGCGGAACTGGCAGACGCGCTAGACTTAGGATCTAGTGGGGCAACCCGTGGGGGTTCGACTCCCCCATCGCGCACAGTAAAGTATTAATTTTTCAAAATGAATAATAAAACTAATACAAAAACTTCACAACCACGATGTTCCTTTTGTGGTAGAACTGCTGATAAAGTAACAAATATGATAAAAGGTCCTGCCGATATAGGGGGTAAATCAGCTTTTATTTGCGAGATTTGCGTCGGCAATGCAATGCAAATTATTAAGATGAATATATCAAGTAGTGTTAATAAATCTGTAGATAAACTAAAATCTAATTTTACACCAGCAGGAATAAAAGCATTTTTAGATGAATATGTAATTGGACAGGATAGAGCAAAAAAATCTTTAGCAGTAGCAGTGTATAATCATTATAAGAGAATTGATACAAATAACTTCATTACATTAGATGAGGTAGAGATTGAAAAGAGCAATATATTACTTATAGGGTCAACCGGTACAGGAAAAACTTATTTAGCTCAGACACTTGCAAAATTTTTAAATGTACCATTTGCTATAGCAGATGCTACAACATTAACAGAAGCAGGATATGTAGGTGACGATGTTGAATCAATTTTAGTGAGATTATTACAGAATTGTAATTACGATTTAGCTAAAGCAGAAAGAGGTATTGTATATTTAGATGAAATAGATAAAATTTCAAGAAAGAGTGAAAATGTATCCATAACAAGAGATGTATCAGGAGAAGGAGTTCAACAAGCACTTTTGAAAATAATAGAAGGAACCGTTGCAGGAGTTCCACCGAAAGGAGGGAGAAAGCATCCCGAACAACCGTTGATTTATGTAAATACCAAAAACATACTGTTTATATGCGGTGGTGCATTTGATGGACTGGAAAAAATTATTGAGAAAAGAATAGCAAAAAGTTCAATCGGATTCGGTGCGGAAATACATGGTAAAAAAGATATAACAAAAGATGAAATTCTTGCAAAAGTAGAACCTGAAGACTTAATTAAATATGGACTAATTCCTGAACTTGTAGGAAGATTGCCTGTAATAACGACATTAGATACGCTTAACAAAGAAGCTCTTTTGAATATTTTGACAGTACCTAAAAACGCAATAATAAAACAATTTAAAAAACTTTTCCGAATGGAAGGGGTGGAACTAGAATTTAAAGAAGATGCACTGGAAGCTATTGCTGATATAGCAATAAAAAGAGGAACAGGAGCAAGAGCTTTAAGATCTATACTTGAAAATGTAATGTTAGATATTATGTATAAAGTTCCTTCAAAGCAAAATATAACTCACTGCATAATAACAAAAGAAGTCGTAACAGAAAATAAAGAACCAATATTTCTTAATACCAACAAAAGAGCAATGGCATAAAAAATAAAATACCATTGCTGTTTTTGCAAAAAGATTTTATTTAAATTTTTCCCTTCATTTTAATCTGATATTTTTTTAAAAAATTGAATACAGTAAATATTTTTACAGTTAAAATTTCATTTATAATCAAGTTATTTAATTTTATTTTGTAAAATGCAAATGCTAAATAGTAATATAAAAAACAAATCCGAAGATATAAGAAATACATTTTTAAAATTTTTTGAAAGTAAAGGCCACAGAATAATACCTTCAGCTTCTTTAATTCCTTACGAAGATCCAACATTACTATTCACCAATGCTGGGATGAATCAGTTCAAAGATGTATTTTTGGGAACTGGATCTCGTGAATATACAAGATGTGCAAATACGCAAAAGTGTATTCGTGCTGGTGGTAAACATAACGACCTTGAAGAAGTAGGTCTTGATGGGTACCATCATACATTTTTTGAAATGCTCGGTAATTGGTCTTTTGGTGATTATTATAAAACAGAAGCAATTAGATGGGCATGGGAATTGCTCACGGAAGTTTGGAAATTACCCAAGGAAAGACTTTGGGCAACTGTTCACCATACTGATGATGAAGCATATAATATATGGAAAAATGAGACTGACATAGATTCTACGCATATATTAAGATTTGGTGATAAGGATAACTTTTGGGAAATGGGCGAAACAGGGCCTTGTGGACCATGTTCTGAAATTCATATAGATTTAACAGAAAACTTATGCAAAAAAGAAGATATAAATGCAAATAATGAAGAGGTAATTGAAATCTGGAATCTTGTTTTCATTCAATATAATAGAGATGAAACTGGTAGGTTAACTCCCCTTCCCAAAAAACATATAGACACAGGTATGGGATTCGAACGTATAGTAAGGGTTTTGCAAGGGAAAAAATCAAACTATGAAATTGACATTTTTGAAAGAATAATAAATAAAATTAAAGACACCACAAATATAAAATATACTGATGAAAATAAATCACCAATAAATGCAATTGCAGACCATATAAGATGCTTAACATTTGCAATTGCTGATGGTGCAATCCCATCTAATGAAGGTCGAGGATATGTATTAAGACGAATTTTAAGAAGAGCATCAAGACTATCGATGAAAATTGGAATTCAGGAACCATTTTTATTTAATGTTGTATCAACAATCGCAGAAATATATAAAGACATTTTTCCAGAATTAAAGCAGAAACAGGATTATATAGAGAATATTATTAAAACAGAAGAGGAAAATTTCAATTTGACATTAGGTAGAGGTATCGAGCTATTTAATGAAATATACGAGAAAATAAAATCTGATGGAAAGAAAATTTTTCCAGGTGAAGATGCATTTAAATTATATGATACTTATGGTTTTCCACTTGATCTTACACAAGTAATGGCAAAAGAAAAAGGATTAGAAGTAGATATAGAAGGATTTGATAAAGAAATGGAGAAACAAAAAGAACGAGCACGACTAGCAAGAAAATCTATTGAGTTAGAATCTGAATATAACTTGAAAGATATTGAGTCAAATTTAAACAAATATAATTTATATTATAATCCATATAATGTAAAACCTGAAGGGATTAAAACGAAAATTCTAGATAGTTTCAAATTAGGAGATAAATTAGTAGTGATTGTTGAAACAAATCCTTTTTATTCAGAGTCAGGTGGACAAATAAGTGATACAGGAAAAATATTATTACCAAATGGAAAAGAGCTTAAAGTTATAGATGTCAAAGACCGAAATATTTTAATAGTAGAAACTAATGATGTTTACGAAATACCAAAAACAGAAGTAATTGCTCAAATTGATTATGAGAGAAGAGAAGATATACAAAGAAATCATACAGCAACTCATTTACTCCATGAAGCATTGAGAAGAGTTTTAGGGGAACATGTAAAACAAATGGGTTCATTAGTTTCAGATGAATATTTACGATTCGATTTTCCGCATTACAGAAAGCTAACACAAAAGGAAATAGATCAAGTAGAAAATATAGTTAATGAAAAAATTCTCGCAAAAATAGATGTTAAAATTATAGATGAAATTGACATAAAAGAAGCAGAAAAAATCCCAAATGTGAGAAAATTTTTCGGTGATAAATATGAAGATAAAGTAAGAATTGTAATAACGGGAGAGGATTTCAGTGCAGAATTTTGCGGTGGTACACATATAAAAAATACATCAGATATTGGATATTTTAAAATTATAAAAGAGGAAAGTATTGCAGCTGGGGTCAGAAGAATTATTGCTGTTACAGGGAAAGGAAATATTAAGTATTTAAAAGAAAAAGCGTCAGAGAGTATCAATGAACTCGAGAATTTACCAAATGAACTTACAAAAGAGTTAAAGATTAAATTTGAAGAATTTAAAAGTAAATTGAATAATGTAGACTACAAAGATACTGAATTAATTAAATCATTATATGATGAATATTTAATACTAACAAAGGAATTAAGAAATTTAAAGATAGATTTTGAAGAGTACAAAAAGAAATCACAAAAAGAATTGATGAAAAAAAATGTTGAAAGAGTGAATGAGGAAATTGATAAATTCATTCAAGAAGCAGAGCATATAGATGGTATAAAATATATAGCAAAACGTGTTACCTTATCCAATATTGACGAATTAAGGGAAGTTGGTGATAGATTGCGTAAGAAATTTAAAAGCGGAGTTGGACTACTAGCAACCATAATTGATGAAAAAATAAATCTACTTTGCACTGTTGGAGATGAATTAATTAAAAGTAAAAACCTTAATGCGGGAAAAATAGTATCCGATGTTGCATCAGAACTTGGTGGAAGAGGTGGTGGTAGACCACAAATGGCAACAGCAGGAGCAAAGGACAAAGATAAACTAGATAGTATTTTAAATCACTTTGCCGATATTTTGAAAAAACATATAAAATAAATCTATGAAAGCAGTAATTCCAGTTGCAGGAGAAGGGACAAGATTAAGACCGCATACTTTAACCAAACCAAAAGTACTTATGAATATAGCAGGGAAACCTATGATACATTACATAGTAGAACAATTAATTAATGATAACCTTGTATCTGAAATAATTTTGATAACAGGTGCAATGAGTGAAATGATAGAGAAATATTTAAGGAAAGAGTTTAATTTCAAGTTCACATTTATAAAACAAGAAAAACCATTAGGACTTGGACATGCAGTTTTTTGCGCCAAAACAGCTTTTAGAGATGAATCAATTTTGATTATTCTGGGTGATACTCTCTTTGATATACCGCTAAAAGAGATGATTTCAAATAATTATTCAGTTATAGGTGTCAAACCAGTTGAAGACCCGAGACGATTTGGAGTTGTTGAGACAGATAATAATGGATTTATAATAAAATTTGTAGAAAAACCAGCATCTCCTGAAGTATCCCCTTCTAATAACGCAATTGTTGGTATATATAAAATAAATAATTCAAAACTCTTATTTGAAAGTTTGGAGTATATAATTGAGAGAAATATTAAAACAAGTAATGAATACCAATTAACTGATGCATTAAGTGAATATCTATCAAAAGGAGAAAAGATGATTACATTTAAAGTAGATAATTGGCTTGATTGTGGCAATAAAGAGAGTGTTCTTCAAACCAATGCATATTTATTAAGAAAAATGAACCTGGCATATAAAATAAAAGGTAGTTTAATCAAAGACTACTGTTATATTGGAAAAGATGTTAAAATTCATAATAGTATAATAGGAGAATATGTATCTATATCAGACAATTGTATAATAGAGAATTCAATTATAGAAAATTCAATATTAGAAAAGAACTGCAAAATCGAAAATTCAATATTGAAAGACTCTCTAATAGGAGAGTATGCAAAGATTAGAGGACAAAAAAATGAATATAATATAGGAGACTATAGTGAGATTTAAAGAAATAAATTTCAACTTACTGAAACAAACGGGATAGTAAAAGCAAAAAACATAATAAGTATAACAATTATAATTATAGTTAAGAAAACAATTATTACATTAATAATTCCTAACCACATACCCGCCATAGCCATAGCTTTATTATCAGGAGATGACTTGTTTTCTTTAATATCGTTAAGTTCGCTTGCACCCAAAACCCAAGCAACAATTCCAAAAACTAAAGGGCAAACAAAATAAGATAATATTCCGAGTATTAATGAAATCAATGCTTTTGAGCTTGTTTCAGATTTACTTGTAGGGTAAGGAGGTTGTTGAGTATAGTTATTTTGCATTTTTGTTTTTTTAAAATTTCTTAAAAAATATTTTTACAAATAATATTTCAATTACAATCATCGCAATAGCAAGATATAAAAACAAATTTGTTAAATCTATTCCATTTCTATTTTTGAACAAGACTTCATCTAACTTAGCAGGATCTTCAATTATTTCATATTTTTCGATACCGTAAGATTTACAAACTGACTCTATCATCTTACTATCAGCAAATTGCATATTACTTTCAGATGTATCAATATTTACGGTAATATATTGTGCATTCTTCTCTGATGAATCAGAAAAGTTGTACAAACCTGGTTTTTCCAAACCACCAGTAGCTGAAAGAGAAACGAATCCTTTATTAAAATTATTACTTACAATTATATTTTTATTAGCATCATTAATAAAATTAAAATTGGATTTCAGGAAAATGATTCCTGTTTTTCCAGAGATTAAATTATTGGAATAATTTTTATATGACAAATAATAAATTCCCTTTACAATTAAGACAGGAAAAATATTTTTTAATGGAAAATCAGACATTAATAAATCTGCAGAAACAGAATATAACAGCACGGGAGCGTAGATATCCCTTGATTCAGAGAGAAACGACTCTTCGTTATTTATTTTTATAATAGGAGTAATTGCATCGGTTTTATTTAATTTAAAATACTTTGATATAAGGGGTGTTTCCTTGAGACTTAACTCAGAGTTTTCTTTGTCTTTAAATTTATATATACCATCGGTAATATAGTGATTCAATTCTGAAAATTTTAATCTAATATTCTCTTTATCATAAACATCAATAAGTTTTTCTATGGTAGAATTAGAAATTTCTTTTAACAACAAATTAAGATTATCTAAATTAGTGCTGACACTTGGGAAAATCATAATTCCACCACCATTTCTGTGATATTCTGCAATATATGAAATTTCTTCTGAGCTTAAACTATTTTTATAATTTAAAATAAGTACATTATAATTATTAATATTCTTATCCACTTTATTTGATAGCGTAAAAGATACAATTTCCTTTTCTTGAACTGCATTATAAGATTGAATTGCTAATTTTAAATACTCTGAATACCTGTCACTTTCCGATAGAATAAAGACCTTTATACCATTTTGTAAATTAGTTGCATAGTAAAATTTATTGTCTTTGATGATTTCATCATATGAATTATCAATATTTTGTAATTCAGTATAAATATAAAATTTATCAGTTTTAGTTGGTTTCAGATTAAAATCAATATTTTGAATTTCATTTGCATTGAATGATAAAAATTTCTCAAAAATCAAACTATCATTAAAGAAAATATTTAACTTTTTATTAGATACTTGATTACTATTAAAATTCTTGACTCTAACTCTGAATTTCGATTCCGTAAACAAATCACTTATTCCTGATAAATTTTCAATTGATTGAATAGCAATATTTGCAGGTTGTCGTTTAAGGACAGGGATAAAGTATAAGTGTGAGCTTTTCAGAGGAGAATTCTCTTTAATTCTATAGGTCTCAGGTAAAAAATTACGGTTCTGAAAATCTGATATTATGAATAATTCAGAAAAATTTTCTGGTGTTTTATTAAAAAGGTTTTCTGCTTCATCAAGCAGTTGTGGTATGTTGAAAGGAGTATATGATACTCTGTATATGTTAGTATCGTTAATGTTTTGTGTAAATTCAAGATTTGGACTTAAAATAAAAAAATAATCCGTCGAGTTATAATTTTTTTTGATGTTATTCAATACGTCTCTTCCAATCTCAACCAAATTTTTTCCTTGCTGAGAGACTTCCATACTAAATGAATTGTCAAATAAAATTACCGCTGTTTTCGTTTTAGTAGCATCACCATAACTTTCACTCTTGATAAAAGGTTTAGAAAATGAAAGTACAAGAAAAGTTATAATTAGAATTCTTATAATAAGCAGTATTAATTCTTTTATTTTAATTTTATGAACCTGTTTTTCTTTTACTTCTTTTAAGAACATGAGAGAGCTAAATTCAATTTTAGTTGCTCTTTTGAAATTTAATAAGTGAATAATTATAGGGATAAGCACAGCAAGTAATCCTAATAGCAATATTGGATTAAGAAAGGTCATAAGTTTAGATAATTAAATTTATTGTTTTTACAATATTAACACAGTATTTTAGATAAAATAATCAAGTATAAAATTATATTAAATGATTTTATGAGAAAAAATAAACAAAGAGGAATTATATTTTTAAATGGATATATACCAGAAGAAAAAATCTATAAATATTTTATCAAGGGTAAGTGCTATATCATTTTTGCAGATGGTGCAGCAAACTTAATGCGAAAAAGTAAAATACTACCAGATGTAATTTTAGGAGATCTCGATTCTGCTACAATGGAAACGCTTAAATACTATTTAAAGAGAAATGTTTTAGTAATGAAATTTACTGAGCAAGAGACAACCGATTTTGAAAAATCACTTTTGCATCTTGAAGAAAAAGGGATAAGAGAAATTTATGTTTTTGGTTTTATGAGTTTGAGACCAGACCACAGTTTGAATAATTTTAGCATAATGAAAAGGTATTACAAAAAAATGGATATTTATTTTGTCGATAGTGAATACATAACAAACTTCATAAAAAATAAAATAAGGTTTGAATATAAAGTCAATGAGGTTATTTCACTATTACCATTCCCTTATGCGAAAGGGATAAAAACAAAAGGTCTACAATACCCACTCAATAATGAAGACTTAATACTTGGGATAAGAGAAGGAACTTTAAATTATTCTAATACAAAAAAAGTAGAGATAAGTTTTATAGATGGAGATTTACTTTTATTCAGAAAGCATTTCTTATAAAACAATATGAACTATATTAATTTCGGTATAGGCGATTATATAATAGTAATAATTTATTTTATAATCTGCGTATATTTAGGGACATCAACAAAGAGAACTGATGGTAATTTAACAGACTATTTAGTTGCTGGTAGAACGATAACTCTACCAGCTTTTGTTGCAACATTAGTATCAACTTTCTATGGTGGAATTCTTGGAGTAGGAGAATTTACATTTAGATATGGTATTTCAAGTTGGTTACTAAACGCTCTCCCCTATTATATATTCATATTAATATTTGCATTCTTTTTTGCTGAAAAAATCAGGAAATCAGAATTAAGAACTATACCTGAAAAACTGGAAATTTCATTTGGTAAAAAAGTTAGTCTAATTGGTTCAATATTTATATTCTTTCTTACTACACCCGCACCATATTTGTTTATGCTTGGAATATTAGTTCAAATGATTTTTGGGCTTGATTTATGGGTTGCAATGATTATCAGTCTTTTTGTTTCAATAATATTCTTGTTTAGAGGTGGTTTGAAAGCAGATGTAAGAGTTAATATATTAGAATTTATCATAATGTTTGCAGGTTTCATGATGATCTTACCTTTTTGTTTCTTCAAATTAGGTGGAATCGAATATTTGAAAAACAATTTATCGGGAAACTATTTCTCTTTAACAGGTAATCATAGCACACTATATATTATAGTTTGGTTTTTTATTGGTTCATGGGCTCTTGTTGACCCATCTTTTCATCAAAGATGTTATGCAGCAAAAAGTGCAAAAGTTGCTAGAAATGGGGTACTTATATCCCTAATCTTCTGGATTTTATTTGATTTTCTTACTGTAACTACAGGTTTATATGCTGCATCTCATTTGAAAAATTTAAATAATCCAGTTGCAGCATATCCAGCACTTGCAGATAGTATATTACCACAATTTTTAAAAGGCTTCTTTTTTACTTCACTACTTGCTACAATCATGTCTACTTTTCACTCGTACCTTTTCATATCCGCTACTACATTTGGAAATGACATTATGAAATCATTTCCTAAATTCGCTTCACGAACAAGTTATATAGATTTATCAAAAATAGGAATTGTAATTACATCCATAATATCTTTCATAATACCATTTATAATTCCTTCTGTAGTTGAAATGTGGTATACAATAGGAACTCTTGTAATACCACCACTTTTAATATCGATATTATTTTCTTATTTTAAAAAAAATTATATCCAAAGAGGGTTTATTTTAGTTGCGATGATATCCTGTTTTTTTGTTTCATTATTTTGGTTTATCTACGGTAACTTGTTACAAACAGAAAAAACGCAAAAGTACCTTTTAGATTTAGAACCTTTATATCCAGGTTTAGCAGTAGGTATATTATTTATTTTAATTGGTTTAGTTATTAATTTAGTAAAAAATGAAAAACAGGTTGTTTGAGAAAATATTGATATCATTATTATTAATTTTTTTTTGTAATATATTTAATGTAGCATATTCACAAATCAATCCTGATAGTAATAAAACTGTACTTACATTACCTTTAAGGCCAAAAGAGAACTTTGATACAAACAGATTTAATATTTTTTCTAAAAAATATAATTTGAAGAAAGTAGCTCTTGTTTTAAGTGGAGGTGGAGCAAGAGGTTTTGCCCAAATAGGGGTATTAAAAGCACTTGAAAGAAGTGGAATTCAAATTGATATGATTGTAGGAACAAGCATTGGAGCTATTATAGGTGGATTATATTCATCAGGATATACTGCAAACGAACTTGATTCATTAGCAAGAAATATTAACTGGACAGAAAATTTAAAATTAACAAACAAATATAATCGACAACAGCTTTTCCCAATACAAAAAAGTATTCAGGACAAAAGTATATTAACTGTTTCATTAGAAGGTTTAAAACCTGTTATTCCCACTTCCCTGTCAAGTGGGCAACAAATTACTGAAATATTAAACACACTTTTTCTCAATTCTAGATATAGACCTAATTATGATTTCAGTAATATTAAATATAGATTTTTTTCAGTTGCAACAGATTTAAATAAAGGAACAAGGGAGGTATTATCAAATGGAAATATAACCGAATGCGTAAAAGCATCTTTTACATTTCCACTATTGTATACGCCAATGCAAATAAAAGGTAGATTGTTAATAGATGGAGGTTTAACAGCAAACATTCCTGTAGATGTTGCTTTTGAAAATGGTGCTGATTATGTGATAACAGTTAATTCTACAAGTCCTTTAAAAACAGAAGAGGAATTAAAAGAGAACCCAATTAACACAGCAGATCAGATTGTTTCAATAACAATGGCAAGATTAAACGAACAACAATTGAAGAAATCAAATTTCACTATAACTCCAGAAATAGGTAGGCACAATGCTGAAGACTTTTCAAATATAAATTTTCTTATTAGTAAAGGAGAAGAATCCACATATTTAAGAATAGAAGAACTTAAAAAATCTTTAGATTCTCTAGAAGCAGCAGCATCTCCACAATTTAATTATTTTATCATAAATCCAAAGGTAATTATAGACTCACCATTAATACCTGATAGTATTAAAACAGGAATAATTGCCTATCAAGAAAATAATTTTGTAAAATATATTACCATAGAAAAGACTATGCGTAATTTATATGATCTTGGTTATTTTAGAGATGTAAAAGCAGAAATATTTAGGAAAGATGGTGAGCTAATTTTAAAATATGCATTTGAAGAAAATCCAATTTTAAAGTCAATAAAAACAAACTCAAAATACGGATTTTTAGATTCGACAATAAATGAATTTTCAAAAGCAAATTTGAATAAAATATTAAATTATAAGAAATTAGAAACCCTTTATGAAACATTGTTGGGACAATTAAAATCTCATGGATATAGTTCAATAGATATTACAAAATTTTATTTTAATTGGAGTGAAAGTATTTTAGAAATAGAATTTGATAATGGACTTATTAATAATATAATCGTTACAGGAAATATAACCACGAAAAAGGAAATGATATTATCTGAACTAACAATTAATAATCAAAGACCAATAACAGAAAACCAAATATTAAATGATCTAAGGAATTTATACAGCCTTAATTTATTCACACAGTTAACTTTCAACATCTTGAACACAGGTAATAGTAAAGATTTAACCATAAATTTAGTAGAAAAGAGTTCAAAAACTTTAAGTCTAGCTTTAAGAGCTGATAATGAGAGGAACCTTCAAGCTTTTGTAGATATAAGAGACCAGAATGTATTTGGAACGGGAACTGAGATAGGACTATCATTAATTGGTGGCTTGCGTAATTTTGATTTGAAGTTTGATATAAACAGGAACAAAATTTTTAAAACAGATTTCACATTTAATTTATCTGGATATTACACATTTGTTAATCACTATTTATATAGAGAAGATATCTCTAATAATTCATTTTCTATTACACAACTTGGTGAATATAGAAATATAAAATTTGGAGCCAGTTTACTGGTAGGCACACAGTTGGAAAAGATAGGAACAGTATACTCGCAAATATCAATAGAAAATTTTAAAACGAAAAATATAAGTAATACAAATTTTGACTTCGAAACAAGAGTTTTCAAATTAAAATTTGGTGGAAAAATTGATACGCAAGATGAATATCCCTTTCCAAATCAAGGTACAATTATAGAATATTATTATGAAACAGCACAAAATCAATTAAGAGGTTCTGAAGCTTACTCAAAACTGTATTTGGATTTTGAACATTATTTTGCAATAGATAAGTCATTATCCTTAAAACCAAAGTTCTTGTTTGCATTTGCAGATAATGCAACTCCTTTAAATGATTGGTTTTTTATGGGAGGAGAAAATAATTTTATGGGTATGGTGGAAGATGAAATCTCAGGAAGACAATTATTTATCTCATCACTTGAATTTAGATACAAACTCCCATTTAAAATATTCTTTGATACATACTTGTCATACAGATATGATTTAGGAAGAATTTGGAATAATACCTCCGATATTAAACTAATAGATTTAAGACATGGAATGGGACTTTCTGCAATTTTTAGTACTCCGCTTGGAAAAGCGAGTTTTTCATTTGGAAAATGTTTTTATATTAATGAAGGAATCGAGAATAATTTGGTCTGGGGACCAAATACATTTTATTTTACAATAGGATATGATTTATAATTATTATTTTTTAAATTTAAATCTAAAAAATTAAAATAATAAACATATGATATCACGATACACACTACCAGCAATGGCAAAAATTTGGACAGATGAGAATAAATTTAAAATCTGGCTTGATATCGAAATACTAATATGCGAAGCATTAGCAAAAGAAGGTAAAATTCCATTAAAATCTCTGAATAATATCAAAAGAAAAGCAAAATTCGATATAAATAGAATAAATGAACTTGAGAAAGTAATAAAGCATGATGTAATTGCTTTTCTAACTAATGTAGCTGAAAATGTTGGACCTGATTCAAGATTTATTCACATTGGAATAACAAGCTCTGATATCCTTGATACAACATTAGCGGTTCAAATGAAACAAGCAGGAGAAATTATTTTGAAGGATTTAAATTTATTGAAACAGGTTTTGAAGGAGAAGGCAAAAAAATATAAATATTTACCACAGATTGGTAGAACTCATGGAGTCCATGCAGAACCAATTACACTTGGGCTTAAATTTGCTAATTGGTACGATGAAGTGAATAGAAATATAGAAAGAATGAAAACAGCAATAGATGTTTCCAGTGTAGGTATGATATCGGGAGCTGTCGGAACATATAGTTATCTTTCCCCAAAGATCGAGGAATATGTATGTAGAAAACTAAAATTGAAACCATGTAAAATATCTTCTCAGATAATTTCTAGAGACATACACTGTCAATATATTAACACACTTGCAATTATAGGGACAACTTTGGAAAAAATAGCACTGGAAATAAGGCATCTTCAACGTACTGAGGTTTTAGAATTAGAAGAAAGTTTCACAAAAGGTCAAAAAGGTTCTTCTGCAATGCCACACAAAAAGAATCCAATAACAGCTGAGCAGATATGTGGGTTGGCAAGAATATTACGTGCAAATACAATACCTGCTTTAGAAAATGTAGCATTATGGCACGAGAGGGATATATCACACTCTTCAGCAGAAAGAGTTATATTCCCAGATTCTACCATATTATTAGATTATACTTTAAATAAAACAGTTAATTTACTTAAATATATAGTAGTTAATAAAAATAATATAAGTAATAATTTAAGCCTATTAAAAGGACTGTATAACTCGCAATATGTGATGCTAAAATTAACTGAAAAGGGATTAACAAGAGAAGAATCATATAAAATAGTGCAAGATATCGCTATGAAATGCTGGAATGAAAATCTAGATTTTAAAAATGAAATTTACAGTAATAAAAAAATAAGGGAATATCTTTCAGAAAATGAATTAAATGATATATTTGATTTAAAAAGGTTTTTTAAAAATATTGATTATATTTATTCTCGGTTAAATTTATAATTTGATTTTCTCGTAATTTCTTCTTAATTCAATAACCTTACCTAAAATTTTAAACGGACGACTTATTATTGATTTGTAATAAGGATTAGCCGCTTCAAGATATATACGAATTCTACTTTTTCTTAACTTTTTTACAGTTGCTTCATCATCTATTAAAGCAATAACTATATCTCCATCTTCAGCAGTATCTTGCTTTTTTACGATAACAATATCCCCATCGTAAATACCAGCGTCAATCATACTATCCCCCTGCACTTTTAAAGCGAAGTGCATTTTATGCCCTCTCGGAGTTTTCTCTATGGATATATACCCATTAATATTTTCATTTGCAAAAATTGGTTCACCAGCTGCTACATTACCATACACAGGAATTAATTCAAAATCTTGTTTTATCGGTTTTGAAATACCTTCTGAATTCTTGATTATTTTGAATCCACGAGCTGTATCTCTTTTCCTTGAAATATATCCTTTCTTTTCAAGCGCATAGATATGGTCTTGTACAGTCCCAATTGTTAAATTAAAGTAATCTGCAATTTCTTTCAATGTTGGAGGATAATCATTATCCTTAATATACTTCTCTAAATAATCAAGAATTTTCTTTTGTTTACCTGTTAATTTATGCATAATTAAATATGGTAATAAAAATTTATTTTGTCAATATACTTTTTTTCCCATTACATTCATAAATCTCTCTAAAAAAATATTTGATTAATTTTTCTTAAAATTTTTTGCATACATAATGTAATTTTGCGCTCTTTGTTTTATTAAAGAAATTTCATCGGAGGTTAAATCTCTTATAATTTTTGCGAGGATGACCCCAACTCGTGCACCTTCAGGAACGATAAAATTTTCTTTAATGAGCGCTCCCGCTGCAACAAGAGAATTTGAATTTATTATACAATTATCCAAGAGTAAAGCACCCATTCCAATCAGAACATTATCTTTTACTGTGCAACCATGAACGATTGCTCCATGCCCAATGGAAACATCTTTACCAATAATCAAAGGATATTTTTGATAAGTAACATGTAATATAGCTCCATCTTGAATGTTTGTTCTCTCCCCTACTCTTATAAAGTTTACATCCCCTCTAACAACACAATTAAACCATACGCTAACATCTTTTTCAAGAATTACATCTCCAATAATTACAGAACCATGACCAATAAAAACGCTATCATCAATTACAGGTATTTTATCTAAATATGGTATTATCATTTTAAAATTTTAATTTAATATTCAATTCCTTTTTTAGCAATAATTCCTTTATCGAAATAATGTTTAATCTTTTTCATTTGAGTTATTAAATCAGCAGAATCTTTTAATTTTTTCCAAATTTTCCTACCTGTAAGGATAAGTTCAAAATTACGATTTTTATTATATAATTCAATAATTTCTTCTACTTGCTTTTTACTTAGTAATTTTGTGTAAACAGCAGAAATTATTTCATCTAAAATCAGAATATCTTGTTTACCTTTTGATATCAAATCTTTAGTGAGTTTTAATCCACTTAATGCTTCTTCATAGTCAGAATTAATATTTTCGAATCTAAATCTTCTTTTCTTATCAATTCTAAAATTACCAGTTGAATATAAATTTATTTTGAATCCCTTATCCTTTAAAAAATTAATAATTCTTCGCTCTGAGTAGAATTCATCGCTGCCACCTTTGTCAAATTGGATAATTGTAATTCTTTTACCAGCACCGATTGCTCTTAAAGCTAATCCTAAAGCAGCAGTTGTTTTTCCTTTTCCATCACCATAGTAAATATGGATTGAATTAACATTATTCTTATTTTTAATATCCATTTCAGGATTTAGATATATCTGAATTTACTTTTTATGAACACATTTTTCAATTAAATAAGGAAAGTTTTAATAAATAATTTCGTAATGGCATAGGATAACCAGGCATAATAGAATAATCTGTGTTTGTAATATTATTTATCTCAAATGTTAATCTCAATCTGAAATAATCAAATTTTAAATTATAATAAACATTACCGTCAAGGACACCAGCAGGATTTAAAGATTCAGTGTTCTGTGCATCAGAATATCTTTTACCAATTAAATTGTAGAATAAATTAATTCCTAAATCTTTATACATAAAATTTAAATCAAGCTTAAATAAATCGATTGGCACATAAGGTAATTGTTTATCTTTAGATAAGTCACCAATATAATCCTCATTTACTTTTTTAGCATTGTTGTAAGTATAATTTGCGTTTATTACAAGTGATATATTCGTTCCTAAATTATATATGCTTTTAAAATCTATTGAGAAAATATTTGATAGTGTCTTTCCAATATTTACAGGAGTCCAGATACCTAATTGAGGATTATATAACCAGGTAATTTTATCTTTCATAAAAATATTAGTGTAATTAAAATCTATTAAATTATTTCCAATTAGTTTAAAACCATAAATAAACCCTGCATCTATATTAAGAGCATTTTCTGGTTTTAAGTCAGGATTTCCACCAGGTATCCAATATAAATCATTAAATGCAGGAACTCTTCCATTGTTGCTAATACTAACTCTTATATGAAAATCTTCTGTTCTAATGGGTCTTAAATTAATTCCTAATTTAGAGTATAATTTTTTATATTCTACATCAGAAGCGGATTCATATCTTAAAGAAGGAAAGATTTTAAGATTATCAATTACATTAAACTCTCCTGTTATGAAAATTCCCGTAAGCGTTCTTTTTATATTTTTAATTGTTTCACTCTCAAAAGTATTATAATTTATTTCAGCACCAGAATAAATAGAATATTTATTAAATAATTTAGTACCTTCAAGTTGAATTACATAATTTCTATTTGAATAATAATCCCTGAACAAACCAATTGCTTCATAATTTATTATATTTTCTTGATAACCAAATTGAGTCTTAAAAGAAAAATTATCAATTTTCTTATATTCAGCTTTTATGATATTAACAAAACTTCTATCTTTTTGTTTTTCAGTCATAGTAAAAAATGAATTTAAAGCTGAGGGGAGATTCCTATCAAGCAAATAATAATATCCGTAGTAATTAATACTAAAATCTTGCCAAAGTTCTAAATTAGAATTTAAAGTAAATTTATTCCCCGAGAATGAAGCATTTTCTCTCTTTTGCTTGATTAAATTAATTCCATTATTGTAATAGAAGTCATAATTATTGTTAGATTTTTCTTTATTATATCCAAAACTAATTGAAGCAATTTTGTTTGAAAATATAGTGTTAAAACCTAAATTATAATACCCATATGAACCAGCAGCTGAGTTAAATCGCCAATTAAAAAGATATTTTTTCCCATTTGAAAAATTTAAATCCTGAGTTCGGATATTAATAACACCTCCAGAAGCATCTGAACCATATAACGAACCATATCCGCTATTTAACACTTCAACTCTTTCAACATCTTCCAATGGAATCATAGATAAATCAACTTGAGAATTCTGTTGAGAATTTAACTTTATTCCATTTAACAGAACAGCACTTTGTTCAGCACCCAGACCATTAAAAGAAATGGTTTTTAAAGAATTAATTCCAGCATATGACTTTAGATGAACCCCTCCGCAGTAATTAATAACATCATACAATTTTCCCCCATTTAAATTATCTATATCCTGTTTTAGAAAAATCTTTACATCCACAGGAGAATAAAGTAATGAATGTTGAACTTTATTTCCATAAACAACAATTTCATCAGTTTTATAACTAGTAGAATCATATTGTGCGAAAGCTGACATCGATACAAAACATAAAACAAAAATGAAAATAATTTTTTTGTCCATATTTTTTTATTTAATTCATTAAAAAAAAATCCTTTAGTCTTCAAAATCCAGTAAAGATTCTGAAGGCTAAAGGATTTAACAAATTAACTCTTCACAATCTTTACCTGGAAGATTGTATGAAGAAACCTCCTCAGGATAGGTCTCCTGACTTCAGTAAGACTTATAAAGTCTCCCATCTCCCCTTCCCATCCATAAAAGGACAGTGGTAATGGAAATGGATTTAACTGTTACAGTTGCTAGGACAGTTCCGGATTCTCACCGGATTCCCTTTAAAATACATCCTGAAGATATAGAAAAGAACAAATTTATAATTTAAAAATACTAAAGATAAGATTGAAATTCCAACACAATTTTTTTACCATCAAGTTTCAAAATTCTATATTTAACACCTGCCATATCAAACATTTTTTTTGATGCTTTTACGCTATCGGAGTCTTTGTACTTATCTGAGAGGTATAAAACTTCCTTAATACCTGCTTGAATAATTAGTTTTGCGCATTCATTACATGGAAATAAAGCGACATACATTCTCGCTCCATGCAAATCCTTTGTTGAATTTAAAATTGCATTTGCTTCTGCATGAACAACATAAGGATATTTGGTATCATTGATATTTGGTGCTTCCTTTTCCCATGGAAGTTCATCATCACTACAACCAATAGGAAAACCATTATAACCAATACCAACAATTTTATTTTTTTCATCAACAATGCATGCACCTACTTTAGTATTTGGGTCTTTACTTCTATATGCAGAAAGTAAAGCAATACCCATAAAATATTCATCCCATGAAATATAGTCTTTTGCTTTCATAGAATAGTTTTTAATTTTTCTCTTAACTCTTCAATTGTACCATCATTAATAACAAGATAATCAGCAAATGCAATAGGACCAGCTTTTTCAATATTTTCAATTTCGCTAATATCTCTTCTTATGGATTCTTCTTCGGTTAAAGGTCTTATATCTCTTTCAGATAATCTTTTATATCTCAGTGATTTTGGAGTATGAAGAGCGAGTAATTTAAATGCATCCCCAAATTCAGATTTAATAATTTTATATTCAGTCCAAGAATATAGACTTTCAATAACAACATTACCTTTCTTAAATAGCTCTCTAATTTTATTCAAACTTTTCAAAGCCATAACACCCATTCCAAATTGTTTTCTGAGTTCCTCTCTAATTAATTTTTCATTTTGTTCGTTAACTTCAAGTCCTCTAGTTTTTAATTCATCAAGAACAATTTCCCCGAAATACACTTTTGAGTAACCATTTTCCGTAAAAAATTTCACAGCTTCACTTTTGCCAGAACCACATAAACCAACAACAGCAATGATTTTGTTCATTTATTTTCTAAATTTAGAAATAATTTTCGAGCACTTTGATTAATTTCCTTTTTAGAAAAAGAAACCTCATCTTTAATTGGATTGTAAAACTTTTCAATGAGAAAGTTTTTCTCATTACCATTTTCTATATAGGTAAGTATATATAAGGAAGTCGATATTTTATCAATAATTACTTTTTCAGATTTGGAAACTAATGGATAAATTTCATTTTCAAGATAATCAGATAAATCTTCATCTTCTTCACCAATAAAATTATCAACCATTGTAAGAGCAAAAGACTCAGCTGGAGTAATAGAAGAAGTATCTACTTCATTATTATAAAATTCAGGAGAGCTATTATTCTTTTTATCACACCCTAATAGTAAAAAGATAAAAATTAAGAATGAAATTGAATCGAAAAAAAAATTTTTAAATGTAATCATAAATAATTATTTGATAATATTCATTTCCTTTCCAATCTCACCGAATACTTCGAGTATTTTGTTCAAATGTTTATCTTCATGAGTTGCCATATAAGAAGTTCTTAGCATAGCAAGATTAGGTGGAACACCAGGAGAAACGAATGCATTGACAAAAACACCAGCATCAAAGAGTTTTCTCCAGAATTTAAAAGTTAACATATCATCACCCAAAATAACAGGAACAATAGGTGTTCTTCCATCAGTAACTCTAAATCCGAGTTCTTTTAAACCTTTTCTCATTTTATTTCCATTCTCAATCAACTTATTAATTCTTTCTGGTTCTTGCATTAAAATATCAAGAGCAGCATCAGCAGCCGCAACAGCAGCAGGAGTAGGTGATGCAGAAAAAATTAAAGCGGAAGAATGATGTTTAAGATAATTAATTACAGCTTTTTCAGCAGCGACAAATCCACCAAGAGATGCAAGTGTCTTTGAAAAAGTTCCGAAGATCATATCAATTTCATTGTCAAGTCCATATTCTGATGCAGTTCCCCTACCCCCTTTTCCTAATACACCAAGAGAATGAGCATCGTCAATTAGTATTCTAGCATTATATTTTTTACAAATTCTATTTAACTCAGGAAGGTTTACTATATCACCCGTAGTAGAAAATACACCATCTGTAGCAACTAATTTGGGAGCATCTAAAGGTATAGAACTGAGAGTTTTTTCCAAGTCTTCCATATCATTATGCTTATATCTCAAATGCTCAGCAAAAATACCCTTAGCCATTATATTTCCTGCAACTATACTTGCATGGTTATCTCTATCTGAAATTATATATTCACCTTTATTAACAAGAGTCGGAATGATACCTTGAGCAGTTTGGTAACCAGTAGAATATAAAAGTACTGCTTCTTTCCCAATGAAATCAGCGAGTTTCTCTTCAAGTTTGATATGTAAATCCAATGTACCAGTAAGATAACGCGAGCCTGAGCATCCCGTGCCATATTTTTCAAGAGCCTTTCTTGCAGCTTCAATAACTTTCGGATGTGTAGTTAACCCGTGGTAATTATTAGAACCAGCCATGATCACTTCTCTACCTTCAATTTTCACAATTGGACCTTCATTTTGTTCAATAGCACGGAAATATGGATACACTCCCATTGCTTTGACTTCATCAGCACGGGTAAAATTGTAACACTTCTGAAATAAATCCATATTAATAAATTAATCTTACAAATATCGGTAAAAATTTATTAATAGAAAATACATTAAATTATTGATAATTTAATAAAAAATTATCTCTTTTCTATGATGAAAGCACTTATTACAGGTGGAACAGGTTTTGTTGGTAGCCATTTGGTTGACAAACTTATAGAAAAAAATTTTGAAGTGTATTGTGTAATCAGGAAAACTTCGAATTTACAATGGTTAAAAGGTAAGAAATTAAATTATATAGAAAGTAATGATCTAACGGAAAATGTTTTAAAAGATATTATTGAAGAGGTAGATTATATCTTTCACATAGCAGGAGTGGTAAAAGCGAAAGATGAATCAGGATATGAAAAAGGAAACTATATTATCACAAAAAATCTCATAAACTCTATATTAGAAACGAAACATAATTTAAGAAAATTTGTGTTTATTTCTTCTCAAGCTGTATGTGGACCGAATCCCGATGATAAACCAATAGACGAAAATTATATTCCAAAACCAATAACAACATATGGTAGAACAAAGTTAAAAGCTGAACAGGAAGTAATGCTTTCAAAAGAAAAAATACCAGTTACTATTATTAGGCCATGCGCTATATTCGGACCTAGAGATACAGAAATATTGATATATTTTAAAACTTACTCAAAAGGATTAAATGCAATAATAGGACTTAAAGAGAAATACTTAAGTTTAATTTATATAGAAGACTTAATAGATGGTATATTACTTGCTGCTGAGAGTGATAAATCGAACGGTGAAATATTTTTTCTATGTAATACAAAATTTTATAACTGGGATGAGATTGCCCGTACAACTGAGAAAGTACTAAATAAAAGAGCAATTAAAATAAGAATTCCACATTTTGTTGTCTATACAGCAGGTGCAATTTCACAATTAATATCAATTTTTTCAAAAAATGCTGCTACACTAAACCTTGAGAAATGTAAAGATATAACACAAACTAGGTGGGTTTGCTCAAATAAGAAAGCAAGAGAGGTTCTTGGTTTCCAAGAAAAATACACTCTTGAAGAAGGGTTTAAAAAAACTGTAGAATGGTATAAAGAACAAGGATGGTTAAAATGAAAGATTACTTAGTAAAAATAATTACACAGGCAATTAAACATATAAACTATCCAGAAGTTGCTATACAAATAGAGAAACCTAAACTTCAACAATATGGTGATTTTTCAACGAATGTAGCATTAATTTTATCAAAATCACTTAAACAAGCACCAAAAAAAATTGCTGAAGAGATTATTAAAAATCTTGAATACGACTCTGAATATATTGAAAAGATAGAAATTGCAGGTGGTGGTTTTATAAACTTTTTTGCAACTGATAAGTTTTTCTTAAGAAGCATAAATGAAATATTGGAAAAGAAATCAGAATTTGGTAAATCAAATTTATACAAAGGAAAAACAGCAAATATCGAATGGGTAAGTGCGAATCCAACTAAACCATTACATGCTGGGCATGGGAGGCAAATATGTCTAGGAAAAGCAATAGCAAATATGCTTGAATGGATTGGTTATAAAGTTATAAGAGAATACTATTATAATGATGCAGGAATGCAAATGACACTTCTGGGAAAATCAGTTCAAGCAAGATATGAACAAATTTTTAATAAAGAGTATCCCTTTCCAGAGGATGGCTATCAAGGCAATTATATTGGTGACATAGCACAAGAAATTTTTAACAAATACGGAGATAAATATCGTAATTCGAATGATATAGAATTTTTTAAAAGAGAAGGAGAGAAATACAATTTTAATTCAATCCGTAAAACTCTTGAGAGATTAGGAATAAAGCATGATGTTTTTTTTAATGAATCTGATTTATATAAAGATGGATCAATTATAAATATCATAGAAGAATTTAAAAAAAGAAATTTGGTTTATGAAAAGGATGGTGCATTATGGCTGAAATTATCAGAAAAGTTAAAACAAGATAAAGTTATTATGAAATCAACAGGAGAGTATACATATAGGCTACCTGATATGGCATATCATATTAATAAATTAGAGAGAAAATATGACTTGATAATTGACATATTTGGTGCTGACCATAGTGATACATATAAAGAAGTTTTAAGTGGTATTGAATTACTCGGATATGATACTAGCAAAATAAAAGTAATAATTCATCAAATGGTCACTTTTAGATCGGGAGGTAAATCACTAAAGATGAGTGGAAGATATGGCACATTCTATTCACTTGATGATTTAATTAATGACATAGGAATAGATGCGACACAGTTTTTCTTTATAATGAGGAGTGCAAACTCTCATTTAGATTTTGATATAGAGTTAGCAAAAGAACAATCTGACAAAAATCCTGTATACTATTTACAATATGCTCATGCAAGGATTTGTGGAATCTTGAGGCATAGTATAGAAATAATAAATGACTTTGATCAAATAAATCTCTCTGATGTAGATTTTAATTTATTAAAAAACTCAGATGAAATTAATTTAATAAAGGAACTTGTAAAATTTCCTGACGAAGTAATATCAGCATCAATAGAATATGAACCACACAGAATAATCGGCTATTTAAATTCTGTTGCAGAATGTTTTCACAGGTTTTATAGAAATAACAGGGTATTAAATCCCAATGACATTACCTTATCTTTAGCTCGATTGAACTTATGCTTAGCAACAAAACAAGTATTGAAAAATGGTTTCGATATAATAGGAATTACAGCACCCGAAAGGATGGAAAGAGATATACAATAAAAAACCCGTTTTCTCAAACGGGTTTTTAGGGTTAAATTAAAAATGAAAGGGTTATGAAAAAGATATTATTTTATTAGCAACATTTTTTTGGTCTCTGTAAAGAAATCTGTCTTTAATTCATAAAAATAGATACCACTTGCTAAACTTGCTCCGTTAAATTCAACTTCATAATAACCAACATCTAATTTTTTATCTAAAAGAATAGTCATAGCTCTACCAGTAATATCGTATATTGTTAATTTAGCATTTGTTGGTTCAGAAATCTGGAATCCAATTTTCGTAATGGGGTTGAATGGGTTTGGATAATTTTGTTGTAAAGAGAATTTAACAGGACTACCAATCTCAACTGATGAATTCAACTCAAAAAATTCAAAATTCCCATTATAATCAATTTGTTTAAGTTTATAATTATAAACTCCTTTATTTAGGTTCTTATCATTATATGTATAATTTACAGGTGTATTTGAGTTACCATTACCTTTGACGAAACCAATTTTAATCCAATTATTACTTTCTTTTTGTTTCCTATAAATTTCAAAGCCTGCGTTATTGATTTCTTCCGTAGTTGTCCAACTCAACTTAACATCTCTTCCTTTTACAAAATGTGTAAAGGAAGCTAATTTTACAGGCATTGCACCTTCTACTTTTATAATATTATTTGCCGTAACACTTTGCCCATCAGGATTTGTTATTGTAACATTGATAAAAATATCGACATTATCACCACTGTTTCTTTGTGCATTTTGAGTATTTAAATCAAGTGTTACTGAAGTTGGACTATTATATGTAATACTATTTACGGTTACTCCATGGTTGCAGGATGCCGAAATTCTATTAGGGAACCCACTCCCCGGGTCGTAGAATCCAGGGACAGAAGAATTAATTGTAACTATTACCGATGGCATACCAGCAGTAATTGTTGGTGGATTAGGTGTCCATAATGTATCAGGTGGTGGAGTAGGTGCAAGTACTTTCGCAACAACACATCCCCAAGAGTCAGTTGAATCGCAATACTCTTGTATAGTCCAAATCGTCATATCATCATTTGGGTCAAGAGAAGTAAATGAATAATCCCCCCATCTTCTTGAACCTCTTTGTTGATAATTTTCCCATGGTACATTGTAAGCGCTTTGACTTTCTTCATAATTTATAACTGTTCTAAATTTTGTGGGTGGATCTGTAGCTAACCTATAGGAGTATGAAGCAGTTAAATATTGATTTTCACCAGCAGAAGTGAATCCAACTATAACATGCCCTTGTCCATTTATAGTCATAGCAGGATAAAAATAGAATAATGGATTAGTTTTTGAAGAATCATAAATTGTTCCTGCACGATATACATAGGGAGTTTTACCTGATTCAATATCTCTTATTTCATACCATCTTATACCATTTCTAGTACCATTTGTAACAGCAACACCATTGCTATCAACTTGGAGATTATGTGCAGTCCAAAGACCACCTACACCATTGATAATTCTATAATGTGCATAAAAAAGTCTGTCATCTGAAGCATCTATTTTAGCTAAATCACCACCAGTATTCCCTTTATGAGGTACTTTTAATGGATAATATGTAGTCAGAACAGTACTTATATTAATATCATTTGAAGAAGTTGGAGTACCACCCGGATTTGATATTCTCCTTAGTTTTAGCAACCCAAAGGATGCATTGTCTACTCCAATAAAATATCCTTCAGTTGAATTAGGATCATAATTATCTATACCTTGTGGAGAAAAAATACCTTGCCTTCTTGGATTATTAATAAAAGTAAATGTAGTTCTAACCATAGGACCACTACCTAAAATAGAACTTTTTCTAATAACAAAACCCCGTGTACCTTGAAATGTACCATTTGAAGTACTGAAAAGATTTCCACCAATATAGACAGCATTTTTATCAACTGCTAAAGTTGGATAATCAAGATAGTATGTATCATCTTGAAAATAAAAATATGTGATAGTAGAAGAACTCGTAATAACAGATGAATTACTAACAGCAATCATAATTCTATTTCTTCCTAAACCAGTATATGGCATATCTACCATTACAAAAATCCACCTACCGGATAATCTATCATATCTAACTCTTGGGTCTGTTGTAGTCCAACCTGTAGTTTTTACAGAATTGAAAAAATTATCAGTAGTCGTATTAATAATACCATCAGGTTGTCCCGTATTTTTATTATAAGTAATAATTCTACCATTAACTATATAAACAAATTGGGAAGGACCAACAGCCCCCATAGCATCAGGAGGAATATATCCAGATGAAGATAAATTTCCCGCTTTAAATTTTTGTGAAACTCTTGTTTCCCCTAGATTTTGAACTTGACTATTATCTTCCTGGGTTGAGAAAAATGATGATTTTACTAAATCTGTAGATTGTTCTAACTTAGTTCTATCAACTTTCTTTTTAGAATTAGTTCTATATTTATATTCAAAATCAGATTTAAAATATTTATCCCTATCCATTATTTTTGATACACATTCAACAAATCCATAATCACCATTAGTCGACTTTAGGTTTAATTCTGGTGGTATTAATGTATCAATGTGAATTTTTAATGGATAAGCGGATAATTTAATATCTCCTATTGAAAGAGGATTTTTTGATTCAGATTCAAAATAAATAAAAGCACTAACTAAAATAACAATTAACAGTAATATAAAAACGACATAAATTAATTTTTTTTCTGCTAATTTTTCCAAATGTGTAATTTGTTGCTTCATAGTTTGGTTCCTTTTGAGTAATTTTTATCAAATACCGTGCCAAAATTAGATATACTAATAAGGAAATATTTTGTTTGCAAAAAAATTTTTATGTTTCAATTTGAGAAAATCAGTCTCATAATAATACCATTGTAAACATTAAATAGCATTCTTACTTTACATAATATGATATATCAATTCATAATTAAAAATTAAAAATAAAGAATCAAATATTGTAATTACATTAATTATTTATAAAAAATAAAATTTTTTTTGTTATTCATTTACCCCACAATAGACAAAATAAAAAAGGCTGTTTGAATGTTTTCAAACAGCCTTTTAAAAGACTTGTGTCCAGAGATAAGGTTATTTCTTCTTTTCGTCTTTCTTTTCCTCTTTCTTTTCTTCCTTCTTCTTATCATCTTTCTTCTTCTCATCCTTCTTCTCTTCCTTCTTTACATTCTTGTCTTCTTTCTTTTCTTCCTTTTTAGTTTCAGTTGTTTGCTGATCTAGTTTCTTTACTCTTTTCTTCTTTACAAAGGTTTTCTTAAAGAATTTATCTTTAAATTTTTCATACTTTTCTGACTGTTCCTTTGTAAAGATTTTTGTAAAATCAGCATGGACACCAGCCTGTAACTTCTTCATTTCTTCTTCTCGGGCTTTCTTGTCTTTCTTTTCAGCTTTCAAAGCATCTACTTTCTTCTCGTACTCATGAAGGGTCTGATAAACCTTAACATACTGCTCATCAGTAAGTTTCAACTTTTTCCACAGATAATCTGCTTTCTTACCTGCCCTATCACCAGGCCAATTTTGTGCTTGTGTAGCTGCTGTAAAAGCAAAAATTAAAACAACTACAAAAAGGGATACTAATAATTTCTTTAACATAGTTTATTAATTTAATTTAAAAAAATAGCATATAAACTTAATTAAAAGAAAAATAAAAGTAAATATCAATTTTTTTATACAATTATTAGATCTCTCTTATAAAGAATTATATATAATAATAAAATGTTTATTCTTTGATTGTAATTCTCAAATCAGATGTATTGCCGTTTATCTCAGGATAATACATAAGCATAGCTCTAGATGGATTTACAAAATACATACCAGGTATCTGAGCTCTCATCAAATATGAAAATTCATGTTCTCCACCATAAAGATAAGTTGCAAAGAAAGTTATTTTATTATCTCTAATATCTTTATCAGCATACCACCATCTCCAGAAATAATATTTATAACCTTCATAATTCTTTTCATCTTCAATTTGATATGCCCAGTCATCTTTTACTACTTCACATCCTGCTGGGATAGGTTCTTCAAGCATAAAATAGTATAATTCTTTTTCTTTTGAGTACACTTTCAATTTTACAAATATTATATCACCAGAATTAACTTCACCACCGAAGTATTTTTTCCTGTATGTAATTTTATCTTCAGCATAGTGAGAGTACTTTTCAAGTCTGTAATATTCCCTTTCAACTCTGAACCAATTTTCAGTTGCTTTTATAGATGCAGAGTTATCAAAAAAATAAACATTACCAGAAAAATATAATTTACCTTTACCAGATTTTTCTAATTTAATTTCGTTTATACCTTTATTTATTTTAAAATATGGAATTTTAAGTATTGAATCCTTTTTATAAATATCATTTTTTGTAAACGGTTTTTCATAAATAATCTCATTGTTCAAAAAAACTTTGACAACAAAATCTGGTTGTAATTCATTAGAAATCATCAAATAATCAATCAAAGAATAAACAATTAATGCAGTCTCTTGAGTGCTTCTCCAAGACATACCTTTTCTATGCATTAACAACCACCTTACTGTTTTTTCAATCAAAGGACTATCAGGTTTAATATTAACTAATGCTTTCAATGCCATTGCAGTAGTTTGCACCTTATCTTCCTGCCATGTATAACGGAAATTGGAACATTCCCAATACACTAATTCTTCTCCTACCTTTTTTGCTGTTTCAGTAAGTTTATCGATTTCGATAAGAGCGGAAGTTTTATCTCCGATATTTAAATAAGATAAAGCTATTAAACTTCTTGCATAATCATTAATATCCTTATATTTAATGTTTAATAATTCTTTTTCAATAAATTTTGAATCTTTATCTTCAGATAAAGATAATACATAAAGTATATATGCTTTAGTTACATTATTATCTGCAGAATTGTACAATGATTTTAAAGCAGATAAACCTTTACTATAAACTCCATTCTTTATATCATAACCAGCATTTTTAGCAATAGTTAAACCGTATACCACATAAGCAGTCATATAGGGATTACTGTTATCATTAATCCACCACCCCCATCCACCATCTGAGTGTTGCATACTATATAGTCTTTTCAATCCCTGATTAACCATATCAGGAAGTTCTTTTTTTGTTTTGTCAGAAAGTGGTACATCCAATTTTTTAAAAGCTTCAGCAACTACAATTGATGGTAGAAATCTACTCATCGTTTGCTCAACACATCCATAAGGATATCCAACAAGTTCATCGAGTGAAGTTAATAGAGTTGATGCAATTGATGGCGATACTGAAAACTTTATTCCAGCAGAGCGAATATCAATATAATCTGGTATTGTAAATGACTTTGTTTCAGTCTTCCAATCTTCTGAAATATCAGAAACAATCATATTAACCATTTCCAAGCCACGAGGTTGCAAAGGAACATTAATCTCAACAGCATCTGATTCTTCATTGGTTAATGCTTCACAATATAATTTAGCATAACCGTAAGGATTATCAACCTTAATTTTCCAATCAATACTTTGTTCAGAATTTGATTGTAAATTAATTTCTTTAATAGAATCACCAATTAACTTTACCCCATTTACTGAGAATTTTACTTTAGTATATTTTTCATTATTCAAATAATTGTGTATAATAGTTGTTATTGAAAGCTCATCATCCGATTGTAAAAATCTAGGAGTTTCCATTCTAACCAGTAAATCTTTTCTCGTAACAACTTTTGCAATTACCTGTCCTACTTTTGTATCTTCTGTGATAACTCTAGCAGTCATTCTCCATTCTGTAAGATTATCAGGATATTTTACATTAATATATGCACATCCATCTTTATCAGTTCTTATAAACGGTAACCAAACGATAGCATCTCTAAAATCACTTCTAACTTCTGGCAATACAAGTTTATCATCTCCTTTTACTTTCTTTTCTTCCTTTTTTACATATACCTCTCTATCTTTTTCACCGTCTAAGGGTCTCACTGTTTCAACTTCTAATTGCTTTTGCTCGATATTTATGTATTTGTTTAAATCTTTTTCAGTATATAGCTTAATTGTTTTAATTTCTCCCTTCTTGATCTTTATTTTTGCAACAGCATCACTTTTCTCATCACCCATAAAAACACTTATCTCATATTCACCTTCTGGTAACTTAAATTCAAATTCACCAGTAATACTTGTTTTATCAGCATAAAATTCATCATCAATTACAATTATAGCTCCAGCAACAGGTTTTTTATCTTTATCAAAAAGAGTACCTCTAATAGTTCCAAGCTCTGATTCTTTTGCAGATTTCAGATTAAAATGTTCATATATTGAGATAAGTCGTGAATATCCGTAAATAGTTGAAGGGACATTAAAGGAAGTGTTGATAAAACTTTTAAGTGATGAATAGAAAAATTGCCTTACATCCTTTGTTTTATCTTCTTTAATAGAATAAATACTTTCGTCAACTATACCAAGTGATACTTCAGCATTACCAACAGGATTACCCTTAAAATCAACAACTCTTATTTTTAGTTCACCTTCTTCTCTTGGTTTATAAGAGTATTTAGATGGTAATAACTCAACGGTTAGAAACTTATCTTCTGGAATAACATTAACTTTTTTTGTTTCTGTATAAAGTTGGAAATTTTTTACATAACTAACAGTAAATGCAAAACCTGAGTTGAATTTATCATCAATTAAAAATTCAATTACTGCGGATTTTTTATTACTTTTTAAATTTTTATAATATAAAACATTTTCTGTTTTTGCAGAAGCAATCAAATCCACATCTTCATCAGGAGTCATAATGAAAGCTTTACATATTTCACCTTTTTTATAGGAATCTTTATCAAAAACGATTTGTAGACTTCTCTGATCTTGGCTATACCACCACCAAGTATCACCACTATAAACATAAAAAGAAGTTGAAGATGTTATTTCATTTCCCCTTTCATCTAATGCTGTCAACTTTGCTTCATAATACCCTTCAGAACCCGAAGAAGGGATTTCATAATATTCGATTGATTTTCCATCAGATTTTGTTCTACCTCTAATAGTTTTGACTAATTCTTTATTAACATTTTTATCGTCATAATACCAACTGTACTTTGTTTTGAAAATTTCCAGTTTATAATCTGTTTCAATTGGCTTTTCACTGAAATTAAGAGCGTTAATGTTGAAATCAACTGTTTCACCAGGTTTATAAAAATATTTACCAGTTTTAATATTAGTATAGAACCCACCACGAGTCACAAAAATAGTAGATACACCAGAAATCTCCCTCCTTGACTTATCAACGACTCTTGCTTGAATAATATATTTATAATCAGTGTAATAATCTCTCCACCACCACCAGTAATTTGGATATTCTTCTTTGAAATCTTCATTAATATTATATTGAAAATCAAATTTTCCATTTTTATCCAGTTTACCCTTACCACTAAAAATCATTTGTGCTCCTGTAAAATCATTTTCGACCTCACTATAAAATTCATTGTCTTCATACCACCATGCATAATCAGTAAATTTCCACCACGGAGTAAAGTATCTAATTTTATAAATATTATACTCAACATCCGCTTCACTAACAGGGTTACCGAAAAAATATACAGCTGAGATAGAAGCTTTGAGTTCATCTTTTCCATAGTATTGACTCTTATCCGTAGATACCGTTACTTTGTACTCAGGTTTTTTGTACTGCTCAACAGTAAAAGATTTATTGTATATTTTGTTTTCTGATATAGTAATATATATAATGTAATCACCAAGATTAGCATCATCATCAATTTTATAAGAACCACTTATACTACCATTTTCATTTGAAAACATTTTTGTTTCATATACTGTTTGACCTTTAGGATCATTTATTTTTACATTAACTTCTTTATTTGCAAATGATTTAAATCCATAAATATCTTTCTCTTTGATAGTTGCTTTAAATAAAACTTCACTTCCAGTTCTGTATACAGGTTGCTGTGTTGTTATATAAACAGAATAAATTTCATCAGGAAACATATAGAATGCGTAAGGGTTGGATATTATTAATTGGTTATCTTTACTACCAATTAATAAAACATTCACTCCCCCCTTGTTAATCTCTTTATAATCAGGTGAATACTCTCCATAAAGAATACCATTTTTTGTGTTACCTTTAAATTTTGACTTTCCGTTCTGGAAAAATTCTAATTCTGCATCATTAATTGGTTCACCAGTTTTTCTATCAACAACGAAAGCAAGAAAATTATTGTTACCAACTTCTGAAATTACACCAAATGGAGATACAATAAATCCTGTGTAAGCGATAAATCTACCTGACTTAACCTGTACAATATATGCCCCTATATCAAATTTACCTAATTCAACAAATTCATTTATGTAATAATAATAATAATCTTTTTTAGAGGTAAATTTTTTTGTAATAGACTTTACTTCTTCAGTATAATAAATGAGATTTGAACTATCTTTTCCGATTGTACTTATGTAATATGTAGAAGACTGATTAGAATAGAAATTAACAATGTTTTTTATTCTTAGAATTTTAAACTCAAATTTCTTAGTTTTTTGAGGACTTTTTTCAGAATAATCGTAGGAATAAATTTGCAATGATGCTTTCTCCCCAGGATAATATAAATTTGTCATTTGTACACTGAAAGAATTAACTTCTTCTTCTGTTTGTGATAAAACTTTATTATGAGATAAAGTTCCAATAATTATAAGAGCAAAAAGAACTAAAACAAATTTTTTACTTTTCATTTTATAATATTTTATAATTTAATTTTCAAATTACCAACAGGAATCTATATTTTATAGTCAAAATTTTTCTCTATGTTCCCAATATAGCTTTTAAAATTCTTGTGAAAAATTCATTGTTATGAACATAATAAAACTTTATTTTGTTTATAAATAAAATAAAAAAATTATGGCAAAACCAAAAATCGCTCAAAAATCACCCTACATTTTGGACATAAAACCAGGAAAATATTGGTGGTGTGCATGTGGGTTATCCACAAATCAACCATTTTGTGACGGTTCTCATAAAGATACAGAATTTACTCCTATGGAAATAGATATAACTGAGGAGAAAACTGTTGCATGGTGCGGTTGCAAACACTCTTCTAATGGTTGTTTCTGTGATGGCACTCACAAAGATTTATAAAACTGCATTTTAAAAATACTACACAAGTATAGAAGCATAATATATTTTTATATGAAAGAAAAAATCATTGATGGAATAACTATTTTTGACTATGAAGGTAGTGGAGAAATATTGTTATTTATACATGCATTTCCACTTACCAGTAAAATGTGGGATAAACAAGTTAATTATTTCAAAGAAAATTTCAGAGTTATTACTTATGATGTACGAGGTTTAGGAAAAAGCCAACAGAAGAATAATCAATTTACCCTTGAAGAGTATGCAAATGATTTAATAGAAATATGTAATAAAATGCAAATAACTAAAATTAATGCTTGCGGGTTATCAATGGGAGGTTATATAATTTTAAGAGCATTGGAAAAAAAGTCAGAATTATTTTCAAGGGTGATACTTGCTGATACTCGTGCAGAAAGAGATACAGATGAAGGTCTTATCATGCGTTCAAATGCAATAATTGATATTAAAAATGGGAAAATAGAAAATGTCTTAAATGATTATCTAAAAAAATTACTATCAGAAAAAAATTACAATAATTCTGAAATTAGAAATTATATTTTTAATATGATGAAAAGTAACTCTGCTGAGGGAATCATAGGGGCTATATTAGCAATTGCAACAAGAACATCAACTCTGAAATTTTTAACTAATATAGATATCCCTGCATTAATATTAGTAGGAGAATATGACTCATTGACACCATTAAATTACGCACAAGACATGAAAAATGCATTGAGGGACTCAACACTAGCTATAATCCCAAATTCAGGACATTTAAGCAACATAGAAAATCCTGATTATTTTAACGATATTGTTAATGATTTTCTTACTAAAAAAAATTAATTTTATTAATTAACTAATTATAACTCTGCAACGAACTCCCTATCTTGAGTTATGATTCGGATTTTTATATGTTTAGTCTCATCTGATTGAATTGTTCCCCAAAGTAGTGCCAATTGTTGGAGTTGAACATCAGGTTTATATTTCGCAGAAAGCCCAATCACAACTTCTCTAACACCAAGTAATTTCGCTGTGTTCATAATAGAATAAAAAGCATTATTCGTTGGTATAATAACAGTAATAACTGGTTTACCAATTTTTTCAGAAACATCTACAACATTACTGAACAATTCCCTTTCGTCTTCCTGTAAATCTCTATCAACAAAAGTAGTATATTTATCTGTAAAAACTCTTCCAATCATAACGATTACATCAGTTTTTTCCGTATCTGTTTCATTTAAGACTTTTTGGAGATGATTTAAATTATTGGGATCTTTTACAGCAACAAGAACTCTATCATTTAATTCACTCCCTATAGCTTGAGGAGAAATTTCATATTCATCTTCAAGATTAAAATGTTCTAAAACTC